>CAZUVM010000031.1:0-23383 GCA_964623885.1 uncultured Verrucomicrobiota bacterium
CCGAACCACGTAGCCTGAGCCGCTGGCAGGCACATTCCAATCTCGTGCGATTTGCCGGGCGTATTCCTCATTCAATACCGGGTAGAAAATCGGCTGCTCCGGCAAGCGGGGAGGAAACTCCCGGTACCCACTCGCCGCAATGAGCTCCAATTCCTTTGGGCCGACTGGACGGTAAAGTGTTGTGGTTTCGTTGTTCATTGCTACGTGTATCACTTACACGAACCATATTTAGTGTTATATTAACACCATGTCAACCGGAAAATGAACTCTTTTCCGCAATCAGAGATGAAGTGCTTACCGCGGAGCAGCTTCGAAACGAATTCCGGGGCTATTTGTGTGATTTGCCAGCGAATCATAGCGGAAAAAGCCAAGAAAACTAGGTCAACGACAAAAAACCCCGTCCAAGAGATTGAACGAACCTGTTCCATAACTTCCCCGGAAAGTATTCTGTCCAGCGCGAAGAACTTAATTGCGAATTGATTATGCCTAAAGCAGAAAGGCGAGACCGTAAACCACTCCGCTTGTCGGGCACGATAAACGGCCTCAGATATCGGTTAGGCGTCCCGAATCCGTACAGCAGGCGCAGGTTTGAGCGACTTGGAGCAGGGCACCTTCAGGCCGTACGCGTGCTTCTTACCTTCGCGGATCGGGATCATTTGGATCAACTGTTTGCAGTCTCCAAGGCCAAATTTATCCGGTGATTTCCTGAAGTGGGTTCCTGGTCATTTCTGGTTTCGTTGCTCGAGTGTTGGGTCCGGATCAGTACTCCGGACGCCAAGATCGTTACCGGCTTTGCATCAGCAAGTTTCTTAGAGCACCGGGGGCGGATGTCCACCAGGAAGAGGCGGACCTTGCCGGCTGGAGAGTTATCGGTTCTAGCAGCCATATTGTTTTCCCCTCACGACTGAAATTCTTTTCTGAATTATGAATGGAAGCGGCGTGTGGTCTATCGGGGAATCTCTGATTAAAGCGTCGGGCACATGCCGAGGGAGCCGCTCGCAGTGTTGTCACCTGACTCAGTAGATGACCTATTCTGCAGCATAAACCGGGACCATGGCATTCAGGCGATATGTTGTGTCAAGTTTACGCTGAATCACTTATCCTGCGGCAGATGATGTTTCGCACGGTTTTAACGTGGGCGCCGGCCGGTCGCAACGCTGCCACGGTGTTACTAAATCGAGCATTCGTGAGCCTGCTGTTGCTTGTGTTCCTGCCGGCGAACCGGCCGCTGGCTCAAACGGTAACCATCGACACGTCTGCCGCCGGCCGACGTCAGATTATTGACGGGTTCGGAACTTGCCTGTCAGGCAACGAGGGGACGAATGCCTGGTGGCAGCAGCTTTATTTTGATGACCTCGGCGCCAGTATGCTTCGCGTCGACCTTTCGCCGAACTTCCGATCGCCTTACTCCGATAACGCGTACAATTCGCCGACCTGGGGCAACGCCGGCCCGGACGGTAATTACGCGCGCGACTACACCAATGCCCTCGACTACAAACGGCAATATTCCGGTCGCTCTGCCCCAATTGCCGTCATGGGACCGAACATCGAGACGAATATCGGCTACTTCGTTTTCCCGGCCACGCCGGGAGCGGTGGCACGCGCCGGTGCGATGCGACGGTTGCAGCTTGGAGATTTCAAGTTGTTCGGATCCCTCTGGTCGCCCGCGCCCTGGGTAAAGTTAAGCTCCGGCAACACTTACGGCGGCTCCAGCTATGGCCTGCCGGCCAACGGCACGCCCTGGCCATTCATTTGGCTTGGTAATTACGCCGGTGGGAAGCTCGACGTCTACGGAACGCCGCTCAACGATTTCGACGACTCATCGCTGGGTGGCGCCGGCCCCACCAGCGCTTTGACCCAGTTCGCTCGTTGCACGGCTGCTTACGTGCGCGGTTTTCAACGCGCTTACCTGGTGCAATTTTATGCCCTGAGCATCCAAAATGAATTGAACTTCGAGGAGTTTTACAACAGTTGCACCTACCCTTTGTCTTCTCAGTATATTGCGGCTTTGAAGGCCGTTCGCGCGGAGTTCGACAAATACCCGGATTTGGCGCCGATCAAGTTGATGGGCCCGGAAGATTTGATGGGCGGGGACGCTTACGGCATGTGGCAGTACGGAGCGGGCTCAACCGCCATTCACAAGAATCTTCAATACCTGCAGAACATCGCCGCCGATCCCGTCGCCGCGGCCGCGCTGAGTTTCTTCTGCATACACGGTTACGCGAGCGATGGTGTGACCGCCACCGGGTCGACTCCCACTCAATGGAACTGGTGGCTCAACGGTTGGACCAGCGGCCCGGCCGCGGGCATTCCCGCCAACGTTGTCGGCACCGCCTCCTACAGCAAGAAGTCCTGGATGACCGAAACCTCCGGTGAAGCTGCCGGTTGGCTGTCGCCCTCGACTGGTTTTCCAAATCAGGGCGCGTGGAGCATCGCGCTTAAAATTCATCAGGCTTTAGTTGCCGGCGGGCAAAGCGCCTGGGCTTATTGGCAATTCACAGACGGAAATCCAATCAGCGCTTCCACGCTGACGGACGCTACTCAGCGGGCAAACGCGGCCAAATACGTCGCGGCAAAACATTTTTTCCGTTTCATCCGCCCCAACGCCGTGCGGGTGAACGCTTCCGTTTCGAATGCGACTAGTCTAAGTGCCAGCGCGTTTCTTTCGGCTTCGAATAGTGCCCTAACCATTGTGCTGGTGAACAGCGACACCAACGCAGCCACCGTTCAAATCCAGGCGCCACCTGTTCCGGCAGGCTTGACCAGCTTCCAAGCGTTCACTTCAGGTTCGGGGGCGTTGTGGGTCAGCAATTCCGTGGCAATTGCCGGCGGATCCGCAACCGTCGTCGTCCCGGCTTATGGCATTTGCACGCTTTACGGCCAGTCTGTCGCGACGCCAGTGCCGCCCGCAATTACCAGTTTGCCTCAGAGCACCAATGTGATCGCAGGTGCCAATGTGCAGTTGTCTTGTGTCGCCACAGGTGATGCAGCTCTGAGCTTTCAATGGTTCTTCAATAACCTGCCGATCCCTGGCGCCATCGGGACAATGCTGGTTTTGACCAACGTGCAACCTTTCCAGGCAGGTCAATATGCAGTCCAGGTCACTAACGCAGCCGGCTCGATTACCAGCTTTCCCGCGATTCTGGGTGTCAGCGGGTCGGCAACCTTACCATTGATAACACTACAGTTAATTATAACCCGTCCCGGATCTGTTTTGCTGCTTTCCTTTCTGTCCAACGCCGGCCGGATTTATTCCTGGCAGATTTCTACGAACCTGAACTCCTGGTTAGTAACCAGAAGTTTTGTGAGTGCCAGCAGCGTCGAGCAGTGGGCGGTGTTGGATTTGCCTGGGAGCCCGGTGCAGTATTTTCGCGTCAGTAGTCCTTAAGAATGAAATTCGGTATTTGTCTCGCGCTGGTGGCCATGTGTGTACCGCAGGTGATCGGATGTGATCTCTGCGCGATTTATTCCGCAACGGAAGCACAGGGCGGAAGCGGCAAGGGCTTTTTGGAGGCGTGTCTGAGCAATTCACTTATTTCGGCACGCTGCAACAGGACGGCCACAAGATCCCCGGTGAAGGTGAGTATATTGACAGCTCGGTTTCGCAGTTGTTCGCCGGTTACAACTTCAACAATCGGATCGGCGTGCAGTTGAATTTGCCCGTAATCTATCGGTCCTATGGCTCGGATACGATGCACAGGACTGAAGCGGGCATTGGCGACCTGTCGCTGTTGGGGAATTTTACCGCCTACAAGAAAATGAGTGCGGATTTCAGTTTTGATTGGTCGCTGCTGGGGGGAGTGAAGTTTCCGACCGGCGACTCTTCGAAGCTGGGCACTCCGGACTCGGCGCTTCCCGAAGGGATCGGCGGACATGACCTGGCGCTAGGGTCGGGTTCGTTCGATGGGCTGGTCGGCACCGGGCTTTTTGCACGATGGAAAAGGCTGTTCGGGACGGCGAATGTGCAATACGCCATTCGCAGCGAAGGAGACTTCGAGCATCAGTATGCGAATGATCTGATGTGGTTCGGCGGGCCCGGAGCGTATTTGGCGCTGAAAGACGATTACACGCTGTCGCTCGAGGCGGTGGTTTCGGGCGAGACCAAAGGCAAGGATACGTTCGCCGGCGTGCCGGACGGGGACTCGGCTGAGACGCTGGTGTATGTGGGGCCACAGCTCAATTTTACCTGGGGCAGCCGCCTGAGCGCGCTGTTGGCTGCTGACCTACCGGTGCTGCGGGAAAATTCAGGCATCCAGGTGATGCCGAATTACAGGATTCGAGCGGCGCTCAATGTGAGGTTTTAATTATCACGAAAAACACGAAAAGGCCGAACCGAAGTGAGCAGCGACAGGTGAATTTGATTGGCATTTTCAGCCCGCGAGCACCTTGCGCACGACCTCCAACAGTTCGGCCATGGCAAACGGTTTAGCCAGAAGCGCCGTCGCCCCGAGATGCTTGACCATAGTCAGCATTTCGGCGCCCTTGCCGGTCATGGCTATGATGGGCATCGCTGGAAACTGTTTTCGCACTGCTCCAATCATTTCCACGCCTATCGCGGTTTGGCATGTAGAGATCGGTAATAACCAGGTCAAAGCCGCCTTTAATCAACTCTCGCAACCCTTCATTCCCATCCTGTGCGCCAACGACTTCGTGACCCGCTAAGCCAAGCGCCCGCGCGATTAGGTCGCGAACGTTAGATTCGTCGTCAATTGCGAGGATTCGTGCCATACAAAAGTGCTCCAGAAAGACAAAAAGGATTCCCCCCTCCGGCTGGTAGCGCCGGCTTCCATCTAGCGCACCAGCTTTATAGATAGTGTAATTCACTACGTCAATAACCTCTTATTGATATCCAGGTTTTAACGCAAAATTTATGGGTTCCAGCACCCTTTTAACTACCCGGATCCCCTCTCATCGCGCCACATTTTCGCTATGCAATGAGCGCGCTGTTACAAAGCACAGTGGCTGCGGACCAGGACGAGAGAAGTCGTGCTGGGGAGGATATCTGTTATCCATCCCCTAACTCGTTCCGCCGTCCCCTGCGAGGAGCCTCGCGTGGGTTTCTGCAAAATATTCTCGTGCCTACTGATTTCTCACCCGCTTCGGAAAAAACCATCAGTTTCGCTGCTGAATTTGCTGCGCACTGCGGCGCCCGGCTGACGGTGCTGCACGTGGTGGACATCAATTCCCCTCAAGCTTCCGCGCACGCCGGCAACGCGGAATCGCTCATGGACCGCCTTTGGAAAGAGGGCGTGGCGCGCATGGCCAGCCTGGCGGATGAACTGTCCCGGCAAAAGATTCTGGCGGAGACCATCCTCGTCGAAGGGTTGCCCTGGGAACAGATCAGCAATTACAGCAAAGGTTTCGACCTTACGGTTTTGACCCGAACACCGGTGCGGCGTAGGTGGGGGTTCTTCTCGCGGCATACGGCACGGAGGTGCATTGAGAGTTTGGCCTGCCCGGTCTTGGAAGTATGAGGCAGTAAATAACTCGCCGGCAGGATGCCGGCGCTCCCAGGCTGATTTTTATATAATTTTAATACATTCCGATCAGTTTTTGATCTGATTTTGACTACGCGCCGCCGTTTCGGCTATGGCATGCTTTTAGCCGCGAGAACGGATGCTGGCGTTTTGTCTCCTAGCGATCGCCGCCAGGCGAGCCCGCCTCTGAAGTGCGGAATGCGGAGTTCGGAGTGCGGAGTGGAAAAAGCGCGCTCTTGAGTGCGGAGTTTGGAGTGCGGATTAAGCCAGTTCCGTCGTTCGCAGCCTAAGTCCGGCTTCCTTCCTGAGGCCGGACGCGGGGGAACCGCTTTCGAGTGCGGTGTTCGGGGTGCGGATGGGTTATGTGGAATTGGTATGGTATTCCGCAACTCCGCGCTTCGAACACCGCACTCGAATGGGGCGCACGGCGTGAGTAATGAACACGCCAAGGCCACTTTCAAGGCCGAGCCCGTCAGCTAACCTCGCCGGCGTTTGGAAGGGCGACCGTATCGGCCGGTGATTTCTTCATCGGCCTGAGTCACCCCAGTTGAGCACTGATATTTGGCGCTGGTTGGCGTGATATTATGGTAATTTCGAGCACCACCAAGCGGCCGCGCAACGTCGATTGGCCGCGCGCGGCGGCGATTCTTTACGGCGACTGGGGGACCAGCAAAGCCTACGTCGTCGGCCTGGCATTCGCCGTGGCCGGCTACGCTTCGTTTTGGCTCATCGCCGCGATGTCGGTGCTGACCGCTCTGGTCGGCATCAACTACATGGTCATCTGCCGGCACTACCCGGATGGCGGCGGCGTCTATGCCAGCGTCCGGCACCGGTCGGAAATCCTGTCGATCGTGGGCGCTTTCCTACTGATTGCCGATTACCTGGTCACCGCGGCGATCAGCGCCCTTTCGGCTTTTCAGTATCTGGGCGTGCCGCACCCCGAGATTTTCGCCGGTCTGTCGATCCTGTTCATTGGGGCGTTAAATTTCTTCGGTCCGCGGCATACGGGCGGGCTGGCATTTCTGGTATCGGTGCCCACGGTCATCGTCGTGGTGCTGTTGGGATTGTTCAGCCTGCCGCATCTCGGGGCTGCGGTGCATAATCTCCAGCCGCTGCATGGCGGTTTTTTTAAGAATTGGAACGGGTTCGTCGGCGTTGTGCTCGCTCTTTCAGGCGTGGAAGCCATCGCCAATGCCACCGGCGTGATGAAACTCAACCCGGGCACGGACGATGCCAAACCGAACGTCTCGAAAACTTCCACCAAGGCGATCATTGTCGTCATGCTCGAAGTTTGTATCTTCACCGTCCTGCTTAGCCTCGCCGCGCACGCCTTGCCCGGATTGCAGATCAACAAGGATGATGTGGATGCGCCCGGCCATCCGGGGGTGCGCGACTACATGCTCCGCTACATGGCTGATGTGTTCGTGAGCGGCTCGGTGACCGGTCCGCTGGCAATTAGCCTGGGTCACGTCGCGGGTGTGGTGGTGAGCCTCGTGTTCGCGTTTTTGCTGCTCTCCGCCGTTAACACTGCGATTGTGGACCTGATCGCCATCCAATTTTTGATGTCGCGCGACCGCGAGCTGCCCGGCGTCTTTCAGAAGCTCAACAAATTCGGCGTGCCGAACCTTGCGGTGATTGTAGCCACGATCATTCCGGTCGTGCTGGTGGTGGCCGTGAGCGATATGGCCGGACTCGCGGACCTCTATGCCGTAGGTGTCGTCGGCGCCATTGCCACGAACCTCGGGGCAACTTCGACGGATCGCAAAGTCCAGCTCGCCCGCTGGGAACGAACACTCATGTTCGGCACCTTCCTGATCATGCTGGCGATCGAAATCTCGCTATTTATCGACAAACCGGGCGCGCGCATCTTCGCCGTCACCATTCTGGCGATTGGGTTGTTCCTGCGCGGTTGGATCGTCGAAATGGGAAAGAAGCGAGAACTGGCTGCAGCCGCCGTAACGGCGACTGCTGTTCCCATCCCGGTCGCAAGCGAGCCACTGCCAAAGATCAATGGCGCGCAGGTAGATGGGGCGCCCATCGTATGCGCCATCCGCGGCGCCGGCAAAACTCTGGAGTTCGCGGTCGAGGAAGCGCGCCTCAGCCATCGCCCGCTCTACCTGTTATTTGTTCGCGGCTTGCCCGCCTTGAGCGAAGCCGACCAGAACCGTCGCTGGCAGGAAGATGAAGAGGCCCGCGATGTTTTCTCTCAGGCGCGGACGATGGCCAACGGGCATCCGGTCTTCCCATGCTATGCCGTCAGCGATTCGGTGGCGGACACGATTGTGGATATCACCGCGACTATGGGCGCCTCCTTGCTGATTCTGGGCGCACCGGTCCGCAGCCGGCTGTTGCATCTGTTGCGCGCGGATGTGGTGCAAAAGGTGTCGGATAGCCTCCCGGAAGATATCCACCTGCTGGTTTACGCGTAATGATTTCGTGGAGCGTGGAGCGTTGAAAAACTGCATAATAGGTCTTCCGCGGAAAGTTAACTAAACTATACTTCCGCCGTGGCCGAAGAGACCCGCCCCAATCCGGACGTGCTGTTGGCGGCCTTGCAAAAGAAGGAAGCCAGGGCGCGGCGCGGCCAGCTAAAGGTGTTTTTCGGGATGGCCCCCGGGGTTGGCAAGACCTACGCCATGCTCGAAGCGGCCCGCCGCGAATTGTCCGCCGGCCGGGATGTTGTGGCCGCTTACGTGGAGACCCACGGCCGCAAGGAAACGGACGCGCTGGCGGCCGGCTTGCCGATTCTGCCCCGCATCACCGTCGATTACCGCGGCATGACCCTGACTGAGATGGACCTCGACGCAGTCCTGAGCCGGCGTCCGCAATTGGCTTTGGTGGACGAATTGGCCCATACGAACGCGCCCGGCGCCCGCCATCCCAAACGCTACCAGGATGTGCTCGAGTTGCTCGAAGCCGGCATCGACGTGTTCACCACGCTCAACGTTCAGCACGTCGAAAGCCGCGCCGAGGCCGTGCGCCAGATCACCGGCACCCAAATCCGCGAAACACTGCCGGACACTGTGCTTGAGGGAGCGGAGTTCGAGTTGGTGGACTTGCCGACTGAGGAGCTCCGCGCCCGGCTGTCGACCGGCAAGGTTTATGTCCCGGAATCGGCTCGCGCGGCGCAGGAGCATTTTTTCCGGCCGGGCAATCTTTCCGCTTTGCGCGAACTGGCGCTGCGCTTTGCCGCGGAGCACGTAGGCCAGGACGTTCTCGCCTATCGCCAGGCGCACGGCATCGCTGACCCCTGGAAATCGGGTCAACGGCTGCTGGTCGCAGTCGGGCCGAGCCCGACCTCGGCCGCGTTGGTGCGCTGGACCCGCAGGCTCGCCAGTGAGCTGCACGCCCCCTGGCTGGCGGTTTATGTCGAATTACCCCGGCCTTTGAATGAGGACGAGCAAGCTCGCCTGGAAAAGCACCTCGCTCTGGCCAGGGAACTCGGCGCGCAGGTCGTTCACACGACGGACAGCGATATTGTTCGCGGCCTCATCCGTGTGGCGCGCGAACAGAACGCCACGCAACTTGTGCTGGGCAAGCCAGCCGGCTGGCGCACGATCGAAATGCTGCGCGGCGGCTCGCTTCTTAACCGCCTGATTCGCGAAAGCGGCAACATCGATATCCATGCCGTGCGGGCCGAAGGTGATGCGCCGTTGCTGCGCCGCCCGGCAACGCCGCGATTTAATCCCGGAGCTGCGCGCGGCTATGGCATTGCGGCCGCGGTCGTAATGGGTGTCACCGGTCTGAATGCACTGCTCGCGCGTTGGGTGGGCTACCAATCGCTGGCCCTGGTTTATTTGCTAAGCGTGGTGGTGCTGGCGATGTTTGTCGCCCGCGGACCGACTCTGTTGGCAGCGACCTTAACCGCGTTGCTTTGGGATTTCTTCTTCACGGAGCCGCGGTTCAGCTTTCGCATCATCAGCGCGGCCGACGGCATGATGTTTGCCACTTATTTCGTGGTCGCCATGGCGATGGGCCATCTGGCTGCGCGATTACGCGCACAACAAGCCGCTGAGCGCCGCCGCGAGCAGCACGCCACCGCGATGTATTTGTTGACGCGCGAACTGGCCCAGGCCACCGATTTCGCCGATTTGCTGGCCATCATCATCCGCGAAGTCGGCAAAGCCGCGAATGCCGACGTTGCGCTTTCGCTGCCGGAAGAAGGGACCGATAATTCGCTCACGCCTTACTTTGCGAGCAGTTGGTTGCTGACCGATAAAGAACAAAGCGTCGCGGCCTGGGCTTTTCGACGGCGACAGCCCGCCGGCCGAGGCACCGATACCCTGCCATCCGCCGAAGGTGTGCACCTGCCGCTGATTGCAGGCGAACGAGTGGTCGGCGTGCTCAGCGTGCGGCTGCGTGGAGGCGCGTCACTGGCCGCCACTGACCGTGACCTCCTCGAGGCGTTTGTGCGCCAAATTGCATTGGTCATCGACCGCCAGCGGTTGCGCGACGCCGAGCAGCGTGCCAAGCTCGTCGAAGAATCCGAGCGCTTGAGCAAAACGTTGCTGAATTCGGTCTCGCATGAAATCCGCACGCCGATTGCCGTCATCAACAGCGCCGCCGCCACCCTTAGCGCCGCGCGACAGAATCACTCCGGTCCGGTTCCCTGGGCCATGGTCGATGAAATCCAGGAAGCCACCCGCCGCCTCAATCGCCTCGTGGGCAATTTGCTGAATATGACCCGCATCGAAGCCGGCCATGTCCAGGCCAAACTGGATTGGTGCGACGTCCCTGACTTGATCCACGTCACGTTGAAAGAGATCGAAAGGGAATTGGCGGGGCACAGGATTACCGTCGACCTCCCCGCCGGCTTGCCCCTGGCGCGGATGGATTTTGTTCTCATGCAGCAAGCTTTGGCGAACCTGCTGCTCAATGCGGCGGTCCACACGCCACCTGGCACGCCCATCCATGTCCACGCCGCCGCTCAAGATGGCGAATTGCTCGTGACTGTTTCCGACGGTGGCCCGGGCCTGCCCCCTGACGCACTGCCGTTTATTTTCGACAAGTTTTACCGCGCGCCCGCCGCTCCGGCCGGTGGCACCGGTCTCGGCCTGGCCATCGTCAAAGGTTTCGTCGAAGCTCAGAACGGCCGCGTCGAAGCCAGAAACCAGCCTGGCAGCGGTGCCGCTTTCACCATTCGTTTGCCGCTGGCCAAAGCGCCGGCGGTAGCTGTCGAAGCAACTGTATGACCAGAATCTGTGAACGCGGATTTTTGGGACGCCGAGGACGGCGTCCCTACGGGCTTCGAAGCAACTGCGTGATAACAAACTTATGACCGCCTCTCCGCTCAAGCCCGCCGCTCTCGTCATTGATGACGAACTGCAAATTCGCCGTCTCCTGCGGGTCTGTCTCGAAGCCAATGGCTACCGTGTTTTCGAAGCTGCTTCGGGCCAGGACGGCATTACTGAGGCCGCACAGCATCCGCCCGATATCGTTTTGCTCGACCTCGGTCTGCCCGACCTGGACGGCGTGACCGTGCTCAAGCGTCTGCGCGAATGGACTCGCGTCCCTGTTATCGTTCTCTCCGTGCGGGAGCGCGAAGAGGACAAAATTGCCGCTCTCGACCACGGCGCGGATGATTACATCACCAAACCTTTCAGCACCGGCGAACTTTTGGCCCGCCTGCGAGTCGCCCAACGCCACGCCACGCCGAAGCCGGAACTAAGTGTGTTTCGTTCCGGCAACCTCGAAGTTGATCTCACCGCGCGCGTGGTCAAACGCGAAGGCAAAGAAGTTAAACTCACAGCGACCGAGTACTCTCTGCTCCGCATGCTCGTCCAGAATGCCGGGAAGGTTCTGACGCATGGCCAGATTCTACGCGAGGTCTGGGGCCCAAATTATGGCGAGCAGACACACTACCTGCGTGTCTACATCGCGCATTTACGCGAAAAGCTCGAAGCCGAACCGTCCAAGCCGGCAATGATCGCGACCGAGCCGGGTGTCGGCTATCGCTTCATTGAAGACTTAGCCCATTGACCGTTCACCCAATCGATACCGTTTTAAAACTTCGGTGCTGTGACGCGACAGATACCAATCATTAGCCACCAGGCTCAGGCTGCGGACGATGCTGGTGCCGAACCGCCGCGTTCTGGCCTGTTCCAACATCATGGCAAATCGGTGGCCATCCCGCAGCGGTGCCCGAAATCGCGCCACAGTCATGTGAGCCGTCTCTAGTCGATACCTTTCATCCACACCCGCGCCCAGACCGCGAATCCAGAGCTGCTGGCGCAAGGTGTCGCGCAGACGGTTCAGCGCATTACTTTCAAAGAATCCTTGAATCATCATCGTCCCAGGAGAAACCGTTACTCCTTCAAATCTGATGACGAAAAGCTCCGCGTTTTTCAGTGCCGCGCTGACCGCAGAAATGTACTGATCCTTTCTGGCGAAAAATGATGCATGATGTTCTGTCGCGGTAAACAGTGACAGGATCGTGACGTGAAGCTCCGAGGCTGCATAATAATACTGGTCCGGCTCGATCTGCCGCATTTGGCGCACCAGCGCTTGCGCGCGCCGCCGCACCGGCGCTGATGGCCGTGCCACTACAGTGAGTCCCCGCCGTTCGTCGCCTGCTTGTGCTGCTAAAACCGGGTCCAACTCGACCTGACCCGAGCGAATCTTCCCGATCGTCGTCGACCACATTTCATCATAACGCAGCCGCAACCGATTGCGCGTCATACTGATTCACGCTAGTACCCAGCAAAATATCCCAGTTCCCGCAGCGAAACGAAATCTTTCGCGCGCTCCTGTGTTGCGTGACCGAGGATGATATGATCCAGAACATCAATCTTTAGGAGTTGGCCGGCGCGGATGAGATCGCGAGTTACTTTGATATCGGCTTCCGAGGGAGTTGGATCGCCGCTGGGATGGTTGTGAGCAAGCACGACGGCGGCGGCATTGCGTTCGATAGGGTGCTTGAAAACTTCTCGCGGATGGATGAGCAGCGTATCGAGCGTGCCTTGCGAAACCTCGCGCACATCGATGAGACGGCGGCGCGTGTTCAATAAAACAATCTGGAAGGTTTCTACTTCGGCGCGGCGATTTTGCTCGCGCAGCAAACGCGCCACCGACTCCGGGGTATCGAGCAACGGCGATTCGTTGCGCAATTCATCGGCCATTTTCCGCGCCAGTGTGAACGCAGCCAGAAGCGTAACGGCCTTGTCCGGGCCAATGCCTTTGACGGCCTGAAGCTCTTTAAGCGAGGCCTGGCCCAGCGCCTGCAGCGAGCCGTATTTGCCGAGGATTTGCTTCCCCAGTTCAAGCGCGTTCGCCCCTTGCAGGCCCGTGCGCAAAAGGATGGCGATGAGTTCGGCCGGGCTGACCGCGGCCGGGCCGAGCGCGCGCAAACGTTCCCGCGGACGCTCACTGGGAGGCTGGTCCTTGAGTTTCAACCCGGTCATACACCGAGGTTAAGCAAATGAGCCGCGCGGAGAAAGCAAAAAGACTTTACTTGTTGATTTCCGGATCGAGTGGGGCTTTGCGTTAAAACCAGCCGCGCAAGCGGCCGCGCCCGGCAAATAGGGCCTCATCGCTGCGCACCACGAGAACAGCTCGATCAACGCGATTGACAATTTCGCGGCTGATATCGCCCAGCACATAACTGCGCAAGCTGCCGCTTAACGCTGAGCCGGTAACGACCAGGTCATAATTGCCCGCCTGGATCTCACGAAGAATTTCCTCCAACACCGGCCCGCGTCGCAACCGAACTTCAGCCGGGACACCGGAGGTCTCGAGGGCTTCCTTTTCCCGCCGCAAATTCAGGCCCAGCTCCGATTGTGAATTCAACAAGGCGGTGGCGGTTTGTTCCATCCGGGGCAAGCTGGCGTAAATGGCGGGTGGTTCCGGCATCACGTGCAAGAGGGTAACCGAGGCGCCGGTGCAACGAGCAAGCGCTCCCGTCAAACTGACGGCGGCGTCGATGTAGCGCCCGCCCGCGCTACATATCAGGACGCGTTTCAAGGCGATGATCTGGCCTGCTACACTCAACACCGGCGGCCGGATCTCTTTTATGATTTTGTATGTTTTGGAAGACATCCAGAATCCGCCGCGGATTTTTTTGCGGACTGCGCCGATGACGACTACATCGTAAGGGGTCTCTTCGGTCCGTTTACGAATCTCGACCACCGGATTACCGGTCTTGATAAGCAGTTCGGCTTCGACTTTTTTATCGATCAGACCGGCTTGGATTCGTCTCAATGATTCCAGCAGCGGGTCGGTATTGCCGGCGCGCTCGATGATGCCGAGCAAAGTGACTTGAGCCTGGCATCTGGCGACGATCATCGCGCCGAACCGGACCGCGCGCTCAGCCTGTTCCGATCCGTCACTGCACAAAAGAAGTCTCACAACGCTGCTCCATTGGAAATAGATTATTGCTGCTTCGTCAAAAGCGGTTCGTCAGTGCGCCGGGTGTCCGGACAGCAACCCGTGAATGATGATGATGGCTCCGATTACAGGGAGCGGAATGAAAGCCATGCGAATGCGCTGCCCGCCGAAGTACTGGGTGAGCGTGGCCCCCATCTGGGCGCCAATGGCCGCGCCGGTGTGCATGACCAGAGCGATCAGAATATCCACGTTTCCCTTCAAAGCATGGGTGACGGTCCCGTAGCCGGCGGAAATAATGATCTCAAATAGATCTGTTCCCACCGCAATGTGCGTGGGGATCCCAAGCAAGTAAATCAAACAGGGCATCCGGATATAGCCCGCACCACCGCCGAGGAACCCGCTGAAGAAGCCCCCTACCAACGCGACCAGCACAATGGCCCAGACAGAGACCCGGTTGATACCTGAAACAGGCAAAGAAATGTGAGGCGGAATGCTCAGCGCGTGCACCCATCGCGCGATATGGGCCACCGCAGAATGATCGCGGCGCGAAGGGTGTTCACCCGGAGCCTTGCGACCGCGAGCCCTCGCCTGTCGTTGCACGCGCATGGTTTTAATGCTTTCCCACGTCATGAACCCGGAGATAGCTGCGAGGATCACCACAAAGGCAATGCCCACTGGCCAGTCGACCTCGTGGCGTTTTTTGAGGGCCTGGATGACTTGCGCGCCGGCCTCCACGCCGGCAATGGTCCCGAAGACCATGAATGCGCCCAGCTTGAAATCGATATTGCCCAGTGTGCGGTGCTTGCGGGCGGCAACAATCGATTTGCCAACGATGTGCGCCAGGTCGGTGCCGACCACGAAGTTCATCGGCACGCCTGCCGCGAACAAGGCCGGCCCGGCGAGAAAACTGCCGCCAACACCAAAGAAGCCGCCCAACAGGCCAACTACAAAGCCAACACCAATAAGATACAACGGGCTTAAGTGGACGCCGGCGATGGGGAAATTCATCGTTCCTCCCGTGATGACTTGAACAAACTCAGCAGGAGTCGAGTGAGAATCTCTAACAGAAAGCCTTGCCCGATAATGAGGCCTAGAGCGATGGCCGCGTACAGCCTTCGATCGTGTTTAAATAAACCGTTCAGCCAGCCCCCCAAAAAATGCAGCACCAGGAAATAATAACCCGCGACCAAACCGGCATAGATAATGACCTCACCGAGGTACGATTTGAGTGTCGTTTTAAGTTCCGGCTTCAACGGGCTTAACATCTCACATGTGGCCGGAATGTCACCCGGGGTCAAACCCCGGCAATTTTGGCCTTGACGCCGGCTGAACTTTTGTATTGGCCTTTCGCATAATCCTACGCGCGGGAGGCCCCTATGGGCGCAGCGTCGTCGGACAATAACAACGTAAATCAGGACTTATGAAAGGATTCCTCCTCACTTGTTTGGGCGTTTTGACGCTCGCCCCTGCCGCGATGGCGCAGGCGGATAGTTCAGATTCCGGCACTAGCAATGCCGCGCAAGTGGATTCCACGAGCGCGA
This sequence comes from uncultured Verrucomicrobiota bacterium, assembly GCA_964623885.1. GTDB lineage: Bacteria > Verrucomicrobiota > Verrucomicrobiia > Limisphaerales > UBA8199 > CAZUVM01. The sequence continues at coordinate 15,341 of CAZUVM010000031.1, forward strand.
TCGTGCAGCTCGTGGGTGACCCGCTGAGCACCTACGCGGCAACAAAACCGCCACCCGGCAAGAAAATCGATTTCAACAGCAACACGGTGAAATCCTATCGTGCCCAGTTAGCTGCCGGTGTAAATGCATTCAAGTCCTGGCTCAAAGCTAACGCCCCACAAGCCAATGTCACCGGGAAGTTTGACATTGCGCTGAACGCGGTATCAGTGGATTTGAACGGCACGAGCCTGAGCACGATCCTGACCTGTCCTCAGGTGGTGAGCGCCCAGTACGAGACGGTTTTTATCCAGACACGAGCGATCCTGATTTGGGTTTGATCAACGCTATCGCGGCGTGGCAACTGGGCGGTGGTCCGGCCAATGCCGGGACCGGGGTGAAAGTGGCGATCATTGATACGGGAATTGATATCAATCATCCCTGTTTCAGCGATACCGGATATCCGGCGACGCAGCAACTGGGGGATCATCGGTTCACGAATAACAAGGTGATTGCAGCCAAGGTGTTCAACAACCGGGCCGGCCGGCAAGGGTACACGCCGGAGGCGATTCAAGAACACGGCACCCATGTGGCGGGAACGGTGGCCTGCGATTACAACACTCCGGCGGCGGTGCAAGGTGTGACGATTCCTTACGGCATTTCGGGTGTCGCGCCCCGCGCGTTGCTTGGCAATTACAACATCTTCCCCGGAACGTGCTGAATGCTCGGTCCGAAGATATTTTCCAGGCGCTGGAAGCAGCTTATCAAGATGGGTTTGACATTGCCAACATGAGCCTGGGTGGCGGCTACCATGGCGTGCAGGACCTGGATATGGCGGCGGTCGATCACTTGGACAGGGCGAACATGGTGGTAGCCGTGGCAGCGGGGAATAGTGGGCCGGGGAATTTTACGGTTGAGTCGCCAGGCGCGGCCGCGCGGGCGTTGACGGCGGGAGCCAGCACAGTACCTCATTACATTGGGACAGCTGTGACGGTCAATGGCCACACGTACGGCGCTGCGCCGGGAGAGTTCAACCTGGTCGCGGCGGATTTGACCGCACCTTTGGCCGTAGTGACCGATGGAACGTCGGTTAGCCGGGCTTGTTCGGCTTTGCCGCCGGGGAGCTTGGCAGGGCAGATTGCATTGATTGTGCGCGGAAGTTGTTCGTTTTCGACCAAGATCCGCGATTGCCAGCAGGCAGGAGCGCTGGCGGTGCTGGTGATCAACAACGCGGTTGGTGATCCCATCATAATGGCCCAGGACGGCACGCCGGATCAACCCACGATTCCGGCATACATGCTCAGCCTGAACGACGGCATTGCTATCCTGGGTGCCAACGGGATGCCAACGACGATTAGCGCGACACTGGGATATTTCCAGTCGGCGAACGCGGATATCATGGCGAGTTTCAGCGGCGTGGGACCGACGCTGGTGGACTTCCGGATCAAGCCAGACGTGGTGGCCCCCGGCGTGAGTGTGCTGAGCTCGATCCCGATTTCTTTTTGCGGCGGAGCGCCTTGTTTTGCGTTCTTCCAGGGAACCTCGATGGCGACACCGCACCTGGCCGGATCGGCTGCGGTAGTGAAATGGCTGCATCCCGACTGGTCGTCGGCGGAGATCCGGTCGGCCATAATTAATATGGCGAACGACGGCGTGCTGCGCAATTTCGCGAATGGCGCGCCGGAGCACGATGTGGATGTCGTGGGGGCAGGCCGCGAGGATCTTCTGGCCGCAGCGAATGCTACGGTGTCACTGGATCCGGTCAGCATCAGCTACGGCGGTGTGCCATACGGCTCTGGCCAGACGCAGCCGGTCACGGTGACGTTGAATAACCTGGGTACTTCAGCGGCGACCTATTCGCTGGCGACGAGCGGAGGCGACAGCAGCGTGGCTTTCGCGGTAATCCCGACAACGCTCACGGTGATGCCGGGACAATCGGCTAACATCAAGGTGATCATGTCTGCGGTTAAGGATGCCGCGATCGGTTTCCATCAAGGCAAACTGACGATTACCAGCGGCGGCATGGAAGTGGCGCACGCCAAGATCTTAACGACGATTAAATAGTCGTCCATAGATCACGCGAACTGGAGGCGCCGGCAGCAATGCCGGCGCTTCTCGTTTAAACTGCCAATACCGAAATGTCGTTCGTCTGCACAATGGACTGGCGTCATTCAGGAATCTTGCTGACCCTGTGGCACATCTATTCTGAATGAACCCGAATACATCAAAAGTGCTCTTGGCAACGCTGGTAAGTGTGGGAATGCTCGTCTTGTTCCAGGCAGCGATCGGCGCTCAACCTGCCTCTGAGAATTCCACTAACACTTCCGATCCCACCGCACGTGAGGGACGGTCTCGGAGATGGGGTTACCGGGAAGCCGGCGAACCACTGGCCCTGGATTGGACGCACTTGCCGGATTCCGCCGATGCTGACGCCCTCATTCAGTCTTTCAATCGGGTGTTTTACGTGCAGACAAATAACGGCGGTTATTTTCGAGCGAGCACTCGTTCGAATCAGCCGGCCGATTTCTGGAAGTTCGCGGAGGAAATCGAAATGGTGATTGATATTTGCGAACGCACACACAGCGCCGCCTCGAGCAATCAAGTCGTGCAGCTCATCAACGGATTCAACGGCATTTACGGCGTCGGCTGGACGAACAACGTCTACAATGACGATGTGATGTGGATCTGCATCGCCAATTTGCGCGGCTATCAGTTGACCGGCATAACGGCCTGGCGCGATAACGCCCGGCGCAATTTCGACGCCATCTATGCGCGAGCCTGGGACACCAACTTTTCGGGCGGCGGCCTTTTTTGGAAAACGGAAAACCGCAGCAAGAACACCTGCGTCAACGCGCCGGCGGCGATTGCCGCCTGCCTGCTATGGAAGAGCTGTGGAGACACGGTATACCGCGACAAAGCCAATGCCATTATTGACTGGGTCAAAGCAGTCCTGTCGGACGGTCAGGGCTGCATTTACGATAATATCCGAACCAATGGGGCGGTCAGTCAAACCTCACTGACATATAACCAGGGGACATTTATTGGTGCGTGTAACTTGCTGGGACGTACCAAAGATGCGGCGCAGGCGGCAGATTACGTGATGCGCAATCAGGGTGCTGAAGTGAATGGCTTTCGTATCTTGCCGCCGTATCGGACCCGTGGTGATCTCGCCGGATTTCACGGGATATTTCTCCGCTGGATGACGCGCTACATGGAGGATCACCAATTGGGAAAAACGTATTTCCCGTGGTTGCAGGCCAATGCCCTTTGCGCCTGGAGCGCTCGGCGGACGGCGGATGGTTTATCCTGGTGCAATTGGATGTACAAGACGCCGAGCGATGCCAGCTTCGATTTGCCTTCATGGGCTTGCAGCTCTTCGGTCGTGGCGTTGAACGCCGTCTCAAAATAAGAACAGCCGAATTCAGCGCGAGAGCACTAATCCGATAACGCCCGCGACCGCAATCGCGCCGCCCATTAATGAATGCGGTGTGGGCCTTTCCCCTTCGAGTACGAACGCAAACGGGATGACGACAATTGGGGTCATGGCAATAATTGCCAGGACGATTCCGGTCGGAGTTGTTTCCAGAGCCCACTGCATAAGGCTCACCCCGAGTGTTTGACCGGCAAAACCGTTAATAAGAACCCAGGGCCATACACCATGCCATTTGTGCTTCGCCGCAGCGGATACGAACTCAGGCGCCGCTTGTGCTTGGAGGCGAAGCATTCGCCGTTTCGCAACCAGCAAGCTGATAGCGGAAATGAGAAGTCCGCCGAGTATGCGTTGGAACGCGGCATTGCCCCCATCGATAGGTTCGTGGAAAGCGTGCGAGACGCTGTATGCTTTGCGGCTCAGGACGGCTCCCCAGGCGCCGCCGGCAGCACCCAACAGGCTGAACAGGACGCCGGTGAGCCAGACGCGACGCTCAATTTTGACATGTTCGCCGGGTATTAAGGCTAACCCAACGCCGACGAGCACAATCAGGCCGCAAACAATTTGAGCTGTGTGCAAAGCCGTCCCGAGCCAGAGCCATTCAACCAATGCTCCTATGGGCGCCGTCAGACACTGGATTAAAAGAAGGGAAAGACGCGAGCCGAGACGTGGCAATGTCTGGAACAGGCCCATGTCGCCGAAGCCGATGCCCACAATGCCGCTGAGCAGAAACAACGGGAACGCCGCGCCACGGAGACCGATTCCAAAACGAAAAGACCAGATACCCAGGCAAATCACGGCCACGACTAATCGCCAGAAGTTGGCTTCCGTGCCACCGATCAGCCGGGCTGAACGGTGCCCGCAAACCACTGATAGTGAAAAAAGGCACGTGCACAATAGGGCTGCGAACATCGGGAAACGTTAATGACGAGGGCTGGAGCAGTCCAGATCCGGTCAGCAGCGATCAGAAGCAGGGAACGGCAACGGATTTGAAGAATCAGGCAACCGCGGATCGCGGACGGGCCGAAAGATACTTGTGAATCTGGTCGGCGGCCTTCCGGGCATCCCGGACTGCGTGCAGGATTAGGCTGGGACCATGTACAATATCGCCACCGGCAAAGACTCCCGGAACACTTGTCATTTGGTTTTCATCGACGGTGATTCCACCCCAATCATTCATCGCGACGTCTTTGAAATCTTCGGTGCGAGGACAAGGGATCGGTGCGAATCCGAGCGCAGGAATGACGAGGTCAGCCTCCAGTGTGAATTCCGTCCCGGGCAGGGTCTGGAACGGATAACGCGCGTTGCCTTCGACAGTGCGGAGTTCAGTGCGCACCAACCTCACGGCTCTGACCGAACCGCGTTCGTCACCCAGCACCGCCACAGGTGCGGCTTTAAAGAGGAACCGCGCTCCTTCTTCGAGGGCATTCTCGAACTCGTGTCGTCCGCAGGGCATCTGCGCTTCGCCGCGACGATACACACAAGTCGTTTCAGCAGCGCCGTAGCGAATCGCAGCGCGGAGGCAATCCATGGCAGTATCGCCCGCGCCCAGGACGACTACTTTCTTTCCCGCAACCTCAATCCTGGGTAAATCAAGCGGGATAGGGGTGGTCTTCTGAAGCAGGAATGGCAGCGCTCCAACCACGCCCTTTAGGTCGGCGCCAGGAATGTCGAGCGGTTGCGCTTTGCGCGAATCAAATCCGAGAAAAACAGCGTCGAAGTCCGCCCGCAACTGTCCCAACGTGAGGCCCTGCCACAGATTAACTCCCAGACGGAAGGTCACGCCTTGTTTTTTGAGCACATCGAGACGGCGTTGAAGAACCGAACGGTCCAGCTTGAAAGCGGGAACGCCGTTTACCAACAAGCCGCCGGGGATGAGAGCGGAATCAAAAACTGTAACGGAGTCGCCTTTCCGGGCCAGCATCTCGGCCGCGGCAAGCGCGCCCGGGCCTGAGCCAACTACCGCGACTTTCAGTCCATTGGGCGGTGCCGTGCAGGCATTGATCGCGCCATGAGCAAAAGCATATTCGACCAGGAACTGCTCGAGCGCCTGGATTGCGACTGGTTCAGAAATCGATTCGAGAAGACACGCGCCCTCGCACAGATGATCGCTGGGGCACACGCGCGCGCAGATCTCGGCCATATTGGTAACTGAACCAAGAACGGCAGCCGCTTCGAGGAAGCGGCCTTCGGCGGTAAGCTGCATCCACTGCGGGATGGGATTGCAGAGCGGACAACCTGCGACGCAACTCGGGTTAGGGCACTGGATGCAGCGGCTGGCTTGCTCGCGAGCGGTGGCTTCGTCATATAGGCCGTAGATCTCCAGGAAATCGGCGGCGCGTTCGGGCGCGGAACGTTTGGGGAGGCCATTTTGGGCCAACTCGCGCCAGGCGTATTTGGAATTAAGATTCGGCGAGGTCGCGTTACTCATAGTTTGTGGCGCCTGCCTCGTATCGAGCCGCGGAGCAGGTTAGTTAGTTTCGTGTTCTAATCAGCACAGACAAATCGCGAGTCGTTCCAGGTGTGCCAGGGGCTGTGTCATTGCCGGAAGTAGCGGACATTGAGGCCGCCGGCGCAAGGTTAGCCCTGGCGATTGAGGTCGAGATCGTGCTAAGAACGCGCGCCGGGGCCACACCCAGGGCCAAAATGCCAACCATAAGGAGCACGCAAAGGGCGCGGGTAGGCCAGTCCAGGTGAATCGGAGGCAGATCGCCTGGATCGCGGAACCATGCCTCGCGGATGACACCGAGATAGTAGTAAATCGCAATGGCAGCGTTGATAACGGCGATGATCACCAATGCCGTATGCCCTGTTCCCCAGGCGGCCATCAGCAAAGTGAGCTTGCCCATGAAGCCGACGAAAGGCGGCATGCCCGCCAAAGCAAACACGCCCACTGCCAAGGTAAGCGCAAGGAGCGGTGAGCGACGATGCAATCCCGCCAGTTCCGCAATGCCGACGTTAGTCCCGTCGCGCGAAACTTTGCAGATCACCACGAAGCACGCCAAGACCATCAGCAAGTAGCCGACGATATAATACAGGGCGGCGGAGTACCCAAGCTGATCGAGTGCCACCAGGCCGATCACAGCGTAACCGGCATGGGCTATACCTGAGAATCCCAGCAACCGTTTGAAATCCTTCTGCAGCAGGGCAATCAGGTTGCCGTAAAACATCGAGCCGCCCGCCAACAGAGCCAGGAGCAGCGCCAATGAATGGTTATCGGGCGCGGCCAGAGATACCAGGCGAACAAGCACAGCGATGCCGCCGAGCTTGGGCAGTGATGCCACCAGGCCCGCGGTCTCATTAGCGGCACCCTGATAGACGTCCGGCGTCCAAAAATGGAAAGGGAAGATCGCCAGCTTGTAATAGAAGCCGCATAACGCCATAGCCAAGCCAATGATGGCTAAAGGCGTGTGCATGACTGGCTGAAAACGCGGGAGCAATTCGGCAAGCGATGTCGTCCCGGTCAAGCCGAACAGATAGCTCATGCCGAAAAACATGATGCCGTTGGCAGCGACACCGAACATCACGTATTTGATTGCGGATTCCATTTGGCTGCGCTGCCCTTCGCGCTCACGGCGCATAGGCACCATCAGGTAAAGCGGAAACGCGGACACTTCGAGCGCTACGACCAGCGTGATCAGGTCGACACTGCTCACGAGCATCATGAGGCCGGACACACTGATAGTGAGCAGCAGGTAGTATTCAGGCTTAACCTCTTCGCGGATGTCCGATAATTGGCCGCTGAGTAAGAGAATCAAAGTGAACCCGCCGGCAAATACTAGCTTAAGCACTTGCGAGAACAGGTCCACCCGGTAGGCACCGTAAAAGAGAGTCGACTCCTGGCCAAGGGAGAGCAACGCAGTCGCTACGGCAGCCAGCGACGTAGCGAGGGCAACGGAACGCGCAGTCCGGGCCCGATTCTCGCCCAGCGTAACGAGGAATACAACCAGGGCACCGACGAGCAGAATAGTTTCGGGGAGGAAGCTCATGGCGTGGAGAACGTTTGTGGAGCGGTCTGAGAAGTCAGACTGATAAGGCGGGTAGGACCGGTCGGCGTGCCGGCTTTGCCGGCCTCGGCTTGCGCCATTAGGTTTTTGACACTGGCATCCATCACTCGGGTCAAAGGCTCGGGATGCAGCCCGATCCAGAATACGAAGAACAGCAACGGAACCAATGTCACGACTTCCCGGAGCCCAAGATCCCTCAGGGCCGAATGATCGGGATTGTGTGTGTCGCCATACGCAACTTTCTGCAGCATCCTGAGCATGTAGGCAGCCGCCAGCACCACACCGGGCACAACGAACAGCATCATCGTTTTGGATACAACAAACCCGCCGCTCATGACCAGGAACTCGCCAATGAAGCTGTTGGTGCCGGGAAACGCCAGTGAGGAGAGAGCAAAAACACCAGCGAAACCTGCGAATATGGGCATGATTTTGCCCATCCCGGCTGCGGCGCCCAATTCACGGGTGTGTAATCGCTCGTAGATAATGCCTACAACAATGAACAATGCCCCGGTTGTGACGCCGTGGTTGATCATCACAAGGATCGCCCCTTCCAGACCAAGCTTATTGAGGGCAAAAATACCCAGAGTCGCAAATCCCATGTGCGCCACGCTCGAATAAGCGACCAGCTTT
>CAZUVM010000032.1:0-11265 GCA_964623885.1 uncultured Verrucomicrobiota bacterium
GCACGAGTATTTTCGCCTGGCTCGTGTCGGGAGCATCGAGCAGTACCAGAAGTTTGATCGGACGAAGATCCCGTTTCGCCGCGCTTACGCTCCCTAAGTTCCGGCTTGCCGATGCCTACATGGGTGTGCGCTTGTCCTTCAGGTATTGCGCATGGCCGTCCAGGAACAGACGGTTGCGGCCACCAGGGTGCACTGCGCGCCCCTTCAATTCCGGCGGCATGGTCGGAACTGTATTGGGATAATAGGGATCCACAACCAATTCCACATCGTTTGGACCAGTAATCGGGCCGACCAGGGGATCATTGGCAGAAATCAAGTCCGCCATCGCCTGGGATTCAGTTTTGCCCCAAAAATCTTCAATATTTACCGGGTCGTCCGGTCGATCAAAGCGCCAGGCCCAGTAGCGTGTTACGGCGGCGTTGGTCGCCATCGAGACGGCTTGCACAGTTTGCGTTGCCGTGCCCGCGGCTGAGTTGAGGCCGGCAGGACATGACCACACCGGATTATCCGCTCCGTAATCTCTAAAGACCTGCGGTCCCCAGCCGGCACGCGGGTCGGACGCCGGCCAGGTCGTCCATGGCTTATACCCACCGGGCAAACTGGTCTTGAGGTCGCGTCGATCCATAAAACGATCGCCGTTTTCATCAAGGTAAACCGTGACGGCCACGCTGATCTGCTTGAGATTGGAAAGGCAGGCGGAGCGATGCGATTGCTGCTTGGCGCGGGCCAGTGCCGGCAGCAGCAGCGCAGCCAGAATGGCAATGACCGCAATCACCACCAGCAGCTCGATCAGGGTAAAGGCGCGTCTCACGTGTCTCAAACTAACTTATTCAGCTTATAAGCCAGTGTAGCATACGTCTTTGCGCTTTAGCAATCCCGGCGCGGCCGGCGGGATGCTTCCCCCGGTTATTCACAATCAGTTCACCGGGTCACTGGCGGAACTTGCGCGCCATCCGTATTTAGCCTAGGGCGAGCCAGGAATTTTTTGGTCGCTTTGATGCGCGATTCCGCAGATTGTTGGCGTACCCGCCAGAGTCTCCATGGGCTATCAGTTTCAGACGGTTCGGGGCGCGCGTGAGTTTTTTCCGTTACGCGCGCTGCGTGATTTTCTGGGTGCGATTCTTGCCGCGATTATTTCGCTGCCGTGCTCGTGTCTGGCGTATGTCCCCGCGCATCTTGGGAGTGTAACGCTGAGTTGGAACGCAGTGCCGGGAGCCGAGAGCTACAACATCTATTACGGAACGGCCAGTCACAACTATGACCAGACAACATCGGCGGCTACCAACCAAATCTCCATCAACCAACTGGATCCCAATGCCACGTACTTTTTTGCGGTGACTTGTATCGTGGGAGGTTTGGAAAGCGGGTATTCGGATGAGATTCTTTTTACGCCCTCGCCGACTCCGCCGGTGTTGCAGTTAACCCCGTCTGTCGGTGGGTCTGAAACGCTCTTCGGCACCGCTCCAAGCGGCCACGCTTACGACGTTCTGGCGTCGCAGGATTTGGCGGGATGGCAGGCGATCGGTCTCATTAACATCGGTGTGGACGGCTCATTCCATTTTGTCGATCCGGCGGCCGGGCAGTACCCGGTGCGTTTCTACCGGTTGCACGAGACGACTTACACCGCACCAGCCAGCTTGCCGACTCTCCGGTTGCTCCCGCCACCATTGGGTCCGGGTCAGGTGCAAATAACCGGTCAACTCGGGCATCGGTACGATGTGCTGGCGAGCCAGGACTTGTCGGTTTGGAATGTGATCGGAACCGTCACGGCTGGTGGGCAGGGAATGGTCACCTTCACCGATGCGGCTGGAGGGAGATATCCAGCCCGATTTTACATGCTGCACGAGGTGACGTATCTGAGCGCGGCGCCGGTGTATACTCTTGCCCTTGGGCCAGATGGTGACCTCGAGGTCCAGATTTCTGGTTTGGTTGGGCACACTTACGAAATCCTGGGCACACCGGATTTTGCCACCTGGTTTTCGGTTGGAGAAGTGACGATTGGCATGGGCGGCACAGGAGCGCTCACTGATCCAGGCTCCGCAGGGATGTTCCTGTTCTACACAGTGCAGGAAGTCACAGGGCATTGATCCGGCGGGCAGCTTCGCAAAGCTGTGATGCTTCCATGGCCTGTCAGCCTTGATCTTTACGGCAGCTTACCTAAACCACCCCATTGAGTAGATACGGTCTGTGAGGAAAATATTCGCGGGAGTCCACCTGGGTCAACGGCGTGAGCGGGAGCGCCCTGCAGGCCGGTGGAGGGACAATGACGCGACTGATTGGCGGACCGAAGAAGCACATTAAACAGATTGTAATTCGATGGGCCATTCTGGTGTTAGCTGCGGCAGGGTTCATACCACGCGGGACAGCGGATTCGACCTGGGAGTACGCGGTGCAGCTTAGCGCCACAGCGCAGGAATCACCGCCGCAGATCACGCTGCATTGGGTGCAGGACAGCATCGCGACGCCGATTAGTTACACCGTGTACCGGAAGGCGCTGACCGACACTTCGTGGGGGGCAGGTACGGTCCTTCCAGGCGAGGTAACCAGCTTTGTCGATAACAATGTAACGCTGGGCGCGGCTTACGAGTACCAGGTTTTCAAGCAGGCAGCGGGCTACGTCGGTTACGGCTACTTGTATTCCGGCATCGACGTGCCGCTCGTGGAGAACCGCGGCACCATGCTGCTGATCGTGGATGATACGTACTCGGCGGTCCTGGCGGATGCGCTCGCGTTGCTGCAACAGGACCTGGTGGGCGATGGCTGGAATGTGGTACGGCAGGATTTTTCGCGTAATGCGGCGGTTACGGACGTGAAGGCTTTTATCACGGCTGCGTACAACGCGGATCCAGCCAACGTGAATACGGTATTCCTGTTCGGTCACGTGCCGGTGCCTTATGCGGGCGATATCTACCCCGATGAGCATCCGGAACACCAGGGCGCCTGGCCGGCCGATGTGTACTACGGCAATCTCGCCGGTCCCTGGACGGACGACAGCGTGTACGATACGAGCGCAACCGATTCGCGAAACTGGAACATTCCCGGAGACGGCAAGTTCGATCAATCGGTAATTCCTTCGTTGGTGAATTTGATGGTGGGACGCGTCGATCTGGCCGACCTGCCCGGCGAGCAAAGCCCGGGCGGGCCGCCTACTTTCCCGAGCGAATTGGACCTGCTGCGTAATTACCTCAGCAAGGATCACGCGTTTCGGCAGGGATTGATGAACCTGCCGCGGCGCGGGTTGATCGCCGACTTTTTCGGAGATACCCAGGGCTACGCTTATTCGGCCAGCGGTTGGCGCAATTTCGCGCCATTTTTCGGCCCGGAAAACATCACCTATTTGCCCAACGCGGGGACTTGGTTAAGCACCCTGAACGGGAATGCGTTTTTGTGCGCGTATGGCTGTGGTCCAGGCCAATACAATTCCATCAGCGGTTTGGGCACATCGGGCAGTTACAATCTGGCCACGACGACGGACCTGGTCGAAGCGGATCCGCAGGCGGTGTTCTTTCTGCTCTTCGGTTCCTGGCTCGGAGACTGGGATTCGCAGGACGATTTCATGCGGGCAGTTTTGGCGACGCCGACCTACGGGCTGGTGTGCTGCTGGTCGGGCAGCCCACACTGGTTTTGCCAGCATATGGCTTTGGGCAAAACCATTGGGTTCAGCGCCAGAAGAACACAGAACAATGCGCCAACCGGCTTGTACCAAACGGAAACGAATACATACGCGGGGCTGGTTCATATCGCGCTAATGGGCGATCCGACGCTGCGGTTGCACCCAGTGGGACCGCCAGGCAACGTCAGTGCCAGCGGAACGGCCGGCGCAATGCAAGTCAGGTGGGGCGCCTCGAACGACAGCATCCTGGGCTACCATGTTTATCGGTCGAGCGATCCGAATGGACCTTACATGCGGTTGACGGGCTCGCCGGTGAGCGGCACCGGTTTCCTGGATGTATCGGCGACGTCCGGCACGTTTACCTATATGGTGCGGGCGGTGAAGCTGGAGGTGTCAGCGAGCGGAAGCTATTACAATCCCAGCCAGGGAGCGTTTGCGACGGTCAGCATTGCTTCGGGCTCCAATCCCGTACCTGTGCGAGTGAGTTCGGTAAGTCTGGGCGCGAGTGGAGTCACTTTGGTGTGGCCAACAATTCCGGGCGCGACCTACCAGGTGCAATTCACAGGCGATCTGGCCAACGCGAGTTGGATTGGATTGAGCGGGAACCTCCCGGCGCAAGGGTCGAGTTTATCATGGACGGATAGCAGCGCGGGCATAGCGAGCCGCAGGTTTTATCGGGTGGTGAGCGAGTAGGGCCAGTAGTCAGTAATCAGTGGCGTCGCGAGCTACAATCGACCGGCTAATTCAGAGGCGGTGATTTGTATTTTGTTTTTGAGTTCGATTTGGCGCGGAGCGGCCAGGCGATAATGGTTCTTGAGCTGTTCAGCGGCATCGGGGCCGACGAGGATGGTGTCAGGGTCGGCGAGGGCTTCGAGGCGGCAGGCGACATTGACGGTATTGCCCCACAAGTCGTAAGCAAAACGGGGGCGGCCGATGACGCCGGCGATAACGGTTCCGGTGTTGATGCCGATGCGGAGGCGAAGGGAGGTTTGGTACCGGCGGTTGAACTGATCGATAACGGTGCGCATACCGATCGCCATATTCGCGGCGGCGGCGGCATGGTCGCGGCGGGCAACAGGCAAGCCGGCTGCCGCCAGATAGGCGTCTCCCATAGTTTTGATCTTTTCGAGCCCATGCTCCTCGGCGAGCAAATCGAAACCGGTGAAGATCTCGTTCAGGAGCAAAACGATTTGGTCGGGGGAGACGTTCGCGGCGAGATTGGTAAACCCGGCAAGATCGGCGACGAGCACAGTGACGTCGGCATGGGAATCAGCAATGTTAAGCTCGCCGCGCTTGATACGCTCGGCAATCGGCTGGGGCAGGGTATCAAAGAGCAGGCGGTCGGACTTTTCGCGTTCGGCCAGGAGTTGATCGTAAAGGGTTTTGGCGTAAACGGCATTGCCGACGCGCAGCACGAGATCCTGTAAGTCGACGGGTTTATTGAGGAAATCATTGGCGCCCGCTTTCATGCCGAGCAAGCGCTCTTTGCGATCGGCCAGTGCGGTGACGAGGAGGACGGGGATATGAGCGGTCTGACGGTCCATCTTGAGCCGGCGGCAGAGTTGGAAGCCGTCCATCCGCGGCATCATGACATCGAGCAAGATGGCATCCGGCGGTCGTTGAGCGATGAGGCGCAAGGCGTCGACCCCACTGACGGCTTCGGTTACTTCGTAGCCATGGTGTTCCAGTGGGTCGCGCAGGAGGAGCCGATTGGGTTCTTCATCATCCACGATCATGATGTGGCCAAGGCAGCGAGCAGGGGAGGACAATGAGGAGGAGGCTATCTCGACAGATCGAGGTTCCGGTTCGGGTCTGGCTGCTTTGCGAGTGAAGGTGGTCGTTGAGGAGTTTCCTGCTTTTAGGGTAGAAGGTTTACGGGACAAAAGGCTGGTGGGCATAAGGCAAGTTTGGAATTCGGAATTCTGATTCAGGATGCCAGGCAGGTGGAGTTAGTGGATTACTATGTCGATGAATGCGTGAGGCGTGAAACGTAAGACGTGAGATGTAGTGGGTGATGCGTGAAATGTGATGCGTGGGTGACGGTGGCGGCGGATGGGCTCAAGCGGCAGTTAGCGCGCCGGCGCGGTTGCGGGCAGAGGTGAGGAAAGCGAGGACCTGGTTGCCGAACTCACGGGTATCGATCGGTTTGGTGAGGTATCCATCGCAACCTGCCTGGGCGATGATTTCGGCATCGCCGCGCATGGCATGGGCGGTAAGGGCAAGGATGGGCAGGTGCCGGGTGGCGGGATCCTGTTTGAGCTCGCGAGTGGCAGCCAGGCCATCCATGCCGGGGAGACTGAGGTCCATGAGAATAAGGTCCACCGCCGTTTGGTGGGCGAGCCGCAGACCGGCTTCAGCGCTGCGGGCCTGGAGGACAACGAAGCCCTTGAGTTCGAGCAAGTCGGAAGCGAGTTCGAGGTTTAGTTCGTTGTCTTCGATAATCAGGATTCGAGGATTCATGCGGGTACAGCCAGATCAGGAGCCGGCGCTAATGCCGGTTGAGGAGTTGTTGCAGGGTCTGGGGAGGCGGACGGCGGAATTGCCTGAGCGTTTGGCGGATTGGCGGTTTTAGTTTCCTGGAGGTTGGCAGGGATAAAGAAAGTGAAGGTGCTGCCTTTGCCTTCGGCGCCTTCGCTTTGGACGGAAATAGCGCCGCCGTGCATCTCGACGAGGCGTTTGGTGAGGGACAGTCCCAGGCCGGTACCCTGTTGCTGGCGGCCGTAGGAGGAGTCGACCTGTTCGAACTCTGCAAAGATGCGTTCCTGGTCGCGAGGGTGGATCCCGATGCCGGTATCAGAGACGGCAACAACGAGGCGGTCGGAGTTGGCGGCGGTTGCGGCCGGGTCGAGGCGTGCCGCAATGCGGACCTCGCCGCCATCCGGGGTGAACTTGATGGCGTTGCTCAGGAGATTATAGAGAATCTGTTTGAATTTCGCTTCGTCGGCGACCCAGGTGGGGAGGTTGGCGGAAACGTCAGCGACCACATTGATGCCTTTTTTGCTCGCGAGCGCTTTGACGATGGCCAGGACATTGTAGATGCCGTGAGCGGGGCTGAATCGAGTACAGACCAGTTGCATCCGGCCGGCCTCCACTTTCGAGAGGTCGAGGATGTCGTTAATGAGTTGGAGGAGTTGGCGTCCACTGTTCGAGATGTGATTGGCGTATTTGGTTTGGCGGGCGTTAAGCTCGCCAAAGGTTTGGTCGGCGAGAATTTCAGAGAAGCCGATGATCGCATTAAGCGGGGTACGCAATTCATGGCTCATATTGGCCAGGAACTGACTCTTGGCGCGATTGGCGGCCTCGGCGGCATCTTTGGCTTCCTGCAAGGCGGCTTCGGACCGTTTGCGATGGGTGATGTCCTGGATGACGGCCTGGAATTCGATGGTTTCGCCTTTGCCGCTGAAGAGGCGGCGAACGGTGAACTGCTGCCACATGATTTGGCCATCCGGGCCAACGAGCCGGTGATCGAAAGAGATGACGGGCTTATCGGTCGGCAGGGCACGGAAGAAACTGAGGGGAACATCAGTATCCTCGGCACAGAGGTCGTGCAGGACATTGGAGCCGATGAGTTGCTCGCGGGTGCGTCCGCGGAACTGGCAGTAAGCGGTATTGACGAAAGTGAGGATGCCCTCGCCATCAAAGCGGCAGATGAGATCGGTTTGGTCCTCGACAACGGCCCGAAGGCGTTTCTCGCTGGAGGCGACAGCCTTCTCGGCGACGCGGCGTTCGGCGGCGCCGGCGGCGAGCAGCAGGTTGGTGATGGCGAGCATGCCGATGTAGCTGCCCATCAGCATGAGGCTTTCGGTTTCGTTGGTGGCGACAAAGGGACCGCGTCGTTTGAGCAGCGAGTAAAGGGCGAGGGCGGTCACGAGCAAGGTGCCGGAGGTGGCGCCGCGCTGGCCGAATCGGAGCGCGCCCCAAACCAGGAACGGGAAGGGGAGGTAAGCCAGCGGATAATTCTGGATGCCGTAAACGAACCAGGAGTTAAAGGAGGTCAACGTGCCGAACAACAGGCCGACGCCGCAAATGGCCGCTTCGATAAAGAGCCGCGGTGTCCATTGGACGGTGGTACGGCTGGCCCAGGCGACGATGAACGGGGCGATCACCAAGCCGGCGAGGGCATTAGGCACCCACCATTCCAGGACGGTGGGGAAGAGCGAATCCCAGGATTCCTGGCCGGCATAGACGAGGCTGACGACGTTGAAAGTGGCGTTGACGGTGGTGCCGAGGAAGCAAGCCAGGCCGATGTAGCCGGTCACGTCGCGGGTGCGCTCCATGGCCGGGTCGAATTGCACGAAGCGGTTCAGCAGGAAAGCGCAAACGACTGAGCCGACGGTATTGCCGATGGCCGTGCCGAGGGTGAAGAAGCCGAACGGCACGCCGTCGATCAGGGAAAAAAGGACCGCGCCAAGGGCCACCCCGGGCCAGAAGCGATAGCCGAATAGGAGGATGGCGGCCAGGGCGATGCCGGAAGGAGGCCACACCAGGGCAATGCTGCCGGAGAGGAACGAGGCTTGTTTGCCCAGCAATCCACCCATGAAGTAAACGGCGGTGAGCATCACCACGCGGGTGAACGTGGTCAGTTGCGTGTTCTTTTTATCACTCACGTTTTATTAGGCACAGCAATCACGCGGAGCAGTCCGCGCAGGGCCGAAGAGCGGCCTTGCAGAAGTGGAACTGCAAGCTCTGTGCCATGTGGTAAAGGGAATCTGTATTAATCTGCGCAGATTGCGCCGGCAGGTTCAGTGTCGCGAAATGGGACAGGACGGGCAGATGCTGGTGCTGTATAACGGATGGTTGATGCGGGATGCGCTAGGCGCGGGTTCAAATGGACCAGCGGCGGTAGCGGGCGAGGACGGCCTGGACTGATTCTAAAAGGTCCTGGGTGGCGAACTGGCGGTAGGCGTCGCCGCTGGGCCAGTGGGTTTTGAGGCCGAGGCGATCCTTGTTCTGGAACCAAAACGCGACCTGCTCGACGGCGGCCTGCTCGAGGTCTGGTGGAAGCGGGGTCTGGCCGGGCTGGGCCGTGGTGCCCGGGAGGACGTAACCGGCGGTGTAGGTGAGGCGGGCGGTTGGATACTGGGTACTTGATACTGGGTGCTGGATGGCGCCGGGTGGAAGCGAGATCACCGAGCCGTAACGGGTCATGTACGCCGGCATGGGCTGGATCTCCTGCCAGCCATCGGACTCGGAGGTCTTCGTTTCGAATTTTGAGACGGACTCGATTGGGTAGCAGGGCGGGGAAAGGTGCGTGTCGCCGGGATCGAACTCGAACGTGGCGTCAACCGTGCGGGCCAGGGTGCGATTGGTTTCCTTGTCGAAGCGGGTGGAGACGGATTTGATGGCGTTGGTCAGCAGGGCGTCGGATGTGGTGTCGGAGTCAGGGATGGCTAGGCGGGTTTTGATGGTGGTGAGTTGGGTGAGCATGGATTGGTGGATTGATGGATTAATGGGCCGCCGGTCGGGCGCAGCGAATGGCAGGAAAATTGGGGACAGAAAATTTTAACGTTCCGGAGCAACGAGCCCCGCGCCAGTCGCATGATACGCAAATAGAGCAGACTCGCGGGGTCCCCTGGCTTCGGTGGTTAGCCGCCCTTTTGTTGGACGATTTGTTGAAGTTCATTCAGTATCCGATCCCATTCGTGCGAAGCGAGGTGCAAGATGATCCTATCGACCTTCGGCGCCGAATTGCTTGTTCGCGGTGCGGCAAGGATCTCGTTCCGCAGTTTTATCAGCAGCACTCTGCCCGCTGCTCGGGTGGAAAGGGCCCCCTAGGAACCGACAAAGCCGATCTTATTCGCCTGTTGGGTATTTGATTTTCGTGCCCGAACCAGGAAGTATATTAACATAGCTCAGTGATTTTGGATCAACGAGCCATATTAAATATTCCTGTCTCTTTCCCCGGTCCGCATAGATCACAATGCTAATCGGCATTACTACGGCCTCGTAATTTGTTTTGATGATGAATGGTGTAACAGGTGCTACCCTGCCGTAGGACGGAACACTTGGTTCTGGAGGCAGGAACCAGTGCCCTTGGTCTCTCCGCTCCTCATGAAGCTGGCCATTGACGTTAATATTTACGTTCCGCCAACCGCCTCTACCGCCCCAGTTCCAACCATTTGCAATGACGTTAGTCTCGTCTAATGGGCTGAATACATGAATTGCCACATGTTCCGCCGTCAGGATGCCGATGTTTTGAACCTCTAAGTGCAACGAAGGTGCTAAATTTGTGATTCTGAGTATGTCGTTTTCGTCAAGAAATGTGCCATTGACCATCAGTTTTAGTTTGGGTTTGAACGATTCTAATTCGTCCTTTTCTTTCCGCAATATTTCCGTTTGCTGATCCTGTGCTTCTTTTGTTGCCCCTGTCCGTCCATAATAAATTGTCACCCCGACACCAGCCAACGCCAGCACAAGAACCAGCAATTGAAACCAAGTATTTTCAAACCAACGGGCATTGCTCGTTCTGCTGAAAATGTGACGCCCACAATACTTGGAACCGGCCTTGGCGTAGTTTTTGCATGGGGTGCCCTTGAGCGTTTTGGCCGCGCATAAAGGTCTCGCCTGAATACTGGTTGGAACCTGTTCCCCGGTTTCCATAAACCTGAATCGAGTTTCCCCGACTTTGGCCCCGTCCAACCGTATGATGCAATTACAATTGGGGGCCAAATTTTGTTAGGAAGCGGTGAGCGGGTTGGGGCTGGTAGTACCTTTCGTAAGGCTGACGCGGTCAAACTC
Source organism: uncultured Verrucomicrobiota bacterium (assembly GCA_964623885.1). Lineage (GTDB taxonomy): Bacteria > Verrucomicrobiota > Verrucomicrobiia > Limisphaerales > UBA8199 > CAZUVM01. Next base: position 10,352 of record CAZUVM010000032.1, read on the forward strand.
CTTATTTACCTTCGTCGTGTTTTTCGAATGTCGGGAAGGACGATGGCTGTGCCCATGATGACGACGTGTTGATAAGCGAATTTATGTTGGTGACTACGCAATCATCGCCCTTGAATTTCACTTCAGTTAATTGTTCGCGTCAATGGTGCTTTTGCGGGTGAGGTTGCGATAGTGGTGGCGGGCTACCAGGCATCGCCTTGCTGAAAGATGAGCATGGCCATGTTGCAGTGGTTGGGGATGTAGTCATATGTGGCGGGCTTCCACTTGTGGAAGCTGGCGATTTTGTGGCCGCGGTAGGCGCAGCGCGGCGAGCAGAAGCGCTCCCGCCGCGAGTCTGCTTGGAACTGGCCTCCGCAGTGCTGGCATTTGAGTGTGTGCATGGTGCGTGGGCCGGGGGCGGGACGCCCACGGCGGTTGCGGGCCGGACGCCCGCGCCACTGCGCTAGGCGGCGGCGGTGAGGAGTGCTGCCGTCGCGTCCACTGCACAATAATCGAAATCGATTTCTTCGATGCAGCGGACGGCGAGTTGGTCGTTGGCGAAGAAGACATGGTCGGACGTGTCGATGCGGGGGGAACCGTGCTCGCCAAACCACCAGTAGTTCAGCGCGCCGAAAACCGCGATGGCTTTGTCCTGGGCGGCGGCGGTGCCGTAGGGCTGCATCACGTCGGTCCAGACGATGGGATAGCCGTCCAGGATGCGGGAGTTTCGGATGTTTGCATTGTGTTTTTTTGGATTACTGGATTTGTGGATTACTGGATTAATGGAACGGAGGACGGTGGTTACGCGTGGGAATGGCCCGATTGAACCTCCGCCGCTCAAACCCTTTCAGGGTAAACGCCACTACCCACGTCCGACCCAGGGTAGCTCCTTCGTCGCAACCCTGGGCTGAGCGCTGTCATCCTTTCAGGATGGC
>CAZUVM010000033.1:0-15580 GCA_964623885.1 uncultured Verrucomicrobiota bacterium
TTGCAATGCTCGAGCACGGCACCTTCTTCTAAGACCAACTCCGTCATGGTGTTGGTGAAATAGGCAGCATCAACAGTTCGGACGTAGCTTTCCAGCACCGTCGCCTGACTGCGAGAGCCAGCGAGAATGATGTTTCGTGGATGAAAGGTGGCGCCCGTTTCCCTGGAGGTAGCGATAAACAGCAGGTGGATCGGTTGCTCGATTACCTTGCCGCGAGGAATGTGCACGAAGGCGCCGTCTTGAAAGAAAGCAGTATTTAGCGCCAGAAATGGATTGCTCTGATCCGGCGCCTCCTGCGCCAGGAAACGTTTCAGCTCCTCCTCATGTTCAATCAATGCCGTCGCCAGATTCTGCACAACCACTCCCTTGTCCTGCGGCGTTGAAGAGAGTTCTTCAGCAAAATGGCCGTTGACGAACACCAGCCGGCACGCAGGAAGGCTGCCGAAAGTCGCGCCCGCAATGAAATCAGCCGGAACACGCGGGGTCGCCGGTTCCAGAACCGGTTTGAACGGCAGGCGCGTGATGGGGGCAACGTTGGTAAATCTCCAATCCTCATCTTGCAAGGTTGGAAAGCCCAACTCGGCAAAGCGAGCCAGCCCCGCCTTGCGTAATGGGAACACCCAGGCGGGGTGCTTGGCTTTTGGCTCGAAGCGCTCGAAATTCTCGAGCTGGGGCTCAAGACCGCGCGTTGTTTCCGTCGTTTGAACCATAAATGAGACTGCTAGTCTTCCACGGGAAGCAGGGTAGCGCAAGCGTGGGGAAATCGGAGTTCAAGCTGCAAATGGCTTGACTCAGGCAGACAACCGCCAATGCCTGCGGTTTTTATCGGTATTTCCGGTGCACGCGCGCCCCCACTTTAAGGCGCAGCCCATTGAGCCGGATAAAGCCCGTAGCGTCATCCTGGTTGTAGGCTTTGGTCGGGTCGGCTTCCATGGTTGCAATGGCCGGGCTGTAAAGACTCACCGGGGACTTGCGGCCGGCACACATAATATTGCCTTTGTAAAGTTTCACGCGCACTGTGCCGGTCACGTTTTTCTGGCTTTCACTGACCAGCGATTGAAGCGCCAGACGTTCAGGAGCGAACCAATAACCGTAATACACAAGTTCCGAGTACCGCGGAATCAGGGAGTCACGCAGGTGCATGACTTCGCGGTCCATCGTGAGAGTCTCCATCTGCCGATGGGCGAAGTGCAGAATTGCGCCGCCCGGAGTTTCATACACGCCGCGGGATTTCATGCCCACATAGCGGTTCTCGACGAGGTCGACGCGGCCGACGCCGTGTTTGCCTCCGAGGCGATTGAGCGTTCTCATCACTCCGAGCGGATCGAGCGTTTTGTCGTTCACAGCTATGCAATTGCCGCGCTTGAATTCGAGAGTGACGTACTCCGGTTTGTCAGGCGCGTCTTCGGGCGCGACGCTCAGCTTGAACATGTCTTTATTGCCCGGTGCAAAGGCGTCCATCCAGGGATCCTCAAGAATGCCGGCCTCGAACGAGATATGCAGGAGATTGCGGTCCATGGAATAGGGCTTTTTCGCCGAGGCCTGAACCGGAATTTTCTTATCGGCACAGTAAGCGATCATCTCGGCTCGCCCGGGAAACTGATCCCGAAAGCGAGCTTCGCGCCAGGGTGCGATCACCTGCAACTCCGGAGCCAGACAGGCGGCGGACAACTCAAACCGCACCTGGTCATTGCCTTTGCCGGTCGCGCCATGGGCCAGCGCCTGGGCTTTCTCGCGGCGAGCGACTTCGATCATGCCTTTGGCAATCAACGGGCGAGCAATGCTGGTACCGAGCAAGTATTGGCTTTCGTAAATGGCGCCCGCCTGGATCATCGGGAAAATGAAATCGCGAGCAAATTCGGCCTGTAAATCCACGATGTGACATTTGCTCGCACCCGTCTTCCTGGCTTTGGCATCCAGTCCCTTGAGTTCCTCTTCCTGGCCGATATTAGCGCAAAAAGCAATGATCTCCGCGTCGTAGGTCTCCTTTATCCAGGACAGAATCACTGACGTGTCCAACCCGCCCGAATAAGCCAATACAATTTTCATCGGGCGTAATTAAGGGCCAAGAAGACGAAAACGCAACGGAAATTGGGCCGGTAATTCAGCTAATCGATGCAGCTAGGAACCACTAATCGACGCTAATTAACACGAATTCACCTGGGCGTGATCGAATTTGCAGCGGACCAGTAAATGTCACCCTCCAGGAAGGTCACTCACACAGCGCAAGGTAGTTTGCCACTGCTCCCTTCAATTAGTGTTTATTGGTGACCATTAGTGGTGCAATCGCTTCAGCCGGGCGGCTTGGGCGTACGCGGCTTCGGCGGGGATTGTCGCCTTATCTCAGCATCGAAACTTCCAGCAACAAAACTCTTGTTCGAGTCCGGCAAGGCCAGGTACAGGCGCCCGGGAATTCGGCCGGCGGCGGCCTGGCCGAAGCTCAGCTTAAGCGCGTAACCATTGGTGATATTTTGGCGCGAGGTTTTGTCCTGATCGTTGCGCCATTGCAGAACTACTCGCGGCACCGGTGGCGGTTGTTCTGGCGTCAATTCGATGGTTTTGCCGCTCCATTGTTCTCCCTGCCAAACGGGCAATTGGATTGTGACACCCAGATCGATCATTCCGCTATGGGGCTGGCGCAGGGTGAGGTTGCCACCTTGCAAGACGGCGCGGTCACAAAGAAAACCGCTGCCGCGCAAACTGCCAACGGCAACACCCTCCGGCAGGATCGCATTGGTCAATTGCAGCGTCCAAACTGTGTTTGTGGGGATCGGACGGACGACCGGTGGTGGCGGCTTCGGTTTGGCTGGCTGTTTCGTGGCTACCGGTGGCGGTTTGATCCACGCGCGGATTTTGTCGCCGAACAGAAACCAGGCGCCCGCTCCCAGGCCAAGCAGGACAACCAGCAACACCACCGCCGGCAGCGCGCTGGGCAATGAGGAACGCGGCACGTAGCCGGAGGAAGTTTCAACGGTTTGAGGACGCGGTTTGTCCGCCTGGGCGGCTGAAAGAATGAATTTGGATTCGCCGGCCGCAGGAGCCTGCGGAACAACTATTTTGCGAAAACAAGTCGGGCATTCGAGCGGCGTGCCGCTCGCGGCAGAGTCAGCCGTGATATGTTGCCCGCAAACCGGACAGGCAAACTTGAATTCGCTCATCGGTTCCACCCACCTTTCCATAGTCGCCATTCAGGGACAATTCCTTTTTTGCCCATGACTTTCGATGACCTTGGGTGCACATTCGGCCCGTTTACGGTCATGAAAAAGACCTCTCCAGTTTCACGCAGCGGACGCTTTAGCAGCGGGCCGGCAGCCGACGTGGCTCAGTTCACGGAATCGATTTCCTTCGACTGGCGGCTATGGCGTCAGGACATTCGCGGATCCCAGGCGCATGCCACCATGTTGCATAAGGTCGGGTTGCTGACTCGTGCCGAACGGGGCGCTATCCTCAGTGGCCTCGAAGACATCGGACGAGAAATCGCTGCAGGCAAATTCCGCTGGAATCGCGCCTTGGAAGACGTTCACATGAACATTGAGGCGGAGTTGACCCGGCGAGTGCCGGCCGGCGCAAAACTCCACACCGGCCGATCGCGCAACGACCAGGTCGCGCTGGATATGCGCCTGTGGTTGCGGGATGAAATTGACGGATTAGCGGAAGACATCCGCGCGCTGCAACGAGCACTGGTAAATCTGGGGCAGAGAGAGTCAGCGGTTATCATTCCCGGCTACACCCACCTTCAACGAGCCCAACCAGTCTACCTGGCGCATCATTTGTTGGCCTATGTGGAGATGCTCGCGCGCGACCTCGCACGGTTGCAGCAAGGTCGCGACCGCCTGAATGTTTGCCCGCTCGGAAGCGGGGCGCTGGCCGGGACCACTCTCCCGCTCGATCGAGAGTTCGTTGCCCGCATATTAGGTTTTGTTGATTCCCGCGGCCGGCCACGTGTGGCTCAGAACTCGATGGACGCGGTGAGCGACCGGGATTTTGCGGTCGAGTTTTGCGCCAGTGCCGCTCTGATCGCGGTTCATCTTTCGCGGTGGGCAGAGGATTTGATCCTTTGGGCCAGCTCCGAATTTAATTTCATCAAAATTGCCGATGCCTACACCACGGGTTCATCGCTAATGCCGCAGAAAAAGAATCCGGATGTCGCCGAGTTGGCTCGAGGAAAAACAGGTCGCGCGATAGGCAACCTCGTGGCGCTGCTCACCCTCTTGAAGGGACTGCCGATGACTTACAACCGGGATCTGCAGGAAGACAAGGAACGGCTGTTCGACACGGCTGACACCGTACGGTCTACCGTACGCATCTGCGCGGCCATGCTCGAAAACACGCGTGTCAACCGTTCCGCTTGTGCGGCCGCGGCCGGCGACCCTGCGCTGCTGGCGACCGACCTGGCCGATTACCTAGTGCGCAAGGGCGTTCCCTTTCGGCATGCCCATCACGCTGTTGGGGCGCTGGTGGCGAAAGCAGAGCACCTGGGCAAAACGCTCGACCAGCTTAGTCTTGATGAGTTGCGTGCAGCCCAACCCAAGTTCGATGCCGATGCATTGCGTTTGTTCGACCTCAAGCAAGCCATGACCCGACGAGCAATCACCGGCGCGCCTGGAAGCAATGAGGTGAAAAAACAACTGAAGCGTTGGGGTAAGCAGTTGAAATTAAGAAACGCTTTGTAAGGGCGCAGCCGACGCGCTGTAGCCCAGCCAATGAGTGCCCCTCTTTTTTCGCCGAGTCTGCTGCGCGACGTGTCGCGCTCCTTCTATCTTACCTTGCGTGTATTGCCGTCCGGGATTCGCAACCAAATCGGCCTCGCTTACTTGTTGGCGAGGACCACCGATACGATCGCCGATACGGAATTGGTGCCTCTCACACAGCGCCTCGACGCTCTGCAAGCGCTGCGGGATGGCATTCAAGGCAAACGGCAGGCTGCCCTTGAGTTGGGCGAATTAACACGTCAGCAAGGCTCGACGGCCGAACGACGACTACTTGAGAAATGCGAGTCAGGTATCGCCGCGCTGAACACGTTGAGCGCTGCGGATCAACAATTGGTTCGCGCCGTGCTCGACACAATCACAAGCGGACAGGAACTGGACCTACGTCGTTTTGCTGATGCGTCTGCGGAGCATATCGTGTCGTTGGCGACGGACGCCGAGTTGGACGATTACACCTATCGAGTAGCGGGTTGTGTAGGTGAGTTCTGGACGCGCATATGCCGCTCTCACTTATTTCCTCGAGTGGTACTCGATGAGCAGGTGCTGCTGGCTAACGGAGTACGTTTCGGCAAAGGCCTGCAACTGGTCAATGTCCTGCGCGATCTCCCGGCGGACTTGCGCCAGGGCCGCTGCTATCTGCCTGCGCAGACCGTGAAACCGACCGGGCTCCAGCCGGCCGACCTGTTGGAAACTGACAACGAACCTCGTCTGCGGCCTGCGTACAATCGCTGGCTGGACCAGGCCGGCGGGCATCTTAAAGCAGGATGGGCTTACACCAACGCCTTGCCCCGGAAGTGTATGCGTCTGCGGCTTGCTTGCGCCTGGCCGCTGTTGATTGGCAACGAAACGCTCGCTCTACTGCGAACTGGCCCGGTACTGGATCCGCTGCACCGGTTGAAAGTAAGCCGCAGCCGTGTCCGGCGGATTTTGTTCCGTTCGGTATTCTTTTACCCCTGGCAAAATACCTGGCGGAACCTTTTCCAGGGCTAGTTTGCGGTGGCGGCGGATATGAATCCTGTTGCATCGGCAAGCGATTTCCATAAGACTGTTTCTATGCGGATTGCAAAATTCTTGTTGGCCGCTTGTGTAGCGACTGGGCCCCTGACTATTCGCGCGGCAGACGATTCCGATATCCAAGCCAAAGCGCGCGAAGCTTTAGAGAAGAAGGTCCAGGAGAACACTCCCGCGCAACCGTCGCAACCACCCGCTCCCGCACCAAGTAAACCAAAGAAGGCCCCCGCACCCGCACCGGCTCCCACATCTGCCCCCGCCGCTCAAGCTGCCCCGGCGCCGGCTGCGACCGCTCCCGCCGCTCAAGCTGCCCCAGCGCCGGCTGCGACCGCTCCTACCGCTGCCGCGGCCTCTCAGCCAAGCCGGGCTAATAGTGCCGATATTGATAAGGCTAGGAATGCTCTGCACGACAAAATGCAGACGTTGAACACGCCACCAGTGGAGGCAGCTCCCGCACCTACCCCGTCCGCAACAACCGCGCAACCCGCACCCGTGCCTGCTCCGCCACCGGCAGCAGCTGTCGCCCCCGCCGCGGCTCCTGCTGCGGTCCAGGCTGCTACCCCGCCGCCAACCGCACCACCTCCGCCGGTCGCAGCGCCTGCGGCTTCAACGACAACGGTAGTACCGACACCGCTGGACGACGAAACAATTGCCAAAGCGCGCGCCGCAATGCGCCAGAAAACCATCGAGCTTGAAGGGCAGGCCCCTGCAGCGACTGCGACTCAAGCCGCACCCGTAGCGACGGCTTCTCAGGCCCCTGCTCCTGCGGCGGTCTCAGCAGCTGTCCCGCCGCCACAACCGATACCAGCGCCAGCCGCTGCTGCACCTGCGCCGGCTGCGATGTCGAGCGCTCAACCTCCGGCGCAGACCGAAGCTGTTCCTACGCCTGCCGATCCTGAAGTTATCGCTAAGGCTCGGGATGCTATGCGCCAGAAAATGCAGCAGACCGAACCGCAGCCGGGATCGCTGGCCTCTGATTCTATGCAGCCTGGCGAAAAGCTTCCGCCCGCCCCCAAGCCCCAGCCCCATACGAAGGCGGACCGGATGGCAAGTTTCCCTGCCCTGCACGGCCCACCCTCAGGACTTTCGGCTGACAAGGAACAGCGCTTGCAGTCGCTGCTCCAAAAATACAAAGCGGACGAGATCACGCCGGAGCAGTATCACGCTGAACGGGCCAAGATCATTGGGGAACAGTAGTGACGCAGGAAACAGCGGCCCTTTTCCTGGGGTCACAGATAGGGCGTCATTAGACGGGCGAGGCCATCTCGCAACCGGACAGGAAGCTTCCTGCTGTCGACTTCTTCGCGGGTTACCAGATGCGCCGGCTGGCGCTTGGCCTCGAACCATCGCTCGAGGCTTCGGGCCAATGCCGGGTCATAACACTCCAGGTTAAACTCGAAGTTCAGCCTTAAGCTTCGCGCATCCCAATTGGCCGAGCCGAGGAGCACCCAACAATCGTCAACCACCATCAACTTAGAATGATCGAAAGGCGGCGGGGTGAGCCAGAGGCGGCAACCCGGCCGGAGCACTTGCCACCACATCGCGCGCGAAGCCCAGTGCAGGAACGGCAGATTGTTCTGAGCCGGCAAGAGAATCTCAACCTGAACTCCCCTCAGAGCGGCGAGATTCAAAGCCGAAATGACGGGCTGATCTGGAAGGAAGTAGGGCGTCACAATGCGAACCGAATGGCGCGCAATCGCGAGTGCACCCAGCAGCGTCCAGCGCAGTTTCTCAAAGTCTTCGTCCGGACCATCCGGCACACCGCGCGCCGGCACATCACCGGCCGGTTCCAGATTGGGAAACCAGGTCTCGCCCCGCAAGGATTCCTTGGTCGTGAATTGCCAATCATCCGCAAAGACTTCCTGGAGCTGTCCGGCAACCGGGCCTTGCACCCGAAAATGCAAATCCTGGACCGGACTTTTGGGATTCTGCGCCAGACAATGGCCCGCGCGGATATTAATGCCGCCGGTGAATGCCAGCCGCCCGTCGCAAACGAGGACTTTGCGATGTGTGCGAAGATTCAGCGACATCAGATGCCACAAAGTGAAATACGGCAGGAACGTAGCGCAGGGCACGCCTTCGCGACGCAGCGCATGGAGAATGCTCGGAAAGGAGTAACGGGCTCCCATCGCATCAATCAAAACCCGCACCTGAACTCCGCGACGCACTGCATCCCCCAGGGCTTTCACAAACTTCAAACCCGCTTCGTCGCGATCGAAAATATAAGTCTCCAGTGAGAGTGACTGACGGGATTGGGCAATAGCGTCCAACATCGCCGGATACGCCTCGTCGCCGTTCACCAGGACCTCGATACGATTGCCCGCGAGCAATGGGCGCTCGACCACTCCGCCGACCACTCGCGCGAGCATGTGCAAATGGCCCGTATGTTTGGGGAGATGTCGCTGCAATTCGTCGGGAGGACATTCAGGATGAACGAGCTCGGTTCGGTAGCGTTCCAGGCGGCTCCGCAACGAGACCGCCTGTCGGCGCAGACGATTTACCCCAAAAATGAAGTAGAACAAAGGGCCGACTAACGGCACCAGCCAGATGAAACCTACCCAGCCAATAGCCGCGCGCGGATCGCGTTTATAGAGAATGGCGTGCCCAGAGGCTACGACTGCCAGCAGCAGGGCAAGCCCGGCCAGGATCAAGTTTCGGACCTCAGTCCCGCCAATCCACACGTGCGCGGTTAAAGGCATCGCGCGGAAGGTAAGGGGTGTGAGTGCCGGAGTCGAGCAAGCCCCCTCGCTTGTTTCAATTTCTAAGACGGTAGAATTCCGGCGCCATTCCTGAGAGTCGGTTCGTGTACGGGCTCGTCGCCCCAGGCACATCGACAAAGATACCAGGAGGATTGGTGGCCGATTGCAGCCAGTAAGTGCCGCTCCAACTCATTACTCCCCGTGGGCTGGCCGATAAAAGGGGGCGGAATCCTGCCGGATACCAGAGCACGCCGCCGGCTGCATTCCAGGTCAAATAGCCATAAGAAAAATTTTGGCGGGTGCCCGGACCATAACCAAACTCGTTGCTCAGCGGGAAACCCAAAGTGGCAGAGCCGTTGTTGGTCGTGTAATAGCTCCAGAGGCCATGCACGTCGTTCAACTCGAAAGTTCCATTGGTAGATGACATCAGAAAAAGCCGACCATGTGAACCACCCTCAAAGTCCTGAGCGTAGCCATTCAGATACGAATAGACCCACGCACCGCGGCCGCGGTCGAGAGGATCGCCCAAAGCCGATTGTCCGCCGGTATTGAAATACGTTTGAATACCAACATTCGTCGCACCGCTAGCGAACATGCCTTCAAATCGCTCAAAGCGCTGATAGTCGGAGAAGGATGATTTAGGGCTGCCGGCGGAATCGACAACTCCGTACCAAAGGCTGCCGGCCGGGTTATCTTGCCATTGGAACCAAATTGCCATTTGCATATATGGTGCAGCTTGAACAGCGCTGAACGCCGCCACCAGGTTGGCGTCCTGAACTGATTGCGATACACCGCTTGAATTCGAGCTGTTGGTTGTTTGCCAGCCAAACTCGGTCAGAAAACTGCGCTTGGGAGTGTTGCTGCCCTCGTATTTCGTGTAAGCCTGCCGCACCCACTCTTCATATTGCCTAAATGCATTTGAAGTCACCAGGCTGCCAGGGTTGAGGTAAATGTGCTGGCCGATGCCATCAACAGGGTAAGCTCCATAGGCAGACCTGGCATAAGCAAAAGATCCGCCTTTGGCCGTATTCATGCCTGTGCTGTAAGTGTCGTCGATGTATTGCGCGCCGGCATTGCCATAGCTGGCAATCCCGCCGATGTTGTGCCCGAAAACTCCGCCAAAGAACAAAGTCACATCGCTCAGTTGCTGGCGTACGTGAACAGCTTCCCAGCTCCGGGTCAGCAGCCAACCAAAGTTTGACGGGTACAAAAACGTTCCGCCGACACCATAACTCGTGGTCCAGGCGTTGGGCTCATTCCAGAGTTCGTAGTACTTAACCCGATCGCGAAAATGTTGGACAATTGGGAGCAACCCGTTCATAGCGTAACCTTCCACATAAAGGTTATCGCCATTCGAACCAGCGTTGTTCTCGGAGTTATTGGCTTCCCAATCGCTTTGGTTCCCCGGCCACGAGCCACCATCGACGAGCAGCAATACCTGCAGTCCTGCGTTGCGCGCGTTGTTAATTGCCGCGTCGTAATAGGACATCATTGCCGCGTCCCAATTCGTGTGGCCCGGAATCAGTCGCATCTCGATCCGAATCCAGCCGGTTTCCCCACGGCAAAGGTTGCTCGCCACCGTCGCCGTCAACAACGCATGTCCGGAATTATCGATCGCCCATCCATTATCAGCTCCGTAAGGTCCAGCCGCATGAACACTCAGGGCCACCGCGATCAATTGAGACACGAGAAATGATCGAATCAGGGAGGAAGTTGACGCGGTCATGACAGAGCAGCGTATGCCGCGGCCGAAGAGCATTCAAGAGGGCCAATCCAGGAAACGCTGCCGGGATGTTACGACCCGGGACGCTATTAATCCACGTCCACGTTCCGCTTTCCCGGCTTAAGCTTTTTGCCGGCGGCCACCCGGCGTGCGAGCAATGTGGCCGCCACGAGCAGCACGAGCAACGCGTACAACCACCAGACGCCTTTGCGCAGCAACTCGTGCGCGAGGCTGGCAACCCATTGAGAAAAAAAGTTCGGCGGCGCGTCATCCTCATTTGTGGGCGTCGTTGGGCCGGCCACTCCATTGGTCGGCGCCGGTTCGTTCGTTCGTTGAAGCGCTGTCTGCACAGATGCGCTCTCGGGAAAGCTGCCAACCAGGGCAGCCATCGGTTTAGATCCGCTCGACACCGACATTCCTCCGGGAGGCGCTGACGGTTGGGATCCTGCCGACTGGCTCGTTGGGCTATTCGACGCACTATCGATCGACCCGCGTAGTTCCGGCGGCGGGACCAGCGCTCCCGGGTCCATTCGCACGGCAGAGCCCGGTCCGCCTCCGGGCGGCGTGTCAGTGGGCATCACCAGGGTTGCGATCGGTGGCATTTGGTTGCCGGCGGGAACCAATAAAGGCGTGCTCTTTTCTTCAACGTGCGCATCGGCAAATAACAAGTTGCCTTTGAACTCGTGCAGTTCACGGGTCCAACGCAAGGCATAGCCTGCGCCAAGTTGCAGACTTGAACCGGCTCCGACAAAATCATTGGTGATGTTGCGGTCCCCGGCCAGAATTGAATTGGCCTGGCCCGGCACCGCGTTGACACCAACGAAATAGCTCACATTTTCATTTCTGAGCGTGGAGAAATTGGTCCCGGCCACGCGTGTATCCGCCGGGCAAACGACTACCTTGGGCGTGACCAGGTCGTTCGAGAGCGCCTGAAAATGTCGATACCCAAAATAGAATTGTCCCTGAATTAAACTGGCGTTCTGCACGAACTCCAATGAACCGCCCTGGGCGGCGGGAACCGTCATCGGAAACTGGCCATTGTGATCGTGCGCGAAACTTTCAAAAGCGATGCCGGCCTGGTGCAAATGATTGACGCACTGAAGCCTCGTGGCGCGCGTTTTGGCGCGGCTGATGGCGGGCAACAATAAGCCGGCAAGAATCGCGATGATTGCGATAACGCAGAGCAATTCAATCAGGCTGAACGCCCGCGCGCAGACAGACTTTCTTGCGATCGCCATACCTTCAGTTCCTGATAGCATTATTGATGCCGAACGCAGTTTAGCAACTTCTAATGAGGTTTGCCGCACCGAATCGGCCGCCTCTATCCTTCGGCACTGGGGATGACTCATCACGCGGGCGCTCCAGCGCTTTTGAGCAAACTGCGCGCGGTGGCAAACTATTCGCGTGAAACTCACGCAGAATGCGTGAAATTCACTCATCGAGACAATTTCCTTGCCACTACGTTCTTGAATCAACCGGTCGTAGCCCCGACTCTTCGGCCGGATGAAATTCGCGATCTGCAACGAGATCTTCCAGGAATGGAAGCTGGACGATGTCTTCGCCTATGCTGCCAGGTTGGGCTACGACGGCGTAGAGATAGCGCCGTTCACGCTGGCCAACTCGGTCCTGGAGATTTCGGCGACCGATCGCGAGGCGATCCGACAGTCGGCGCAGCGGCACGGGATTGAGATCGCCGGGATTCATTGGTTGCTGGTCAAGCCGGAAGGCCTGTACCTTAACCATCCTGACGCCGCAATCAGGCAAAAAACCTCGGATTATTTCAGTGCTCTGGTGGAATTTTGCGCGGACATTGGCGGCCACCGAATGGTGATCGGTTCACCGAAACAACGCAACCTCATGCCGGATGTCAGCCTCGGGCAGGCGCAAACCTGGGCTCTGGAAACTTTCGCCGCACCGCTCGCCCGGGCCGCAGCGCGGGAGGTAACGTTGTGTTTTGAACCGTTGGGACCTGCGGAAACCAATTTCATCAATACCGCCGCCGAAGCGATCGCGTTCGTTCAGCGCGCGGCTTCCCCGCGGCTCAAAATAATCCTGGATGTCAAAGCCATGTGTTCCGAAGCGAAACCCATCCCGCAAATCATCCGTGAATCCTGGCCGCACTTCGCCCATTTCCACGCCAACGACCCTAACTTGAAAGGACCGGGCTTCGGCAAGATTGATTTCCGCCCAATTGCCGCGGCGTTGAAGGACGTCGGCTATGAGGGCTTTGTCTCCGTCGAAGTTTTCGATTTTACCGAAGGCGCGGAAACGATTGCCACGCGCAGCCTCCAGTACCTGCGCGAGACATTTGCTTAAAACCTGGTTCGGCTCGTGCCAAATCGATTCTACGTTCCCGGCGAGCAGCGCGCGGCCAAAGTGAGCCAGCTCTTTGCCCGCATCGCTACGCGTTATGACCTGCTCAACGACATCCAAACCCTGGGTTGGCACCGCGTCTGGAAGCGAAAGCTGATTTTCCTGGCTCAACCTCGGCCCGGCCAAAAGGCGCTCGATATTTGCTGCGGCACCGGTGACCTCGCCTTTGCGCTCGCCGCGCACAACGTCGAAACCATCGGTCTGGATTTCAGCGAGGAGATGCTCGAAGTAGCCCGCCGACGCAGGTCGAAACTGTCTTCCGGAAGCGTCGCGTCGCGGCCTGAATTCGTGCAAGGTGACGCGCAGCAATTGCCGTTCAACGACAACTCGTTTGACATCGTCACCGTCGGTTACGGGCTGCGCAACCTCGCAAAATGGGAAACCGGTCTGCGCGAAATGCAGCGCGTCGCCAAACCAGGAGGCGGCGTATTGGTCCTGGAATTTGGCAAGCCGCGTAACCCGGTTTTGCGAACGCTTTACTTCGGGTACCTCCGTACGATTGTGCCTCTTTTGGGCCTCCTGTTTTCCGGTGATGCAAGCGCGTACGCCTACATCCTGGAATCACTCAAGCATTACCCGGCGCAGCAAGGCGTCGCTGAAAACATGCATCGCCTGGGAATGAAAGACGTGCGGGTAGTCAATTTCCTTGGCGGCATCATGAGCATTAATTACGGCCTGAAACCATTTGCCAACGAGGACAACGTCTCCCCACAATAACCCCGTGAATTTCCGCGAGAAACTGTTGACGTGGGAGCAGTTGCCGGCCTGGCGGGCGCGGCAGCGCAGCCAGGGCCGCAAACTGGTCGTCACCAATGGCTGCTTCGACTTGCTTCATCTCGGCCACGTCACCTACCTCGAAAACGCGCGTAATCTGGGCGATGCGCTGCTTATCGGCCTCAATAGCGATGTCGCTGTAGGGAACCTCAAAGGCCCCGGCCGGCCGGTCAATTCCGAAGCCGACCGCGCCGCGGTGCTCGCGGCGTTGGAAAGCGTTAGCGCCGTCTGTATTTTTGGGGAGACCACGGCAACGCGGTTTTTGAATCACGCTGGGCCCGACATCTACGTTAAAGGCGGAGACTACACGCTCGACACTATCAACCAGGACGAGCGCCGAACCGTCGAGGGACTCGGAGGCAAGATTATGATCATTCCGTTTGTGCCCGGCAAATCCACAACTGCGCTGCTGAAAAAAATCTCGCAATTGTAGGCACAGGTATGAAGCAACCGTGCCGAGAATGAACTGGTAGGGACGCCGTCCCGGCGTCCCTAATCTCTTAGCCGTATCGATGGAGTTGAAAACCACAGATGAACACGGGTGGACACAGATTGTCTGCAATGTCAGTAGCACACTCGTGGCCAGTTCGGATCTACCATTCAAAGATCGTGACACCCATGTTAGAAACCGTGATCGGGGCCCTTCTTATCGGTGTTTATCCGTGTGAATCTGTGGTTAAACTGAATTGTTCCGGCTTAGCAATGATGCATTCGCGGTTAAGAACTCGCTGTCACCCATTACCGAGCCGCCAGCACCCCCGGGATTTTTCTAGTAGCCGCCCACGTTTATTCCGTTGTTAAATAGAACTCGTGATCGACGGCAGCACTGTGGAAGCATTGGGAAAGCAAGCGGTGACAATTGCGCGGCAAGTTGAATTTCCGCTCGCGGTGGCGGTTTGCGCGTGGTGCCGGCCGAAAGAATTGGGAGCCGCGCTCGGTTCAGTCTCGCACGGAATTTGTCCCGGTCACCTGCGCAAACTCAAGCTGCAATTGCAGGGAGTAACATTCGGTGCTCGCCCGCAACGTCGGCGTCATCCCCAGGCGCTCGGGAGCGAACCGTTGCTATTCCCTGTTTGAACCCTCGGCAGATTTCTCGGCGCGCGCAGGGCGCGGTCCTTTTGGGCCCTTCGCAACTTCCCTTGGTCCGCGAGCCGGACGCTCGCCTTTGCCTGCAGGTTCGGCTTTGCCGGCGTGTTCGGCACGAGGGGCATGGGGCTTGCGCTCTCCAGCAGCCGGCGCCTTCTCAGTTCTGACTGCCCTTTCGCCGCCAGCCTCAGGCCGGCGACCGCGCTTCTCGGTCCTCGGATGTTCTTCCTTCTTACCTTCCGCGGCCGGAGCGGCGGTGGGCGCAGGCAACGGTGTGCTGCTCTCGACGCGCACCTTCAGCGAACTGGTCACGTTGGGATGCAGACGCAATTCCACTTCATACTCGCCCAGCGCGCGGATGGGCTGGTCGAGGTGAATCTTCCTTTTATCGAGGGCAACCTCAAATTGGGTCTTGAGCTGGTCGGCAACCATGCCCGAGGTCACCGTGCCGAACATCTTGCCATCCTCGCCCGTTTTAACCGTGACGACACAAAGCAGTTTGGAAATGCTCTTGGCCAGCTCGCTCATGGTATTGAGCTCGTGCGCCTCGCGTTCGGCGCGCCGCTGCTTCAGCGCCTCGAGACGGCGCTTGTTGGCCCCCGTCAGGGGAATCGCCAGGCCCTGCGGAAAAAGGTAGTTGCGCGCATAACCGGCCGCGACCCGGACCTGGTCGGACTCGCCACCAAGCCCGACAATGTTATGCGTCAGAATGACTTCGGTCTTTGCCATAAAATGAGTTCGGTTCTACAACGAAATCGAACGGACACCTTAGCGCACCACTAGTCGCATGACAACAGCTAAAACGGGACACCAAAAGGCCCAAAATCGGCCCAAAAACCTTCGCCAAACCGCGGCGGATTCGAAGAGACATTTCGGTCGGGAGCGCATCGAACGCCGAAATGACTAATCACAGCGTTGTGCATAAGGACGGGGTACTCTTTATGACGCGCGATGCCACTACGCGACCGATTCGCGCAGGGACGAATTCGGTGCCGGCGGCGGCAGGCTCTGGTCCATGACCTTTGCGTTCGGTGTCCTATGCGACCAGAACGAGCTAAAATGAAGTCCCGGAGGGACGACTGAGAGTAGCCCAGAAGTTCTCTGTGCTGACAAATGGTTTTTCATAAAAGTTATTCACGGGGTTGTTTAGCTTGCCTTAGCCGGCTTCACTGCGAGAACCCAGGAGCCGTGTTTGAGTTGATTGG
>CAZUVM010000034.1:0-17676 GCA_964623885.1 uncultured Verrucomicrobiota bacterium
GAGATTTCCGAAGACCGAATCCGCGAAGGATTAGACGTGGTGGTAAAATCGAACCTTTGCTATGTCATCGCCCCAGAGTGATTCCAAGCTCCAAGGAAATGTTTCACGCACGGGCAGCCTTTGCAGTTCCATTCACGTGCAAGATGCGTCCACCAGCAACACCTTGAACTCACAGTTTCCTATCACACCGCTACAACATACGATGCAGGCGGCCCCCGTAAGATAGGGTACGGTCCCCACATGTCGGCTCCACTTGAAAAATGGTTAAAGACCAGATCGACAACTAATGATTCCCGTGAGAAAATCGTCCATGCCCAAAGAGCTAGGAAACCAATCCGTCCTCACCCGCGCAGCGCTCAGTACCAGAGGGCGTGGCAAATTACCAACCAGAAGAAGTTTTCTCGGTGGAACCGCAGCCGGCATCGCTGCCGGATTAACAGAATGGCCCTGGCATTCTGACGCCGCGCCGGCGGATACCGCCGGGCCCAACGTTCTCGGGCCGCGGCCCGGCTATTCACCCCAAGTCGGCACCTTCGTCTCGCAGCTCACCTGGATGCGCGAAGTGAACGGCGTGCTCACGGCAACCATGGGATTGACGCAGGCCGACCTCGACGCGCTTTTCGACGCCAATGCGAACACCATCGGAGCCCTCATGCTGCACCTGGCCGCCACTGAGACTTACTACCGGTTGCATACTTTCGACGGCATGAAATGGGGCAGTTGGTCCGACGAAATAAAGAAGAAATGGGACGCCGCAATGGACCTCGGCGATGCCGGCCGCAAGTCCATCAAGGGACACGACCGCGACTACTACGTCGGCGTCCTTCGCGAGGTCCGCGAGAAAACACTCGCCGAGTTCCGCAAGAAAGATGACGCCTGGCTGCTGGCCCCGGACAAGAACTGGCCTTGGGGACCAACCAACAATCTATGCAAGTGGTTTCATGTCTGCGAGCACGAAGCGCACCACACGGGCCAGATCGCGCTGTTGCGCAAACGCCTTCCGGGCAAGAGATAAAGGCTTACTCCTCCACTGAAGCTGCGGAGGAATCTACGAACGACATTTTGTGGAGTCAATGGACTAACGTTCATTAAGCCGAATGAGCGAGAATTTGGGACGCCGGGGACGGCGCCCCTGCCGTTCCTCGCGATGCCAAACGGAATCGAGCGGCATGCTTAGGGGATTGTGTTATCCGCTGATGGCTTTTTGGCCGCCGCCTTTTTTCGAGGAGCGGGCGGCTTGATCAGGCTTTCCGGCGGGTCCTCGGCCGGCAGTTTCAATTCAGCGCGCAAACGGGTGAGTTCCTGTTCGAGTTCCTTCTGAGCCTGGGCGTATTCAGGCCGGCCGTAAACACTCTTGAGCTCGTGCGGGTCCTGCTTCAGGTCGAACAACTCCCAGTAATTGAACTCCGGTTCGTAAAAATGGACCAACTTGTAGCGGTCGGTAATGACGCCGTAATGACGGGCGACGTTGTGCCACGCGGCCGGGTGTTCGTAGTAATGGTAGTAAAAGCTCTTGCGCCAGTCGGCCGGAGTTTCGCCGTGGAACAACGGCAGCAGGCTGCGACCCTGCATCCGGTCTGGAATCGGCAAACCGGCCGCCTCGAGAAACGTCTCGGCAAAATCCAGGTTCGACACCATATCTTTGTTGACGCTGCCCGGTTTGATGACGCCTGGCCAGCGCACCAGCAGGGGCGTCCGTGCCGACTCCTCGAAAATCCACCGTTTGTCGAACCAGCCGTGCTCGCCCATGAAAAAGCCCTGGTCGGACGAATAGATCACAATCGTGTTCCGGTCGAGGCCGGTCTCCTTCAGGTAATCCAACAACAGCCCCACGCTTTCGTCCACCGATTTGATGCAGCCGAGGTAATCGTGCAGATAACGATTGTATTTCCAACGGACGAGTTCCTTGCCTTCGAGATTGGCTTTGCGGAAGGCTTCGTTGCGCGGGTCGTAGTAGGCGTTCCAAGCCTGGCGCTGTTCGGGGGTCAGGTCGGTCGGCGGTGTGAGCTTAAAGTCGACGTCGTTCATGGTCTTGGCGATCGTCATGTCCTGCGCGTGTTCGGCCTTGCCGCGGCCGGAGTAGTCGTCGAAAAGCGTCGGCGGTTCCGGATACGTGCGGTCGCCGTCGTGGTTCAGGTATTTGAGATTGGGTTCCCAGGGGCGGTGGGGCGCTTTGTGCTGGCACATCAGCAGAAACGGTTTCGATGGGTCCCGGTGCTTGAGCCAGTCCAACGCCAGGTCGGTGATGATGTCGGTAACGTACCCCGGGACCCTAATGCGCTCCCCCATCCGAATCATGGGCGGGTTATAGTACTGGCCCTGGCCGGGCTGGATTTGCCAGAAATCAAAACCGGTGGGATCAGATTCCAGGTGCCACTTGCCGATCATCGCCGTTTGGTAGCCGGCCTGGCGCAGCAACTTGGGGAACGTGGTTTGGGAACCGTCGAAACGGCAATTCGTATTATTGTAGAACCCATTAATGTGATTGTACGTCCCGGTCAGCACTGTTGCGCGGCTCGGTCCGCAGAGCGAATTGGGCACCAGGCAACGGTCGAACCTCATCCCCTGGCTCGCCAGCCGATCCATGTTGGGCGTCTGGATCACCTGCGACCCATATGCGCTGACGGCTTGCCAGGCGTGATCGTCCGAAAAAATGAACAGAATATTGGGCAGGGATGTTGCAGCAGCAGACGCCATCCTCAGCCCCAACGTCAGGCAGAACAAACCGAATAGGAATTTCAAGCGAAGATCGAACTGCATTCTTTTCATGTCAATTGACCGGATAGCCAGGATTAGTTTTGGCGCGGGTGTTCCAGCTCGTCAACGTTCTTCTTGGAATTTGCAAAATATATAGTAAACAGGGCGTCAAAAAGGTTTTACCCCATCAAAGGTTCAACCCCTAACATGGAGAGCTTACTCCTGCGCGCAGCTCCAGATTAAAGCGCAGACCAACTTTACCCCCGCTGAAGCCGATATCATCAGGCAGCCATGCAAGTAAGAAATCAATGCGCGCAGGCCTATGCTCTACCGAGTTACGGCTGTGTCCCTTTCGCCCTTGCGTCCCCTGCCCTACCCAGCGCGGTCTTCCGGCACAAATGGCGGCAGCGGAGAATCCAGCGTATCAGCAATCCCGCGGAGAAGTTCGGCTTCCATCTCCTGGATCACGCCATCGGCAGCGACGACGCGGGCGCAGGCGTCCAACACGTTTTTCTTGATTTGCGGCACGGCTTGGCCCAGCCGGTCGAGCGAGGCGTCAACGCGCGCCAAATCGCAGTCGGTCCGAGGCAACAAGTGTAGTTCGACCTGCGCAATATTTTCCAATAAGCCGGCGCCATTCTGAAACGCGGCCTGGATTTGGTCGGCGTCTTCCTGTCCCACGTAAGCCACTTGCGACAGCAGCACCTCGCAGTCCGGCACCAGGGCTTTGAGGGAATAATATTGAACGAGCGCCTTCTTAGCGCCGCTAAACTGCGGTTCGAGATGGCGCAAGGCAATTTTTTGCAGCACGTACTCGAACAAATCGATCTGACCGTCAGCCTCGACGAGTTTCTGCACGGCGTCACGGAATTGGCCGAACTGCTCTGGCGAGAGATGGCGCAACCCGGGCAGAGCCAGGTCCACTAGCGGCAGCCGGGCGTGCGTGGCCAGGTCCTGGATATCAGGCAGCGTACGTGTGGTTTCCGCAACCACGGCATCCGAGGTGGCGCCACCAAGCTCCGCAAGCTGCCGGCTGCGGACGGCTTCGTCCTGGCTCAAAAGCAGCGCATAAATAACGGCGCTGGCGCCGAGCGGGTCGCGCACATCCGCGCGAACGGAGTCTGGGATAGCGATATTCTCGGCGTAACGAAGGTGAGCGGGTGTGAGATTGCCGGCAAACACGGCCACGGACCTCGGGGTGGTGCTGACCGGTGCGGGGAATACGCTGCGGTTGGGCTGACACCGATCATGCGGCGGCTCGTCGAGATCGCTGAAGAGCAAGTCACGCGCTTGCTCGACGGTAGTGTTCACGCCGCCCAGGGCAGAAGTATGTCCCGCCAGTTCAGCTAGGGCAGCGGCTTCCACCACCGGCATCTGTTCCTTCGTAAGCGGCGGGAAGGTACCGTCCCAGGACGGGTCGATGGCCCGGATACGGTCCGGGATCGGCGGGTGGGTGGCCAGTAGTCCGAAAAACGATTCGCTCACGCCGCTGCTGAAAAACAAATGGCTGGCTTGTTCGGCCTGGGGGGCTTCGATATGCGAACCGAAACTGTAGCGACCGATTTTTTGTAGCGCGCTTGAAAGCCCGGCAGGGTTCCGCGTGAATTGGACCGCCGAGGCGTCGGCCAGGAATTCGCGTTGCCGGCTAACGGCGGCTTGGATGAGCCGACCGAAGAAGGCACCGATCCAGCCAATCACGATCAGCGCCAGCCCCAGGATAGCCAAATAGACAATGCCCCCTCGGTCGCGCCGGCTGCTGCTGCGCGGTTGCGCTTGCAGAAGCACGCGCCCGATGATCGTCAGGCACATGATGCCGAACACCGCGCCAATCAGCCGCATGTTCAGGGCCATGTCGCCATTCAGGATGTGACTGAACTCGTGGCCGATCACCCCTTGCAGCTCGTCGCGCGTGAGCAGTTGCAGCGCGCCCGCGGTTACCGTCACCACGGCGTCACTCGTCGAATGGCCGGCGGCGAATGCGTTGATCCCGTGCTCGTTGGGCAGCAAAAAGACCTGCGGCACAGGGATGCCGGAAGCGATGGCCATCTCCTCGACAACATTCAACAACCGGCGCTCGGCCGGATCGTTTGTGTTGGGATTGATTAAACGTCCACCCAGCATCGCCGCCACCGTGCAGCCGCCGCCCGCTAACTCGTGGGTTTTGGACAGGCAACCAATGCCGATCATGGCAAGCGTCGATGCAACAACGCCCAAAAATAGCCGGGGATGCCACCAAATGAACTGCCCGTTATCGAAGTAGCGGATGGCGCGCGGATGTGCGAGCCCGATTCCTGTGCCCGCCGCAAGCAATGCCGCATAAACCGCCAGCACCACGAGGGTGATTCCGGCGAGGAAATACAACACCAGCCATTTCGTGCTCCGCCGCGCGCGATCCTGGCGTTCGAAAAAATCCATCTTAGAAAGACACTTTCGGCGCGCCCTTCTCTTCCGGATGCTCGATCACAAACAGTTCGGCCGGCGCAAAATTGAACGGCGCGGCAATGAGGTTGGTCGGGAACGTCTCGCGCGTGGTGTTGTAGCCCATGACGGCGTCGTTATACGCCTGCCGCGCAAACGCCACCTTGTTCTCGGTCGACGTCAATTCCTCCATCAGGCTCGCCATAGTGGCGTTGGCTTTCAGGTCGGGATACGCCTCGGCCACGGCGAAAAGCCGGCCAAGCGTGCCGGTCAGCATGGTTTCCGCTCCGGACAGCTCCTTCATGGCGGCCGCGTCACCCGGCGCCTGGGCGGCCTTGACGTTGGCCGCCGCCGCGGCGTTTCGCGCGGTCACCACGGCTTCAAGAGTGCCGCGCTCGTGTTTGATGTAGCCTTTGGCCGTTTCCACCAGGTTTGGAATCAAATCGTAACGGCGCTTGAGCTGCACGTCGATTTGGGCATAGGCGTTTTTGTAGCGGTTGCGCAGGGCGACCAATCGGTTGAAGCCGCCGATAAACCACAGCAGCACGCTGATGATGCCCACCAGGCCGATAGCCACTAGAATCAACAATCCGGTTCCGATTAACATAAATTGCCTTTCAGATTCTGTTGATTAACAGCTAGGTCAAATCAGCAGCAGGGGCAATTACAATTTGCTGGGTAGAGTATAAGGGGCCGGAAGCAAGGGTTATGTTGCGTAGACCTAAATGGCCTTCGCCAAGACCTGCGCTACGACCGAAGGCCATACAGCGGGGCCTTCCTGACGGCCACCAAGGCGTGAGCTCCCAAGGCGCTGGTTCAAAGCCCGGTCTGCTCTATTACCTCTTTAATCGCCTCAACAATCAGGTCCGGCTCTTCGAATGGAATTCCGTGGCCGCTGTTTTCCGTGATGATGATCCGCGCCCGTGTGAACTTCTCCACCCAAGCTCGATGAAATCTCAATTTGGCCGCCCTGGTGCTGTCTTGGTCCTTCTGCAATTCATCGCGCATTGACTGGCTCAGAAAACCAGGCGGTTCGCGCGGCCCCAAGCCAGTGATCAGGACGACCGGAATCTGCGGAGCAATCTGGCGGTTGGTGATTTCGGAAAATGTCAGTGCCGCGCATCCGACTTCGTCATCGAGCCTGGGCGCTTCCGCTTGGTGCGTGCGATTGGTGTCTCGCGCCTTCGCCCAGGCAATGAGCTCTTCCTGAGTAGGATCAACCAGCACCAGTCCGCCCACTTCGCTCGGATACAGGTCGGCAAACATACGAATGTAAGGTCCGCCAAGGGAATGGCCGACCAAAATATAAGGAGCTGCCGCGCCAGCGTGCCGCAGCAACGACTGAAGCTCGTGGGCTACGTTGAGCGCATCCCGTGGCGGCGCGCCTTTACGCGACAGTCCATTGCCGGCGCGATCGTAACTGAGCGTGCGGGCAAACCGGCTGACCGCCGGTTGCACCAACACCCAAGCCTCGAGCGGCCCACCCGCGCCCGCTTCGAAAACGACCGTTGGTCCGTGTTCTCCGCGCTCGGCGATTCGCCACAAATTCGCGCCGGCATCCACCCAGCGGAAATTGTGCCCGCCGACAGCCAGCACGAGCGCAGTGCCGGTAAACGCCGCCGCCACAACTGTCATCAATCGATTCATGTGACGCGTTGCTCGCCCGCGTTTTCGCCATGTCGGTTTTTCGCCAGCATACAAGGCGCAAGTCCCACTCGAGCCAAAGGCATAACGAAGATCGCTGCCAGCAGAAGTGTGTTCCGGAATCGGATTGGATCCAGCGGGCCGCACAGCAACACCAAGGCCCCACGCGCCCAAACCAGCAGCACGAGAGCCACCAGGCAACTGACCGCTGCCCCCCAGATTAGCAAATACCGGCGGAGCCGTCGTGACGTGATTCGGCGCCAGGACCAAGCCGCCAGCCAAACTTTAACAATCACCGCCATCGCCGCGAGCCACTGAAAACATTGCAGTGCTCGATTTGGATCCCGCAGCCAGCCTTCCGGGTGCGTCTCGCTTTCTTGTGCCAGCATCAGCACCATGATATTCGCTAACACCAGCAATACGCCGTATGCAGCAGGCACGGCTACAAACCATTTGGGCTGGCCCCACAATCCCAGCCAGAGGCCGCACACCAACCCGCGCCACGTCAGCAATAGTCCCGCAACGATAGCCAATACCATTATGGCATACTGAGGAGCGGCCGTGTGATGATAAACCATCCAGAAACCAATTCGAGCTGAGTTGAGCACGCGCAAATCCGCCCAGCCAGGCAGCCACGCGGCCAAAAAGACCACGATTATCCCCCATGCGAACACCGCGCTCAACGCCGCCACCTTCAACTTAATCACGACCATTTCGCCTGTCGCCAGCGGTCGAACCGCATCGAATGGGCGCACTGACACATCCGCGGACCAGACCTCAGCCTTCGAGAAACCTTTGCCTATCGGCAACGCCAAAATCACCGGCATCGCCAAAGTCCAGCCCAGTATCCAAACCACGGCGCCCGAGTCCTGACGCAGGCGCCAGGATATCGGGCCGATCACCAGCAGCAGGGCGGTACCAACGAACGCGGGCAATAACCAGCCGGACCGACGCCATTCGAACCATAACTGCGCCGCCGACGCCGATGAAAATGCGGCCGTTCTTTGCGGCAGCACGTCATTCAGTCGTTCAATCCACTCGCGCGCGATCCGCCGGCGTTGGCCGCCACCGGTGCGTTCCAGGCCCAATGACTTCAGCGCGACAGCGAAGGCCCCAACGCTCAGCGCTACCGCCGCAGCGCTAAGGCGCCGTTCGGATAGCCAGGGCGAGGGCACATAGGCATAAAAGCAAGGCAGCGTCGCGACACCAATAAAGCTGGTTCCGCCAAGGCCAAGCACGACGAGCCGCAAAACCCGAAAACGCGCCAGGCACCACAAGGTCACTTCATAAAAAACGAGATAAGCACCGAGGATGACTCCCAGCCAGCCGGCTAATGGAATCTCCTGTCGAACGAACACCAGTTTCAACCAAGTCCAATAAACCAGCTCCACCGAGACGAGCCCCAGACCGATCGGCACCGCCGCCAGCAACCACGTCGAAACCGGCAGGGAAAACAGGCGATAGGGATAGGCCGTCCAGTCGCGCTGCGGATTCAGTTCCGTATAATTGAACGCGGCAAACACCAGCACCAGCGAAGCAATCATCAGTAGGCAATTGATGGTCAGGAGTTGCTGACGGAGCGGTTTGGTCGCTCGAAAAGTGTCCGGCAAAACCGCGTTGAACAGCACGCCGAATAAGACGATACCGACGACCAACCGGATCAGGCGTCGGTTTCGCGCCCAGATTTCCCAGCCCAGACCGGAAATGGCGGTGCGCATAATCACTTAAGCTGGCGCGGGTTCGCCTGGCTGCCCAGCGTATGCCACGAAAAGTTCGCTCAACGAAGGGGAACATTCGTCGACGATTCTCGCTCCCAACCGTTCGAGTAGCGGCGCGAGATCTGGTCCCGCCCCATTGCACGTTACCGTCCATTCGGTACCGGAGCCGGTGACGTTGAAGCCGCCGGGAATTGTAGGGCGGCCGGATTGTGTTTCCTTGAAATGCAACACGAGCCGGCGGTGCTGCGTCCGAATATCCGCCAGCGAGCCGCAGAGAACCAGCTTCCCCGCACTTAGCATGGCAACGTAATCGGAGACCCGCTCGATTTCCTCCAGTAGATGCGACGAAAAGAATACGGTGCGACCCTCATCCCCTACCGTGCGAATAATCGCTTCGAGAATGTCGTGGCGCACCATCGGATCCAGTCCCGAACTGGGCTCATCCAACACGAGCAATTCTGGGCGGTGCGCCTGCGCCGCGAGCAGCGCGGCCTTGGCCCGCTGCCCCTTGGATAATGTTCGGAGTCGTTGTGCCGGATCCAGGCCGAACACCTGCCGCAACTGCTCCGCATAGGCCGAGTCCCAACCTGGATAAAACGCCTGCGTGTAGCGCATCAGGTCGCTTACGCGCATCCACCCCGGCAGATCCGGCTGCTCGGAAAGATACCCAATCCGGGCCAGCACCTCGACCGGATCCGCCGTCGGATCGCGCCCGAAGACACGAACGGTTCCGCTCTCGGCCCGTAACAAACCAAGGATATGTTTGATCAGCGTCGTCTTGCCTGCGCCGTTCTCGCCAACTAACCCGAACACGCAGCCACGGGGCACATACAAGCTCAGTTGATCGAGAACTTTCCTGGCGCCGAAACTCCGCGAAAGATCCGACATGGCGACCACTGACTCGGCTGAAGATGGCGATGGGAATTTCATACGTTCGCGCGTAGTTTCTCCTGCCGTTCCCGCATCAACTCGATGACCTCAGCGAGGCTGACGTCCAAATGGGCGGCCTCAACCAGCAGCGCATCAACCCGCTCGCCTAGTAGTTTGAGTCTTTGGCGGTGAGGCAGGGTGCTGGAGTTCTGAGCGATAAACGTACCGGCGCCGTGCCGCTTGTGCACGACACCTTCGCGCTCGAGCTCGAGGTACGCCCGCGCTACGGTGTTGGGGTTTACGACGAGCTGCTGCGCCAGCACGCGAATCGGTGGAATCTCCTCGCCGGGTTCCAACCGGCCCGCCGCCACCAGGTGTTTAACCTGGTTTACAATTTGCTGGTAGATGGGCACGCCGTCGTTCGAACTGATAAACACTTGCATAGGCCCGGTTCTTCTCGTTTGGGATAGTGTATTACTCAGTTAATACACAATGACACTCTTGTCAAGTCGAATATGGCTGCGGCCGCCGGCGGCGCCGCCGCTCGAGGGGTGACCTGACCAAGGACGACTGCGTCGACATCGTGGGCGCCGAACAGCAGGGTATGCTGTCCCCCGCATCCCAATCTCCTTAACGATCCGCAAAAAAGGGTGAGTGGAAGCCAAAATCCGACTGAGGGAAAAGGCAGGGTCTCGTCGTATCAATCTTCGCGGCAGAAAAAGCTGCCGATAACAAAAATCCGAACGAATAGAGCAAAGAATATGAAAACGAATGAGAAAATCACCCGGCTGGCCGGGTTAACCGTTGCCCTCACCATTTCTGCCGCCACAGTCGTTACGGCCCTGGCCGGTGAAACCGCCACCGGCAAGGGCGGCGCCAGTCTGCTCCTGAAGCCCGGTGTGTCGATCTCTGCGCCCAGCATGCCAACGATGTCCTGTCCCGCTTGCAAGAGCGAATATGTAACGCGCAAGGATGCAACCGCTCGCGGCGCAACCAAATCCACAGTGATTGTCGAGCGCCACCTCTGCAAAGGCTGTGAGACCACCATCACCACAACCGGCACCGGCAAAGCCAAACAGACGCTGGCGGTGCATCGGTGCCTCTCCGGTGGTTCGAAAGAACTGGCTTGCTGCGCCGGGCACTAGGCCGACTGTAGGGGACGAAGTCAGGAGTCCCCCTCACGTCTCACTCTCTCCCATCGGATGGGGAGAGGGAGCCACGATCCGGTTGTAAAATGTAGCTGTTACGGAGCACTAGCTAACGCCGGCAGAGATTCCGGCGCTCCCAAGGCTAGGCTGCTTGCGCGAAACGGGCGCGCCGGTTGACTGCAGGATGATTGAACACGGTTGCCAATTCGTTGGCGTCGACTTCGAGCAGGTTCAGCGGCTGGCTCAGATCGATCATCTTAGTTTGGCCATTCTCGTTGGTGACGGTGACCGTGTTGTCGGGGCGCGGAGCAAGATTGCGTTCGCCGCCATCTGACGTTTGGCGTTTAAACACCAAATGCGGAGCCGCCAGTTTTGCAATCGTTCCTTTGCGCAACACGCGGCAGCGGCGTGGATCTTGCAACAGCTCAATTGCCGTTTCCGTTAGGTGCTGTCGGCGGTTTTCGGCCAGCCCATTTGGCGTTGCCGGAAACTGGATGTCAAAGCCGGTGGGCGATGCCGGGTTGGGCAAAACTACCACATCCGGTGGTCCACCTGGTTCCGGTCGTGGCGAGTAACGCTCGTTGAGCACCTGCTCCAGTTTCGCAGCTCCTTCTTCCCCGTCTTTCACGCGGAACAGTTCCCCATCCAACTCCACCCAATCATGCAAAGCGCCGATCTTAAATGATTGTGGACGGCGCATGAGCTTTTGTTCGATCAACGCATTGAATCCAAGTGGATTCAGGCCGACGTCTTTGACGGTCTTATTACCTTCCAAACATTTGATATGTGCCTGGCCGCTCTTCATTTCGACCTTGAAATGAACCCAGTCCTCGTCGGTATCTGTCGTGGGGCTTACGGCTTTCGGTGACTGGGCCTTTTGCTTCAGTTCTTCCAAGGCTCGGCGCTCCAAAGCAAGCCAGTTGTTGAATGCCTTTTCCAGTTTAATGCAACCTTCCGCGTCCCAGGTTGAAACCGTCTCTCCTGCGACTTTCACATGATCCAACGCTATCTCCAGACCCGCAGGGGTTGCAGGTAAAAGGCCCCTTGCTCTCCATTTAAAAATGTCGAGTTGCGACCAGTTTTTCTGCGGCAGCAGTTGTATCGTTTCGTCTCCGAGCGTCATCGTGAAAATCTCGGCCAGGATCGCGTGCGCATTCGGTTGCGCGGAAACGACAGCTTTGCCAATGAGAATGCGCGGTTCAGAAGCGAAATCCGCGCTCGGCGAGCTGCCCTCCCGCTGCTCGATGGAGCCCATGTTTTGCATCTCGTC
This sequence comes from uncultured Verrucomicrobiota bacterium, assembly GCA_964623885.1. Taxonomy (GTDB): domain Bacteria; phylum Verrucomicrobiota; class Verrucomicrobiia; order Limisphaerales; family UBA8199; genus CAZUVM01. The sequence continues at coordinate 11,766 of CAZUVM010000034.1, forward strand.
CTCGTACATACGGCTTAATACCTCCGGTTCAGGAACAAAAAATCCCTACGATTGAACCTGCAACTCTCCAGGTCGAAGTTTCAATGGGGTAGCCGCCCTATTCCCTAACCCACTCCATGAATCGATTCAATGACCTGCGTTAACGGCACAAACGGAACGTACAAGCAAGCGGGGCACGCGGACGTGCCCCGACGCAAGAATAGTTTATCGTTTGCGATCAGTACCGATCGCGGCCGCCGCCCCGATCGCCACCGCCGCCGTAGCCGCCCCGCCGACCGCCACCGCCGCGGTCGCCGCCACCCGGACGCTCTTCGCGGGGCCGTGCGACGTTAACGGTCAAAGTCCGTCCGCCCAATTCTTTGCCGTTCAACGCCTCAATCGCCTTTTGGGCTTCTTCAGGTGTGCTCATCGTCACAAATGCGAAGCCCCGGGGTCGCCCGGTCGCACGGTCCATCATCAGGTTCGCTTCCAAGACCGTGCCATGTGCCGCGAACGCGTCCTGCAATTCGTTTTCCGTGGTGTTAAACGAAAGATTTCCTACGAATAATTTTGTGCTCATCTGTTTTCTAACGTTATCCAATCGGTCCCCGATACTTTTCGCTCTGCATTGCTGAACCGCGCCTCACGAACCAAACCATGAATGAAACTTTGCTCGGCTGCAGGGGAGGCTCTATGTAGAAGTCGAATTGTATCTATAGACGACGTGACTTTGACGGTTTTTGCAACAATAGCAAGCCCAGAGATGCATCAGTTTTCAATTTACAAACTCCCGCCCCGCTTCGACACTGCTCGGCCTTATGGCTGAAGCTAAGACCAGCGAGTTGATGGAAAAAATCGTTTCGCTCTGCAAACGGCGTGGGTTCATTTTCCAATCCTCGGAGATTTACGGCGGCCTCAATGGATTCTGGGACTACGGCCCGCTCGGCGCCGAGCTTAAGCGCAACATCAAGGAATGCTGGTGGCGCTCAATGACACAACTGCGCGACGATGTGGTCGGCCTCGAGGCCACCATCATCATGCATCCACGGATCTGGGAAGCCAGCGGACATACCAGCACTTTCAGCGATCTGATGGTCGATTGTCTCTTAACGAAGAAAAGGTTTCGCGCTGACCAGGTCGAACCGCAGACTGGCACCGCTTATTTTTACACTGGCGCAGCGGACGGCGCGGGCAAAGAGTCCAAAGACGCGTTTTCGGTCCTGCTTCTGGCCAGCAAACCGCCCGAGAGCGCCCGCAAAGCGGCCAAACAGTTTTATCAACAACGCGGGCTCGAAAACCCCGATTTGCGTGGTGAACGCACCGAAGCCGTCGAGAACAGCACGCGCTATAACCCGGAGAATGGCAGTCTGCTGACCGAGCCGCGACCGTTCAACTTGATGCTCGAGACCTACGTCGGTCCAGTCAAAAGCGACGAGAACAAATCTTATCTTCGGCCCGAAACCGCCCAGGCAATCTTCGTTCAGTTCAAGAACGTGCTCGAAGTGTCGCGCCAACGCGTGCCGTTCGGCATCTGCCAAATGGGCAAGGCATTCCGCAACGAAATAAACCCCCGCAACTTCACCTTCCGCTCGCGAGAATTCGAGCAAATGGAACTTGAATTCTTCATCCGGCCGGACGAAGTCGTGCAGAAGATGACCGGAGCCGTCGCCAGCCTCTCCGGCACTCCTTCCTCCAGCCTCGATCCGCAACCCAATTGGGGTTGGGAACTGTGGCACAAATACTGGGTCGAACAACGCGTCCGCTGGTACGAGAGCATCGGTCTCGGGCGCGACACGCTGGTGGAATACTGGCAGAAAAAGGAAGAGCTGGCCCATTACGCCAAGGCCACCGTCGATATTCTCTACAAATTCCCGTTTGGCACACAAGAGCTCGAGGGTATCGCCGCCCGGGGCGATTTCGATCTCACGCAACACCAGAAATTCAGCGGCAAATCCATGGAATACTTCGACGAGGAGGCAAAGGCCAAATACGTGCCCCACGTGATCGAGCCTTCTGCCGGTGTCGATCGGCTAGCCCTGGCCCTGATCTGTAATGCCTATTGCGAAGACCAGGCGCCCGACGAAAAAGGCAAAATGGAAACCAGGGTCGTGATGAAATTCCATCCGCGCATCGCCCCGATTAAAGTTGCCGTGTTCCCGCTGCTGAAAAACAAGCCGGAATTGGTGAAAAAAGCAAAGGAAGTGCGGGATCTGCTCCGCCCGCACCTCTCGGTGTTTTATGACGAAGCCGGCGCCATCGGCCGCCGCTACCGTCGCCAGGACGAAGCCGGCACTCCTTTTGGCGTCACGGTCGACTTCGAAACTCTTGGTGAACAAGGCCCCGCACTCAAGGACACTGTCACGCTTCGCGACCGCGACACGATGAAACAGGAAAGAGTTAAGATTAGCGATTTGGTGCCGATGCTGCTGCCAAAGGTCCGATAAGAGAACAGAATTTAGCGATCACCTCTGACGCGGGCACGGATTTCCTCGTGATTGCCGACGCACACCAGGAAACCCCCAATTTGATTCGCACAATCGGAGCGCACCGGCTAAGCTAAGTCCATGCTCGACAGCCAGAGTTACTCTCGGAGCCAGACAATGGAAAACCCATTGATAACCGCGCGTGCAGCACCGGTCAGTCCGGCGCAGACCAACCACCAGGCTGCGCGGGCCGTGTATGAGCGCATTGCGGCAAACATCGCCAAGATCATGCGGGGCCAGGCCAGCTCTACCCGTAAGTTGCTAGCCGCCTTTGCCAGCGGCGGCCACGTTTTGCTCGAAGATTTTCCCGGTACGGGCAAAACCACCCTGGCGAAGGCTCTGGCCCGCTCTATCGACGCGCGTTTCAAGCGGATTCAATTCACTCCGGATCTGCTCCCTTCGGATATTCTCGGGGTCTCGATTTTCAATCAGCGCGATCAGCAGTTTCATTTCCACGAAGGCCCAATCTTCAGCAACATCCTGCTCGCCGACGAAATCAACCGCGCCTCACCGCGCACCCAAAGTGCGCTGCTGGAAGCCATGGGCGAGGACCAGGTGAGCGTGGACGGCGAGCGCCGCAACCTGGCGGGGCTGTTCTTCGTGATTGCTACCGAAAACCCCGTTGAATTTCGCGGCACCTATCCGCTCCCCGAAGCGCAAATGGACCGGTTCGCGATGCAATTTGCGCTGGGTTACGTCCAACCGACGGAAGAAGTCGCCATCCTGACCGCACAACAGCGGAACCATCCGCTGGAAGAACTCCAGCCGTGCGCCACTCTTGCCGAGGTGCTGGCGCTCAAGCAAGCGGTGCAGGAAGTCCGCATCAGCGAGGAACTTAAACGTTACATGGTTGAGTTGGTTGGCGCTACGCGCGAGGCACCCGGCGTGCAGTTGGGCGCCAGCCCCCGCGCGTCGATTGCGTTGATGAAAGCGGCCCAGGCTTTCGCGCTATTTGACGGATTGGATTTTGTCACCCCGGAACAGATTCGCGAACTCGCGGTCCCGGTGATCGCTCATCGGCTGGTGATGGAGCCGCAAGCCCGCTTTTCAGGCCGCACCAACGCCAGCGTGGTCGATGAGATTGTAAAAAAGCTTAAGGTTCCCGCGTAACGCATAAAAAAAGGCCCGTCAGCCATGACTCTGGTCTTCACTCTTGTCTATTGGCTGAACCGAATTTCTTCACGGCTGCAGCATTGGGCACAGCGCCGGTTCACAACGGCGGGGTTGTTGGTTCTGGCCGCCTTCGGCTTCTCGATTCTAATCGGCCCAGACACGGACAACAATGTGGCTTACCAGGGGCTGACAGTGCTGTTCTTTCTCTTGGCCATGGCGCTGGGTTTCAGCTGGTTTTTCCGTGGCCGCTTTTCCGCCGAGCGGTACCTGCCGCGATTCGCCACAGCAGGCTCCCCGTTCACATACACATTGCGAATTCAAAACCGCACGAAGAAAACGCAAATCGGCTTGTTTATTCTGGATGATCTTGCGGATTCGCGTCCGCCCTTTCGCGATTGGCTGGCGGTGCAGCGCGCGGAACAGAAGCAACTTCGGTCATTTCGGGTGAGCACCCGTCGGCGCGGCAACCCATTCAAGCTCGCCACCATTGGCCAAGTCGCTATGCCCGTCGCCCCGCCCGATCATACCGTCGATGTGGCCATGGAAGTTACCCCGCTGCGCCGCGGCGTGCTGCGCTTGAGCGACGTTACGGTCGCCCGCACGGACCCGATCGGCCTGTTTCGTGGATTCGTAAGGATTCCTTTATCACAATCGGTGATGATCCTGCCCAAACGCTACCCGCTGCCACCGATTGAGCTGCCGGGCACAATGAAGTACCAGCAAGGCGGTGTCGCCCAGGCCGTGCATGTGGGGCAGAGTGAAGAGTTCATCTCCTTGCGTGACTATCGCTATGGAGACCCCTTGCGCCATATCCACTGGCGCAGTTGGGCCCGCGTCGGCAAACCCGTCGTCAGGGAGTTCGAAGACGAGTTCTTCGTTCGCCATGCGCTCGTGCTGGATACCTTCACCGATCAACCCCACGGTGAGCTCTTTGAAGAAGCCGTTTCGGTTGCCGCTTCGTTCGCCTGCGCGCTTCAGAATCAGGAGTCACTGCTCGATCTGCTCTTTGTTGGACCTGATTCGTTCTGTTTCACGGCGGGCCGCGGCCTGGCCCATAACGAGCAAATGCTCGAGATTTTGGCCGGAGTCCGAACTTGCTCCGACAAGCCATTCTCGGCGCTGGAAAGCCTGGTTCTCGATCATGCCGCCAAGGTAACCGGTTGCATCTGCGTGCTGCTGAGCTGGGATGAGCCGCGTCGGGATTTTATCCGCAAGCTGAAAACCCTCGGCATCCCCGTGCTCGTTCTGGTTATTGTCGCCGCCGCTACGACGCTGGATCCAGGTCCACTGAAGGATGATCCCGCTCGTTTCGTCGTGTTGGAATTGGGAAGAATCCAGGAAGGATTGGCGACATTATGAAAACTCCGCCTTTCTTGCTGGCGGTTGCGCTGCTTTTCTGGGGCTGGCAAACAGGATTTCTGGTGGTCGGCGCAATCATGGGCGCCCTGCTTGAGGGGGCGCGCTGGACCAAAGCGCGCTGGGAATTCTCGGAAGAGGATTTTACGAGGATTTGGGTCTTCTGCACGTTGTTGTTTTTCGCGGCGGCCGTTTTTGCTTTCACCTCGAACGAGGGCCCTGGTGAATATCGCGGATTCCTGCAAAATCCCAGCCCTTCGACCTCCCGAGCGGTCAGCACAGCCACGGGACGCTCTGCGGCCGCGCTGTTCCGCTGGACGCCGATGTTGTTTTTTCTATTCGTCGCCGCCCCGGCGTACAGCGCGCGCGAGGGTGTTCCCTTGCGGACCATCAGCATCATCCTCGGTTGGCGCTGGAAACGCGCGCGCAAACTCGGACTGCCCGCGCCACCCGACCGCAGCATTGATATTAGCTATCCCTACTTTGTGTTGTGCCTGTTTGCGGCGAGCGTCCACACCGGCGAAGGCAGCAGTTTTTTCCTTGGTTTATGCGTGTTGCTGGCCTGGGGTTTGTGGCCGCTGAGGTCGCAACGGTTCAGCCCGCTCACCTGGGCAACGGTTTTGATTCTCTGTTTGTGCCTGGGATATGGCGGACAGCATGGATTGGGACGCTTGCAGAACTATCTGACCAATCTGAATCCACAGTGGTTCTCGGGCCCAGGCCGGCACCCAACCGATGCCCGGGAGAGCCAGACTCGACTCGGCATGATTGGGCGACTGAAGACATCAGGCAAGATCGTGATTCGCCTTCAAACGATAAAGGGCATGGCGCCGGCGCTGCTGCGAGAAGCGAGCTATCGCATTTTGCGGGGACGCAACACATGGGATTCGGAGATCGCTGACCGCGATTATCAACCGGTCCCGGCCGAGAACAACGGGACGACATTTGTTCTCCAGCGGGATAAAACCAACTCGGCCGCG
>CAZUVM010000035.1:0-56750 GCA_964623885.1 uncultured Verrucomicrobiota bacterium
GCGGGTGGCCGAAGTCACCGACTGGGCCATGGCGCCGGAGGAAGAGGGCAAGTTGGTTATCCGCGTCGAGGACACCCTGGCGGGGTTCGTCCGCCGCATCCCGGTCGATATGATCGTGCTGGCGGTCGGGATGGAACCCCACAAGGACGCGCAGGATGTACGCAGGCTCTTCAACTTAAGCTGCAGCACCGAGGGTTGGTTCCTCGAGAAGCATCCCAAGCTTGCCCCGGTCAGCACGTTCACCGACGGCGTGTTCATTGCCGGCTGCTGCCAGGGGCCCAAAGACATCCCCGACAGCATTGCCCAGGCTGGCGCCGCGGCGGCCGAAGCGCTCGCGCTCATCGATAAGGGCTTTATTGAGCAGGAACCCAACACCGCTTACATCCGGGAGGAGGAATGTTCCGGTTGCAAGACTTGCGTTCCGCTTTGCCCCTATACCGCCATCTCCTTTGACGAAACGAAACAGAAAGCCGCCATCAACGAGGCTCTCTGTAAAGGCTGCGGCACCTGCGTCGCCGCCTGTCCGTCCGGCTCGATCGGACAGAAACTGTTCGAAGACTCCGAGGTGTTTAGCGAAATCAGCGGACTGCTGGCAAATTAGAAAACTCCCCATGAACGCCTCCACGACCACCTCTACCCCCCAGTGGCAGCCCCGCCTGATCGCCTTCTTTTGCAACTGGTGCACTTATACCGCCGCCGACCTGGCCGGTGTGTCTCGCTTGAAATACGCCGCCAATATCCGCGTCATCCGCTTGATGTGCTCCGGCCGCGTGGACCCACAGTTCATTTTGGATGCGTTTGCGAAAGGAGCCGACGGCGTGCTCATCGGCGGCTGCCACCCAGGCGACTGCCATTATGTCGAAGGTAACTTCAAAACCCTGCGTCGATTTGAACTGCTCAAGCGCATGCTGCGTGATCTTGGCATTGACCAGGCGCGCCTTCGCCTGGAGTGGATCTCTGCCAGCGAAGGGGAAAAGGTGAAAACCACCGTCAATGAAATGGTCGAGCAATTGCGCAAGCTCGGCCCGCTCGATCTGCCGGGTCGTTTTGCTGACTGGGACAAAGAAGTAGCTGCCTTCACTTTATGAGCGCTTCCTCAAAACCTAAACTCGCTTTCTACTGGTGCGCCTCTTGTGGCGGTTGCGAAGAGGCGGTCGTCGATTTGGCTGAAGGCATTCTCGGAGTTGTGGAGGCGGTCGACATCGTGCTTTGGCCGTGCGCCATGGATTTCAAGAAAGCGGACGTCGAGAAAATGGCAGACCAGTCAATCACGGCCACTCTGCTCAACGGCGCAATTCGCAGCAGTGAACAGGAAGAGATGGCACGCCTGGTCCGGCGTAAAAGCCGCTTTCTGGTAGCCTACGGAGCCTGTGCCCAATCCGGCGGCATCCCCGGGCTGGCAAACCAGTTCTCGCGCGAGCAACTCCTGCGCTATGTCTACGCTGAAGCTCCCTCCAATGAAGCCGGCGCGACGAATGTCCCGTTGCACGAATCAAAGAATAACGGGCATACCTTGAGCTTGCCCGAGCTTCGACGCACAGTTCGCGCCTTGGACCAGGTGGTTGAAGTCGATTATTACATTCCCGGCTGTCCTCCAACTCCTAAAATCACTCAAGCCGCCATCGCCGCCTTGCTTTCGGGTCAATTGCCGCCCAAAGGCAGCGTGCTGGCGCCCGACACCGCCCTTTGCGAACAATGCGCGCGCAAGGCCACCAAGCCCGTAAACCTGAGCCTCACCGAGTTTAAGCGGCCGCACCAGGCGCTGCTCGATCCGGAAAAATGCTTTTTGGCGCAGGGCGTAGTATGCCTCGGGGCCGCTACCCGCGGCGGCTGTGAGGCAGTGTGTCCCGGGGGCGGCATGCCCTGCACCGGCTGCTTCGGCCCGACCTCACGCGTGCGCGACCAAGGCGCAAAAATCCTGTCGGCACTTTGCTCGAACCTGGCCGCTAAAGAAGAACAGGAAATTGCCAAGACTCTGGCTGGGATTCCCGACCCGGTCGGCACCTTTTACCGCTATGGCCTGGCCAAAAGCTTGTTGCGCGGCCGCACGGATTTGCCGTCCGGCGCCACGGCTACACCCAAACCAGTTTGACCAGTTATGAACGCAACCACAGCCTCGAGCGCCACCCGGCGCGTTACCATCGATCCCATCACGCGTCTCGAAGGCCATGGAAAAATTGACATTTTCCTCGATGCACAAGGCGATGTGGAACACGCCTACCTCCAAATCCCCGAGTTGCGCGGTTTTGAAGTGTTCAGCCTCGGCCGGCCCGCCGAAGAGATGCCCCAGATTACCAGCCGTATCTGCGGCGTTTGCCCGACTGCCCATCACATGGCCGCGACCAAAGCGCTGGACGATCTTTACCAGGTCCAACCCCCGCCCACGGCCCGCAAAATCCGCGAGCTGGTCTATAACACCTTCATGCTCGAGGATCACGCACTCCATGTTTACATCCTTGGCGGTCCCGATTTCATTGTCGGCCCCGATGCGCCCAAAGAACAGCGCAACGTGCTCGGCGTCATTCAGAAGGTCGGCGTCGAGGTCGGCAAACAGGTCATTTCGATGCGCCGCCGATTGCGTGAACTCATTGCTTATTTCGGCGGCAAAGCGATTCATCCCGTGCTGGGTTTGCCGGGCGGTGTTTCAAAAGGCCTGAACCCTCAGGATTTGCCCAAATTCCAAGCCCTCGCCAAGGACGCCCTCGAATTCTCGCTATTCACGTTGCAAGTCTTCAAAGACATCGTTCTGCGTAACGCTCATTACGTCAACCTCATCACTTCGGACAGCTATACCCATCGCACCTATTATATGGGCATGGTGGATGCCCAGGATCGGGTCAATTTTTACGATGGGCTGCTCCGGATCGTAGACCCGACCGGCAACGAATACGCCAGGTTCCCCGCGCAGCAATATCAGGAATTCATCGCCGAACATACGGAGCCCTGGAGCTACATGAAATTCTGCTACCTCAAGCCGCTGGGATGGCACGGCTTGGAGGAAGGAGGCGGGATCTACGCCGTTGCTCCCCTCGCAAGACTGAACGTATCCAGCGGCATGGCCACCCCTCACGCGCAAAAGGCCTATGAAGAATACTTCCACACGCTCGGCGGCAGGCCCGTGCATCATACACTCGCCAACCATTGGGCGCGGGTGGTGGAAATGATCTACGCTGCCGAACGCATTCTCGAATTAGTGAACGACCCGGAGATCGCGGGCACTCAGTTGCGCGCGTTGCCGGTTGCCACGCCTAAGGTGGGAATCGGCGTCGTCGAAGCGCCGCGCGGCACGCTGTTCCATCATTTCCAAACTGATGACAGAGGCCTAATCACCAAGGCCAATTTGATCGTGGCCACTCAAAACAATGCCGCCCGGATCGCTATGAGCGTGGATAAAGCCGCGCGCGGCTTGATCAAGAAAGGCGAGGTTAACGATGGGCTGCTGAACATGGTCGAGATGGCGTTCCGGGCATATGATCCGTGCTTCGGCTGCGCTACGCACGCCCTTCCCGGCAACGTTCCCTTGCGGGTGAGCATCTACGGCCCGCAGAGACAATTGCTGCGCGAGTTGATACAATCATAGATTGGTCCCCGCGGCTAAGAGCCCTGATTTTGTGCTGTCGGTGGCCATGCATCAAATTGCAACTTTTACACTTGGAACGGTAGGAACGCCGTCCTCGGCGTCCCCATCTTCTCCTTGGACAGCACCCGTCCCCTGCGCAAGCTGACCCTCACAACCATATGCCGACATTGCCGAGGCCAAATCGTGAGCGCGTTCTTCTTCTTGGCCTTGGCAACGACCTGCTGAGCGACGACGCCATCGGTTTGCGCCTTGTCGCTGCAGCTCGCCCGCGTCTGAATGGCGAGACCAACATCAGCGTGATCGAATCGACCGAAATGGGCTTGGCTCTTCTCGATATCATCGCCGGCTTTGACCGTTTGGTCATCGTCGATGCAGTGCAGACCGGTCGAGCCGCGTGTGGTTCGGTTCACGAGTTCGACGTAGCTGATTTAAAGGAGCTGCCGATCGTATCGCCGCACTTTACCGGTTTGGGTGAGACGCTGGCGCTCGGGAAAAGGCTCGGGGTGACGGTTCCGACCGCGGTGACCATTCTTGCAGTGGAGGTTGAAGATCTGCATACCATAGGCACGCGGCTCACTCCCCAACTCGAAGCTGCCCTGCCTGAACTCGTCGAAAGAGCAGTCTCAACATGCGTTACCGGCAGTGATTAAAAGCAATCGTTGAGGAAGAATAACTCTTTCGGCGAACTTCAAAGTCGCCACGCTGTGATTGTCAGCGGTTCCCCACCTCCAGGCGATTGAAGCGGCCGGTCCCGTTTCCCAACCGGCCAATAGGGGTTTCATGGCGGCACTTCGCATGATTGAAACGCCGGGGTAATATGATGGACGATCACAACGAGAAGGAGGTTACGAAAGGTCTCCACTTTTTTTGCGAAGACCGGTCTCACTTCCGCACTTTGGAGTCTCGCTGCAGTTTCCGCATTTATTTATGACGCTCGATGCACGATAGGCTACCCTTTAAGTCACTATGCAATCACTCACCACAAGTATCCATGACACCTCTTCATGATCCTGTTCTGTTCCTGGCGACTGCGGAGCCCGAACGGGCGCGAACTTTTTATGAACGAGTGCTGGGCCTGACATTCGTTGCCGACGAACCGCCCGCGCTGGTGTTTCGCGTCGGAAAGTCGATGCTCCGCATCCAAAAAGTCGAACAGGTTCATGCGGCCCCGTATACGGCGTTGGGATGGGACGTCTCCGACATTCGACAGGCGGTGAACGATTTGCGCATGGCCGGAGTGGTATTTCAGCGCTACGAAGGTCTAAAGCAAGACAACGACGGCATATGGGCGGCGCCGAGCGGCGCGTTTGTGGCCTGGTTCCAGGATCCCGATGGCCACGTGCTCTCACTGACTCAATTCCATTGAGCTCCAGCCAATCCCAAACTCAATGAAGTGCGGATGGATTCCCCCTCTCCCCATCCGATGGGGAGAGGGTCGGGGTGAGGGGTCCGTTGTTCGCTCGCGGTTCAAGGGAACCAGTCCTGCGTTCTGCGGCCGCGAAATTATTCAGGCTGCTTTAGCCGCGCGACCAGTTTGCCGACTAACCCGAATTGAGCGATGTTGTGCCTCAACACTCACTGCCTATGTCATTGCGTCCTATTAAACGACTAAGCCAGGCCAAACCGACCATCGAAGGCGCCGGGGTTCACCTGCGCCGCGCCTTCGGGTTCGGCAACACTTCGGACTTCGATCCTTTCCTGCTGCTGGATGATTTTCGCAACGATATTCCCGACGATTACCTCGCCGGTTTCCCCTGGCACCCGCACCGCGGCATCGAGACGATCACCTATGTCCTGGCCGGCACCGTCGAACACGGGGACAGTCTTGGCAATCACGGCGCGATTGGCCCTGGCGATATTCAATGGATGACCGCCGGTCGTGGCATCATTCACCAGGAGATGCCCAAGGGCGATCACCTCGGCCAAATGCACGGATTCCAATTATGGGCGAACCTGCCGTCATCGCTCAAAATGAGCGCTCCCCGTTATCAGGAAATCAAGGCTCCGGAAATCCCGGAACTCACCGACGACGATGGCACGAAAGTGCGTTTGGTGTGCGGCAGTTTCTGGGACAAACGTGGGCCGGTCGAGGGCATTGCGGCCGACCCGGTTTATGTAGATGTCAGTGTGCCGCCCGGAAAGCGCAAGACGCTTCCGGTTGAGACGACACGCCATGCTTTCGCTTACGTCTTCGCCGGCAGCGGCAAATTCTGCAATGCCTCCGCCCCGCTGGCCGTGCCGACCGAAGGAGTCAAGTGGCTGGAAACCACGCCGCCAACCGAAGCCGGCAATCGCTCGCTGATCCTGTTTGATTCCGGCGAAAACGTCGCCGTGCAGGCCGGCGAGGAAGGCATCCGGTTCTTGCTCGTGTCCGGCAAGCCGCTGCAGGAACCGGTCGCCTGGTATGGCCCGATCGTCATGAACACCCAGGCACAGCTCCAGCAGGCGTTTGAAGAATTGAGGGAGGGCACATTCTTGAAACCGGGGACTCCTGCGATGCCCACATAATGGCCAACGTTTGCTGCGCGAGCAATTCGACCCTGGCAAGTTCACATCGAGCGCAAACAAGCCAGGAATCGGTTGGTGAGATACTGACCATACAGGCCCGCTCTGCGCTTGCTCGATGAAGCTGAAACTTGAGAGGTTCAGTGCCCGTTGTCGGTTCCCGGGTTGCACCAAAGTCGATTCTTGCTCGAGTCTTTGGCCTCGAGGTACCAGGCGTTGGAGCGGACAAACAGGACGCTGCCGCTTATGTTGAGCACAATGCCTCCGACTTTCCCATGGCGCAGGCCCAATCCGCCGTCCACCGTAGGATCCGGGTAGCTGGCGGCATCATTGTAACCGTAACCGGTTCCCCGGTCATCAGGCTCCCACATCATGAAAGCATCCTGTCGAAAAGCAGTTTGCTTGTAAGTGGCGCCTCCGGGTCCCACGGCGCCATAACCACAAATGGCACCATTCTCAACGTACGTGCTCAACTTATTAACGCGGCCCAGGTAGCCGGGAGTATTGGTGTAGTCGAGCGGGCAGCGATAAACCGCGATGTTCTTAATATAGGGCCAGAGTTGCCCGCCCTGACCTCCCGGGCCGACCGAGTTGCCTACCGTTCCTTCGTAAGCAAGCCGGGGGTTAGTACTGTAAGGCGCGGCAAGCAAATTGGGGACGGTCCCGGCCGGATTTGGATCATACAGCCAGCCTTGAGCCCACGGTGGGTTCCAATTGCAGTAAGGCATTTTGTCCTGACTGTCGGTGACATACAGGTGTGTGGCCATGCCGAGCTGTTTGCAGTTATTGGTGCATTGGGTGCGCAGGGCCTTTTCTTTCGCCGTAGCCAATGCCGGCAAGAGCATTGCGGCCAGGATGGCAATGATGGCGATAACGACTAACAACTCAATGAGAGTAAAAGCCCGGCAAAGGCTTTGGCGGCGAGCGGCGATGACCGCGTCGTTTCGCATAGACACGTTTCTTTTCACGTTAAACAAAACCGGTAACTTCACGCCGCGAACGCAGGAAGCGAAGGCCGAGGAGGAGAGGGAAGACACAGCCGCGGCGCGAGGGTTCCGTTGTTCTCCCACGTTCATGCAATGGGAGCACCGGCATCCCGCCGGCGAATTTCTTGCTCACGAGCACTTAGCTCGAATATTTCATAACAAACCGGAGCGCCGAAGGGGTAGCGCAGATTTTCAATCTGCGGTATCGCCGATTTGCAATCGGCAGGCGACCGTTGGTGCGCGTCATCGTCTTGCAAGGGCGCACGCCTGCGCCGGAGCCCCAGCAGGTTGAAAACCTGCGATACAGCAGATTGAAAATCTGCGCCACACGACAAGCGGCTCAATCGCCTATGAAATATTCGGGCTGGCCGGCAGGATGCCGGCGCTCCCAGTGCAGCGGATCGCTGGAACCGCGCGAATACCGCGGCGGGGAAAGTTCGTTCCCCCGCCGCGTACTCAACCTCGCACCCAACTTCCACGCGCATTTCGGAATTACTGGTGCACGCGGAAGTAAATCGCCGACCCAACGGCGTTCGTGCGGAAAAATGGCGGACTGGCTCCGGTCACCGCGGTGTACGGGCCGTTTACGTTGGTGGCTTGAAGGAGAGTGCCAGCCTGCCAGCTGACATCCACATTGCCGCCGGTGTGGTAAACATGAACTTTCACCGGGCCGTAGACATCGAAGCTTTCATTGGCCTGGCCCGCGCCGTAGATGCTCTCCGCTTCGTAATCGGTCAACGCGCGCCGCCAAATCCCGACATCGTCCAGGTCGAAGGCTCCGCTATTGCCATAGACACCCGTAGGATCCTGTCCCACCGTGAGAGTGTAGGTCGTATTAAGGCTGCCCACCGTTGCTATGGATCGGTTGTCTACTTTCACACCGTCCACAAAACTGGACGCGGTGCCGCTGCCACGGTCGAATACGGCAACCAGCTGGTGCCAGGCCCCATCATTGATCAGCGGGCCACCAACCGGGTCCGCGATTGTTTGGCCTGCGTCAACGCCAACCAGCGTCCACTCGAACTTGCCCCCGTCTTCGGTCATTACCCAACCTTTGTTGTAGGTCGAATTGACGGAGTTGCCGATGACCGGCAGGTCCTGGAATGCCCCGGTGTAACGAAGCCAGTAGGCTACGCTGAAGCTGGTCGTGTTATCGAAGGTGAGGTCGCCGTTGAGATCCGAAACGGTCAGGTAATTGAACGTGGAACCGGAGATAGTGTTGAGATGGATCGCCTGGCCGATGCGGCCGGGTATAAAGGTTGGTGAGCCTCCGGGTGTGCCGTCGTTGCTGCGCCCGGAAGTATCCGAATAATTCCCGTCGAACTTCAAATGCAGCACCAACCCATTGGTCAGGTTGGCAAAGCTCGGTGGCGGCATCACAGTCAGACTGACAGGAGTGGTGTTGGTCAAACCGGGCACATTATTCGTGACCCGGACGGAATAGTTACCGGAATCGGTGTAGTAAACGCTTGGAATCGTGTAAGCCGAAGCAGTGGCGCCCGGGATCGCGCTGCCATTCTTAAACCACTGGTAAGCTAGCGGCGTGCTGCCGGCCGCGAGCACATTGAGCGTTACCGAGGAGCCCGCGGCTACCGTTTGCGGCAGCGGCGCACTGATGATTAACGGCGGTGTCGTCGTCCCGTATGCGCCGATAGTGAACAGCGCGTGGATTTGATCGCCGGTGAGCGCGTTGGTAAAGATCGCCGCCTCGTCGAGCGAGCCGTTGAAAAACCGGGTCGTGCCACCGAAGTTAATATCCTGGCCAATGGCGAATGGCCCGGTAGTGAAGTTCCCCGGTGAATGCGTTACGACGTTGGTAACGCTGACAAACCCGCTGCTAAAAGAACCCATGTAGATTATTGCCTGATTCGGCTGCACCACCACGGCCGCCAGGGACCATTCACCCGGAGGCGGCACCAGGCCGGAATCAAAACCCCAGGTATCGCTGGCATCATTCCATGAGTAATTAATGGTGTCGTCAGTATTAATATAAAGTCCGGTGGACAATGGGCGCATGGCCAACACGCCCTTGTAATTGCCTTGGGGGCCGTTGGGATTGATCCAGCAGATAAAAGTTGCCTGCGTGATGTTCGTGAAGGCGCTGCCGGTAAAAGTGCCGTTCTGTGGAATCCGCACAAAACTGCTGTTGCCGTCAAACGTTGCCGCGGTATCAGGGTCGCCCTGCAGCGCGCCGGTTACTCCCACAGTGACATTGCTATAGCTGCCATCGTTAGCGCCCCAAGAATCAAAGGCGGTAGCGGCACCGGTGGCCTCACCGAGGCGCCAATAACCGAGCGGATTGGCTCCCACAATGCCGGCCGGATAACTTCCGGCGGAAGGCGTGATCAAGCTCAGCGTGGCGGAAGCCGCATTATTCCCTGCCACGTTTGAGACCACCACGTTGTAGGTGCCGGTTTTGGTCGCATCCACACCGGAGACAATCAACGTGGCATTGGTTGCGCCGGGTAAGTTCGTAGTGGCGTGCTGCCATTGGTAGGTGAATGGAGTCGTACCGCCCGCAACTACGGTGAACGCCGCGGCCCCGCCCAGATATGCTACACGAGGGGACGGCGGCTGCACAATTGTCGGCGGCACGGCGGGATTAATTGTCACCACCGCCACCTGGCTGGTGACGGCACCGTCCGTGTTCGTGACGATCACACTGTAATTCCCGGCGTCATTCGTCGAAGCGGCTGACTTGCCATAGCTCACGGACGTCGCGCCGGGGATGTTGGTCCCATAGCGCAGCCACTGGAAGGTGAGCGGCGGCTGACCGTAGACATCCACCGTAAGGTTAAATGGGGTGGTGGAATAGATAGTGCCCGCGGGTGTAACTGTAGGCGGATCCGTCAGGAGCACGGGGGCGTTGGTCCCCCCAAAACCCGCGAGCGCATGGGTATGGAGCTGGCCTTCCGTGAGCGTTTGCGCATAGATAGCGGCTTCATCGATCAAGCCGCTATAGGCGCGGCCAGGTCCATTATCGGCTCCGATCAGAGTCGTGGCGGAGAAGGCCTGAACGGGGTGGTCAACGACGTTGGTGGCAGTCAACCAGTTCGTGCCATCATACAAATACATGATGGCCTGTGTGGGCGCGATCGCCAGAGCGACGTAATTCCAAACGTCTGATGTGGGGCCGATAAGTGAATCCCAGTTGTAGGTATTGGCCTGATCGCTCCAGTGATAACCGACATGGCCGGTCGTGCCGTGGAAATCCAACCCGGTCGCGGTTCCACTGCCACCCCGATGGAAGATGATGCCGGCATAACTGAGTTGGACGCCGGTGGGTTTGATCCAGCACTCGAAAGTGACGGTATTGGTGTTGAGATTCAGGGGCGGGACGACAACCGTGCCGTTGGTTCCGCTAGGCTCAAACACATTGTTGGTAGTCTCAAAGCCCGGGAAAGTGGGACCGTCAAGGTCCGCCGTAGTCGCGCTCCACCAGGTATAGCTTCCATTTACCGATGCCCCAAGGGAGCCGTTGTTGGCTGCCACCGGCAACGGGATGACGGGCTCATTGAGGCGCCAATAGCCTACGGGAGCGTCGGCAATAATTTGCGCGGAATAACCGGCGTGGTTCGTGGTGGCCGCAGCAAAATGAGCGGCGACCGTGCCGGCGGAAAGCGCATTGGTATAATAGGCAACCTCGCTGGCCGAACCCTGCCAATTGAAATTGACGTCGCTGCGCGTGCCGATACGGAACGGGCCATCGACGTTCGGCACATAGACGGGCGTGCCGGCGGGCGCGCCGCTGGCAACCTGCACGCCGTTCACGTATACACGAGCAGTGGTGCCGTCGTAGGTTGCCGCCAGGTGAATCCAGACACCCGGTGTGGGATTGCCGCCGCCAGTGACGCTAAGCGAAGTAGCACCGCCGTTTTGATTGTACATGCGGAGATTCCAACCGCCGCTGGCCTGGTAAATCAACCAACCGGACCGCGTGCTGCCCAACTCGCCGCAGGACAAGACGGCAGCGAGGCTCGATTGACCGGACGGAGGCACGGCCAGAGCTGGTTGCACCCACGCCTCGACGGAAAAAAAGCCGGATGGCGGGTTCATGTTTTGATCAAAAGGAACACCGACATTCTCGCCTGTGCCGTCGAACGCAGTACCGACGCTCCCGGTGAAAGGACCCGGCTGGCCTTTCATCAAGGAGAGAGTGCCGGTGTAGCTGCCGTTGTCAGTAGCGCCGAGGCTTCCCCGGTTGGTGGCAATGTTATCGATGGGTGGCTGGACGCCCGTCTCGTTGAAACGCCAATAACCGGCGGGGTTGTCGCCCAGGACGGTGGATTTGTAATCGGCGCGTGCCGTGATCGATGCGACGCCGACCAGGAACGCGGCGGCAAAGCTGAAGTATCGATAAGTGGGTTGGATGAGAACTGATTTCATGATTGCGGCATTCAACGTTTGCTGGGTTGTTCCAACGACCGGCCCGGGCGAAAGGCCCCTGGCCTTCAGTCATTGGATTGTTCAGGTTTGCTTTTAACAGCTAGTAGTCGATGTTGGAATACCACATTTGGGTGAGCGGGATTCCGTGGCGAGCTTGGGCTGGACCTGTCACCCCAGCCTTGCGCATGAACCCAGGAAGCAAGGCCACGAGGAAATTCTCCTCACCCCAGAGTCTCTCCCGAGGCTTGAACGATGCAGTTATCTTCGGGGAGCGCGTCCGCCTCGGGCGCTGCCAACCGGCGCCCTCGCCGGTTGGCTCGTATCGGCCCAAGCTCACCAAATAGTGAGTAGAAATGACGAAGCGGGAATGCGGTTGGCGGAGGCGCCAACCGCTGCGCCCGAGGCGGGCGCGCTCCCTTCTATTGAATTGTTCTGGCGAGGGGAGAGGGAGAAGTTGTTCGCGCACGTTGGGTGATCGTTACAATGTGCGTGCCCAAGCAAGTTGGAACTGCCCGTGAACCGAGGTGAGCAGATGAACAAAAAGTCTTTAAACCGACCTAGCGCCCCAGATATTTCAAAGTGGCTTCGGTGCGGCTGTGGACGTGCAGTTTTTCATAAATGGTGCGGACGTGCGTCCGCACCGTCTCGAAACTGATACCCATCAGGGCGGCGATTTCCTTATAAGCATGCCCTTTAGCGAGGTTCGCCAGCACTTGTTCTTCACGCTCGGTTAGCGTCTCAACTTCCGGCGCGCGTCGCGCTGCCTGGGGCAACTGCTTTAGTTCCTGGAAGAATTGGACCACACGGCGGGCAATCTGGCGCGACATCGGAGCGCCGCCATTGGTCACCTCGCGAATGGCTTCCAGCAGCTTATCTTTGGGCGTCCGTTTGAGCAGATAACCAGTAGCACCCGCCATTAAGGACTTAAAAACCTGCTCGCTATCGTCATATACGGTCAGCATGAGCACCGGGAGATCAGGAGCGAGTTCTTTGAGGCGGCTTACGCACTCCGTGCCAAGCATGCCCGGCATATTGATATCCATCAGGACCACGTCCGGGAGGTTCGCCGGGATCCCTTTCAATGCGGCGGCTGCGTCACCGTAAGCGCCCTGGCAGTGAAAGCCCGACGAACTGTCGAGCATGCGGGCGAGGTTAGCGCGCACGCCAATGTCGTCCTCGACAAGGGCCACTTGGATTGGTTTGGTCACTGCCTTACTCATAAGAGTCCTTCGCGTCCGCCGCCATACCACATTGATGTTAGGTTGAATTGGCATCAGCGTGGCGGTCGCAGCGGGAATTGCAGGCGAATCTTAGTGCCGTTTCCAGGTGTGCTCGTAACCTCTGCCTCTCCACCGCAGGAGGTAAGGCGCGAAGTTATGTTTTCCAAGCCATTCCCGCGATCGCGTGACTTTGTGAGTTCGAATCCACGCCCATTATCCTCGATCCAAACGCCGACCTGGCCGTCCTGTACCGCAAGCCGGAGCCACACTTCGCTTGCGCCCGAATGTTTCAAGACATTGGTGAAGGCTTCTTTGAGAGCCAGGAAAACGTTGTGCCGAATATCGGCTGTCAATGGCGCTCTGGGCAAATCGGTAGGCACCTCCTGCCAGCAACGAATCGAACCGCCTTCGAACAGTTCGTCGGCGAATCGGCAAATGTATTCGGCGAAATGGGGAAGGTCGTCGTTCCTCGGATTAGTGGCCCAAACAATTTCATCCAAGGACTGGACGGCGGCGCGAGCCTGTCCGCCAATGCGTTCGAAATGGCCGCGCATAGCCGTCGTCCCGCCGGTCTCGCTCTGACCGAGATCGCTAAGTTGTGAAACCTGCGTCAGGATACTGCCGATGTCGTCATGCATATCCTGTGAGATGCGGAGGCGCTCGCGTTCGACCGCGTGGCGGGTTTCAATCAAGGCCAAGCGCCGCCGGTAACGCCGGCGCTCAAGCAGACGAATGATGCCGGCCATCAACGTAAGCACAGCCACAGTGGCCAGAATGCGAAACCAGGTGTGCTCCCAAGGATAAGGCATTACGGTAATCGCGAGTGTCGGCCCGCTCAAACTCCATAGTCCATCCGCATTGCAAGCCAGCACGCGGAACAAAAAGTCTCCGGGCGACACGTGGTGATAATACGCCGTTCTTCTTTCCCCAGCCTCGATCCAATCATGGTCGACGCCTTCCAATTGATACCGGAACCGCAGTTTCTCAGGAGAAGCGAAGCTGATCGCGGTGTAATGAATCTCCAACTCGCGGCTGCCGGCGGGGAGTACCAGCCGGCTGCCGGTGAGCAGATTTTCCGCACCTTCCTCGGTCTCCGCGGTTTCCACTTCGGGTTGCTGTAATTGGCCGTTTGCCAGAACATCCTCCAGCAGCACGTTAACGGGCGGGGCATTAGCGACTTGTTTTTGCGGATCAAATAACACAATGCCTTTAACGGTCGAAATGCAAACCAAACCCGACCTCGTTTTCAGGCCGGCAGGAAAAAAGCCGCTGGAGCACTCTTCGGCAGGCATGCCCTCGTTAATACCGAAGACTCGCGGATGCACTGAGTTCAGTTTACTTGCCGCCACGTTTTCGAGATCCGATTTACGGACGCGAAGCACTCCCTGGCTGGTTCCAAGCCAAAGGAATCCATAATTGTCTTCGACAATCTGCACAACCGTGCTGGCCGCCAAACCCTGTCGAGCGGTGAAATTACTGAAGTGGCCCTTTTGATAGCGGCTCAGACCGCCGCCAGCCGTGCCAATCCAGAGAGCACCTCCGCTGTCGAGGTAAATCGTGCGGATGGCCTGGCTCGGCAAGCCGCTATTCACTGGTTCAACTGCCTCCCTGGAGGGATCGAGACATTCCAACCCGCCGGCCATGGAGCCAACCCACAGACGACCTTTGGGTTCCTGCGCCAACCCGGTGATCGGCCCACGCGCCATGCGGGTTTCGATTTCCTTGAAAGCTCCGTTTTGAAAATGGACAATCGTGCCCTCGTAGGTTCCAGCCCATAAACCGCCGCAGGTATCCTCACACAGGGCGGTCACGGCCGCTGATTTCAGCCAGGGCTCTGCCGTGTAGCTGTCAATGGATCCGCTTTTATGCAAACGAAACATCCCCCGCGCCGCGCCCCACCACAAGGTCCCATCGCTCGCCGCCAACACGGATTCGACCGAGGAAAAATAGGGGGCAAACGGGGCGAAGCCCTGGGCGCCGCCACAGTAGAGGCCGCCACCCGTGGTGCCCACCCAAAGGACACCATCCATCGTTTCAGCCACTGAACGCGTATAGTCGTTCGTCAGTCCCTGCGCCACGCCGTAACTGGTTAATTTACGGCGGCTCAGCCGATCGAGGCCGCCGGTGCGGGTGCCGACCCAAAGATTGCCCTCGCGATCAGGGCAGAGCGAGCGGATGTCATTGGCTGACAGTCCTTGCTGCTTTCGGATGGCATAGAAGTGGCCGGCCTGGAAACAATAAAGACCATCGTCGAGCGAGCCCGCCCAAATGGTGCCGGATCGGTCCTGACCCAAGCATGTAACATAGGCATAAGGCACGCCATTGGTCTCGGTAAAACGCCGCCATTCACCTGAGTGCCGGCGGAGGAGCGTTCCGTTGCCTATGCTCGCCCAGACGTCCCCCTGCGCATCTTCCAAAAGACAGTAGGCGAGAATCGGGTCTTTCGCGGAAGACTCGAACGTTTCCTGCAGGCGGTTATCACGGAATTCAAAAAGACCGTCCGACAGAGTGCCGATCCACATCGCATCGCTGTCGTCGTATAGCAGACAGCGCACACCCGCATGTTCCAGGCGAGCCAACTCGGGCTCTTCCACGAAGCGTCCATGTTCCCATACAGCCAAACCGGCACGGGTGCCAATCCACAAGCGGCCGTGCGCATCCTGAGCCATAGAGGTGACTGTTCCACTGGCCACCAGATGCGCCGGAAACCCGACATTCTCGATGTGACCGGCTGCCCAGCGGCTCAGGCCACCGCCAGCCGTGCCGATCCACAGCGTGCCCTGGCTGTCCTCATACAGAGTCTGCACCTCAACGCTCGGAAGGCCCTCATGCAGACCGAAAACCGTGAATCGCACGCCGTCAAACCGTGCCAGTCCATCCCTGGTGCCGACCCACAAATAACCGTCCCGGGTCTGCACCATGGCGTTCACTGAATTTTGGGGCAGGCCAGCTTCCGTGCCCCAAGCGCGAAAGACCAATTCGGTGGCAGGATCTCTTTCTGTGGGAACCAGCGAGCCGGCCAGTGAAGAACACGGGCCGAAAAACGCAATTGCAAGCAGTACAGGAGCTGAGCGGATGGTTTTAACTATGACCTTGCCGAGGAGAAACGCTCCAGCTCTAGCGAACGACAATGCGTCGCCGCCTGAGGGCGCATCACCCGGTTTGGACATGTAATGATGATAAGACGCACAAATCGCGGGTGCAACAGGCGGTTGTATCAACCGCAACCAAAGGATGGCCAATTGAGCTCGTTGGAGGACGAGGACGAGGACGAGAGTTTGCGCAGGAATAAATTGTTACGATTAGAACGGCGCGATACTCAAATACAGCCGATAGTCTTTGATTCGACCGTTTGCTGAGTCCTGGCGCGGCTGCAACCGGAGGCCGGCAATCTCTGATTGGGCGCCGAGGTCAATGACCAGTGTATGCGGATGGCTCGGGTGCGGGGCGCTCCAAAGTGTGTGCCAAAAAGAATCCGGGTCGCCATCGATGGCTCTCTCGGCTTCGGCTCCTTCGGCGAGATTCTCTTCACTGTCCGCGTAAAGAACTTTCCAGCCCTGCCGAGGAATGGATTTGCCGGACGCGTCCAGCGCTTCAAGTTCGGCGAGGGTGGTAAACTCATCGCCGGTTTGCGACGAGAGCGCCTGCAAACACAGATATCGGGCCTTAATGGCCGGGAAACTGATATTTTGAGCAGACCGGCCGGCACTCAAAGTGCCTTCTTTAACCAACGTGGCGGGTGTCAATTTTGGCGGCTTAATTCTGACGCGCGGCGCCGGAGCGTCTTGGTCCGGGTTGAGGCGGTCGAGTACGGGAGTGGTCGTGCCGGCAAGGCCGGGAACGCCGTCATGCAACTGCTCGAACACAACACATTCGTTGCGGCCTTTACGGAGCCAAATTCCGGGCACATAGAGAGTTTGTTGCGGGCCGATGTGCCAATAGCGACCGAGGTTATGGCCGTTGACGAAGACAATGCCTTTTCCCCAACCGCTGAGATCGAGGAATCCATCTCCGGTCTCGGCCAATTGGAAGGTGCCACGCGCCACGAAAGGAGAGGTAACCTCGCGCGACTTGCCCAGCCGATTTAGTTTGGAAACCGAATCAAACGGGAGCTTGAACATTTCCCAACCGGTCAATTCCTGGCCGCCAAACGTAACCGACTCAGTGATGCCCTTACGGTTATCCACCAATTGGCCGCCATAGTTAATGCGGCCGCCGTTTTCAACGAGGATGTCGAGCCTTGCAGACTTCGAATCGGTTTTGAGGCGAACGGAATCTTGCTTATACCGGCGGTCCAACACGGCAACGCGGCGGCCATCCAAAAAGACGACTGCGAAATCGCGTAGCTCTTTTATCTTCAGCAGGGCGTCTGCCGGCCCTGCAAGACTTTTGCGATACAACACATATCCATAGCCCTGGTCGAGATCTTCAAAGCTCATTGGTTTTTCCGAGCGTATGGGCTGGCCGAGAATATCGAACACGCTGGCAAACTCTTTTAATTCGATTTTGGGAAGCTCTATAGCGGGCGCCATGGTTGGCACGTCGGGCAGCTTTTCTCCGGGCGCTAAATGCCGCGCAAAGACCTCACGCAACGCAAAATATTTTTTAGTCGGGCGGCCCGATTCATCGATGGGCGCATCATAGTCGTAGCTGGTTGGCTGCGGCTGAAACCGGCCTCCATAATTGGCGCCGGCCATGAAACCGAACGAGGTACCCCCGTAAACCATGTAGTAACAAAACGAAACGTTATTGGTCAGTTTCCACTCCGTTTCCCGGGCGACCCCGGCGGTGCCGGTTTGGGCGTGACGTTCACCCCAGTGATCGAGCCAACCGGGATAGAATTCCGGCACAAACCACGGACCTGTGAGGCGGTATTTGCCGATTTCCTTAAAGATTGATGGCCCGCTCCCACCGTTCAGTCCGGGCAAGGCGTCCGGCAGGCGTCCGTTGGCCATCATATTGCCACCACCATCCGCGGTGAATAGCGGTACCTCGAAGCCGGCGGCGCGCTCCAGGTCACGAATTTTGCCCATATATTCGTGATCGTTTCCGTAACTGCCGTATTCGTTTTCCACCTGCAGCATGATAATGGGGCCACCGCGAGTGATTTGCAGAGGCGCAAGCTGTTCGCCGAGCTTTTTCAAATACCTTTCGGCAGCGGCCAGGAAACGAGGATCCTGGCTGCGCACCTTAATGCCTGGTTGTTTGAGCAGCCACCACGGATAGCCACCAAATTCCCATTCGGCGCACACATAGGGTCCGGGCCGCAGGATGACCCACAAGCCTTCCTGCTGCGCCAGGCGCACGAATTGAGCCATGTCCGCATCTCCTGCAAAATTGAATTCTCCTTCCCGAGGCTCGAGCTGATTCCAGAAAACGTAAACCGAAACGGTGTTCAGCCCCATGGCGTGCATCATCCGCAGGCGGTCGGCCCAGTACTCATGCGGCACACGGGCCGGGTGGATTTCGCCGGCTTTGATTTGAAATGGTTTTCCGTTCAGGACGAACTCGGAGTCGCTGACGGTGAAAGTGCCGGCGAGCCCGGGCATGATCGTGATTACGAGAGCCAGCAAAGCGACCAGCAGTGGTGGAAGCACGCTGTTTGAAGAGAGTTGAATTGCACTCTGCCTGCCGGGTAAGGGGATTATTGACCGATACATGCCAGGGCGTAACGTTGGCGAGAGGCGCCACTTTTCACAATCCCCAAAACGGGTTAGTTGCGTGGTTGTTCTCTGAGCTAGTCCAATCGAAGACTTGCGTGATCTCGAAATTGAGTTGCCCAACCGCGTCGTTCGCTATTCGAGTTCGCTGAAGTCGCGGAAGCAAGCCTTTGCTACTTTTTCCGGATTGTGCGAGGTGAGGGCCGGGCCGACGTAGAGTTTTTTGGGCAATGCCAAATTTTGGACGCCATACAGTTTCCAGGCTTTCCCTTCCGTTGAAGCGAAGGCTGAAAATCGGGTTTCCCGGCGCTGCACCCGCAGCCAGGAATTTGGGTAGGCTGCAGGAAATTCCGGCGGAGCGGGCGGCCTGACTACAGGGTAAACGGCCTGGCACTCACCGCCAGCGATCGAACGGAACTGCATCTCATAGGCACCCAGATTGTTGTTTCGCGGGGAGTTGTCAGAAAAGACCAGGAACATCAAATGAGGGCTGTCGGCATTCAGGTTGTCACGGATCATGAGACCCGCCTTGGAATACAGGTGTGCCGGCGTGAAGCTCTCGACGCGGACCGCAATATCGAAGTCCCCGGTGTATTGCCGGCAGACAAAATGGAACTGATCGGACCTTTCCCAAATATCGGCTCCACCGGCAATCAGGTCCCAGCCTTCTTTTGCCTGTGTCGCGGAACCGCGGATTTCCGGCGAGCCAATATCGACGTCAATAAAATCTGATAGTTTATTGCCCGGGCGGTTTGCTTTCGTTTTCATAGCATCGAGACGCACTCACCGCTTCAATCGGTAAAGCAAGCTGCTGCCGCGAGTTCCGTTAGTGACTTCGTTCTGATAGCCAACAAGCGCGCCGAGATTGGTCAGCGCTGACCAGCTCGCACTGCCGGGATTGGTTGCCGAAAGAAGTTGATAGGCAAAGGCCCACGCCGGCCATGACAGCATATTGTTCGTTCCGGTTCGGGTAAAACTGAGGCTGGGAGGGACCACGGAAGTGCACACAACCGTCGAGCTGGCGCCGAGCATACTTTGCAACGTGATGTAAACCGGGTACTCCCCAGAGTTCGTGTACGTGTGAGATCCGCGCACTTCTTTGCGGCCAGCTAAATTGGTGGTGATGATTCCGTTGTTCGTCGAGTTATCTCCCCAATTGATGAGCGCGCTAAAGTTAGTGGGCGAGCTGCCCGGAATGCCGTTAGTGAACGCAGCGATTAACAGGTTGGTAAAAGGTACGAGCGGCTGCGCGACAAAATTGCTTCCCATTGCGCTGAGAGCGCTGTCACCGATGCTAAACGTGTACGTCTGCTGATCGTACGTGGAGAAACTCGGAGAGCCGCTCACGTAAATGATCACGTTAACAGGTCCGCTGTAATTAGTGTTTGGCACGACGACAAGCCTTAGCAGATTGGTAATCGTATTGTAATACGAACTCCCGGCGTTGAGTTGCGAACTGGGATCGGCGAAAGCGACCGACCAATTGTTGGTCACAGGGGAGAAATCATAGCCAAAGATGAGATTGGTCAGTGATTTGTTCAGGGGCGCAATGAGGTTGGTCACGGTGTTGGGGTACAAAAAAGGCGTTTCGAGATTGGCGTCCGCCACTGTCGTCGCGGTGAATTGGTTGGTGGCGCGGCCGCCCGCACCATCGTCGGCTATCACCTGAATCGTTCCGGCCACGTTGGCCAGATTAGTACCGGTGACGGTCAGCACCGTGTCATAATAGTCCGGCACGAGCGAAGCCTTGGTGATAATCACATCGGCCAATGGCCGGCTGTTGGTGTCGACCATCGTATTGTTGATACTGGAAAGCACATTGAATCCCCGGACGAGCTGGCCGAAAATCGTGTATCCGAAATCGCCGTAGCGATAAGGAGCAACCGTGATAAAGAATTGGGAGCCATCCGTATCCTTGCCGGAATTGGCGAGCGCGAGCTGCCCCTTTCCGCTGTAGATTGCCTGAGGATTATATTCGTCATCGTAACTGAACACCGGTCCGCCAGTACCGTTGGTCAGGGGATCACCGCCCTGATTCATAAAGCCGGCGATGACGCGGTGAAAGATAGTGTTGCTGGTGTAAAAACCTGACGCGGTAAGTCCGCTGATCACATCCACCGTATGGGGCGCAATATCCCGGAAGAGCATAAAAGTCATATCCCCGACATTGGTAACTGTCTCCATGCCATCACGGAACGGAGTTTGGTACGCGCCTGGCGCTGATGCGGAAGCAGCCTGAACGACCGACATTTTCCAGAACGGGTTGTTCGTATGCACCAAGACTGTGATGCGATTGGTGCTGCTAGTGGCGGTAAACTTGAGTGGCAGGCCGTTGGAAGAAATGGCAGTGATGGGAATTAGCAACGATTTTCCCGCAGGAATGCTGGCATTCGGAATTGGATCGATTTTCGGCGCCCCGAAAATCGTCATGGGAATCGCGGCTACGAGCACCACGACCCAGTAAAGTCCACCATGATGCATGTGGGGCAAACCGTATCAGCTTTGAGGGCCTTTGGCTAGCCACCCGAAACGAGTTGAACGAGCGCCGCATTGACCGCTTTGCGGACCGCCGGGACACGTGCTGGATCGGGCAGGATTTCCGTCGATCGTAGACCGCCGGCGTTGGGAATAGCGACCAAATCCCGCGCCATTTTGAGCGCGCTGTCTGCCGCAGGTGATGGTCGACCCGATCGCTTCGCTTTTTCGGCCAGTTCGGCCAGCATTGACAGCGCCTCATAATCCTGCAGCCCCTGGCGAATTTGCTCGAGGCGAATAGTGCTGGCCGGGCCATCAATACCAACCGGTTTACCAGGATACGCCAGGAAACCGTCACCGTCTGGATAGCGGACCCAGTAATACTTTTTTCCTTCATCGCTTTGGCGGATGAACTGGTGCCACCCAACCTCCCACGGGTTGTATGTCCACCACGCGAGCCCCCAGAATTCGAAACCACGCACGCCGTATTTAAAGCAGTAATAGGGCAAAAGCCGTTCGGTCGCGAGATAGGGAGTATCGGTCGCCATTTGGCCATCGCACGTGAACCACATTTGCTTCCCAGCCTGCTGCAGGCGTTGCATCTCCTCCACGGGGAAGCAGCCATATTGACCGATGCCCCAAAGGTCCAGGGAATCGTCCCAGGCGGCGCAATGTCGCCACGTGCTCGAATAAATGGGAATAGCCGGATCCACTTCGTGAATCAGCGCGCACAGCTTCTGCATTTGATCCACTACGAAGGGATGCTGAAAATGCGGCTCGTCGGAAATGTAATAAACGAATTTATCATGCCAGCCCTTTTGGCGAATGTGGTCCGTAAACAGCCGATAAGCCTGTTGGAATGCCGACGCCCACTCCGGCGTGAACGGCTCCAGGCCGAACAGTTTCTTGGGCGGATATGCCCAACCAAACATGTAAAAAAAGTCCGGAGTATAGGACACATTCATCCCGAGTTCATCGAAACAGAAGTGCGCCGCCTCGTCGAACGCCGCTGCGTCCATGGTGACTTTGCCATCCTTGTAGCCGAATTTGGGGGGAGGGTGAATCTCGTTGAGACCCAAGCGGTGCTCGGCAATGAAACGCAGCCACCGGCGATAATCTTCGGGAGCATCGATGCCACTGCCGAAAACGCCGCCTGGGCCAAAACGAAAATCAAAAATGGCCCTTAGTCTGCCCCGGTCCGGCAGCGCGAACGGCAGCACCTGCACGGTCAGCGGAATCCTCAGAAGCTCTTTGCCACCGCTGGCAATTGTCACATCCGCCCGGTAACGGCCGGGTGCTGACCCTTTCGGAGCATGAACCGTAAACCAGCGCGGTTGGGTCTGGCCCGCCTTAAGGTCGATGCTCGCGCCGGGCGCGAGCGGATCGGGCCACCATCCGGCCCATCCGTCGGTTGCGGGCGCGCCATGCGGCAGCTTCCGGCACCACTCGGGTATCTCTGACGAATAATAAGCGCTCGGATAATCCACGGGCACATAGCCCACGCGTTCGATTTTTACCGGAGGCAGATCGGCTTGGCCGCCACGCAGCGAGGAAACGGCAAGGTTAAGGTGATTCGCAGCATTTGCGTCCGTCCGCACCGCCAGTTGAAACGCCTGGTACTCGTTGCCGGCCAGTTCAACCGAAACCGATTTTGTTCGCACTTGAGGCAAAGTGTCCGGAAAGACTTTGATCAGCGGGTTGACTTCCCACACCTGAAGACCGCGGCTGCTGGTCGCGGTGGTGGTGCAGTGAACTCCCGTGACGTCACCGTCGATCACTTCGCAGAGGACGAGGCCGTCATGGCGCAGCGTGCCTTGTGTGTTCATCGTCAAATGAAACTGGATCGTGGCGGCATCGGACGGAGCCGGCAAGAATCCACGTGAGTTAACCCAATCGGAATCGCCGCTCACCGTAGGTTGCGTGCTCACCATGGCACCGCTCCGGGTCAGTTCGCCGCGAACATCGTGAAAGTGGGCATGGATAGCGACCGAGCTTTGCAACCCGATTCCCTTAAGCCAGCCGCTCAAAAAATACGTTGCCCCGGGCCTCACAGGTATCTCGCGAGAGTGCCACCCCAGCCATTCTGAGTTAGCATTCTCCGGAACTGCCAGTTCCAACGAACGCCGCCCAAAACGAGCATCGCCGCTGAATCCTGCGCCGATCCGGTGGGGACCTCCCGCCGCCGGCTTCACCCAGTCAGACGGTCCCTCATTCCCTTGCTCGAAACTGCCGTTGGGCACAAGGTTCGCGCTGCTCGCCAATAGCTTTTGGTGACTCGCCGTCTCCGTCGTGCCGTTCGTGGGCAGGCCAGGACGGATGCCAATCTGAAATAGTTCTTCGCTTCGTGGCGACAGTGGCGCACTGAACAGCAAATCCATGCCATGCCCCAAAGAATAGATGGGCAGTTCGCTGCCGTCATAAGCAGCAACGCTGCCTGCCTCCCAACCGATAGCACCGCCCAGAGCGGCATACGCCTGACGCAAATTCACGCGGACCAGGGCATTGGAGCCAACTTCGCCAAAGCAACGCACGCGCACTTCCGCCCAATTCTGCCAGTCGCGTCCTGTCCGCGGCGTGATCGCCCGCGCTGGACGAAGTTCAAATCGTTCGATGGCCCCGATCGAAATGCCTAAATCCGAATCGGCTGCGATTGCTGCGCGATCCGTGAATTTCGCCGGCAAAACATCCGGCTCGCCCCAAGCCTGCGCATTGCCAGCATAAACAAATATTGTCGTGACCGCGCGTGCAGCACATTCAATCGGCACGATGAGCTTGTCATCAACATTCAAAGGGCCTGTCCGTCTGGAGATGCCGCTCGCATCGCGCACGTCGAACAGCAATTCCACTCCATCGCCTTTGCAGACACGCAAAGATTCCACACGCTCTCCCGTCAGAGCAGGTACGGTTAGTGCCAGCGCTTGGCCGCTAACCGACTCCTTTGAATTGTTAGTGACAGTTACCCGCAGCCGTTCTGGCCAGTAACCGCCGTTGGCTAAGGAAAGCGACTGCCCCCAAGGCATCGCACCCAGGGCGGCATGCGCCATTATAAGCAGGGAACCCAGCGCACATGCACGCTTCACAATAGGGCTAAGTTCACTTCAGCCCGGCGATCATGTCGAGTGTTTATCCGCGACAGGTTCGCGCTCGGGGTTTAATCTGGTGGACAATTCGCGAAACCACGTTGGCAATGGATGCGGAACGTTTGCATCCGATAAGTGCGAAGAGAATTAGCGCAGTGAAAAAGGGATGGTTGATGATGAATGCCCAAACCGTCTGGACTGCGTGCGCGAGGATGTCTTTTGGACTGCGGGAAGGCAAGTGGGGCGCCTGGCCGAATAACACTGCCTGGAGATTTTCTTCCAGGCGCTCAGTAGACCCGTATCCGTTGCGCAACACGATGATGACGCTGTCCTGCTCAGGGTAGCGCAGCACCCAGGTAAAGAAGTTTCCTGGCATATCGCCCCGCATCTCGGCCAACAGGCTGCCTGCGCCGGGATGGCCCTGGGCAATCCGGGTGACAAACCAGCCATCCGCCCAATTGCGCAAGCCGGGCGTGAACATCGCCTGGCGGATCGCCGCCGAGAAGAAGTTGGTAGTGGAGAGCGCCTGGTTCCAGCGCAACAGATCTTCGGCGCTCGAATACATGGCGCCGGCAGAAAAGATGTGATCTCGGTCCAGGTTGGGTCCGGGCGTGTAGCGCGCACCGGCGTGTCGGGTGTAACCCATCGCGCCGCCGCGGCGGGCGAGGTCGTTGTGGTCGAGGCCCGTTTCTTTCATCCCCAATGGCGCAAGCAGTTGCTCGTTCAACAACTCCTCGAAGTGCTTTCCACTTACGTGCTCGAGAATCAACCCGAGCAGGACGTAGCCGCAGTTGCTGTAGGCCCATTTTGTGCCGGGTTCGGCGACCAGATTCGGCTGGCAAAATGTTTCAGCAAATTCCTGCGGATTGAAATGGCGGCGGGTCTGGGGCGTGTCACAAAACTCCGGATCATCGTAGTCCGCAGGCAGACCAGAGGTGTGGTGCAAGAGTTGATCCACAGTCATCCGCGTACCGGTGTCCCTGCGATACCACGACAGGTAATCGGAGATGTGACCGTCGAGTCGGATGCGGCCATTGGCAACTTCCTGCAAGACCAAGGCAGCCGTGAATTGTTTGGTAATGGAAGCGATGCCAAACCTGGTCTGCGGAGTGTTAGGCATTTTCGATTGGCGATTGGCTTCTCCAAAACCTTTGGCGTAAGTGACCTGCCCGTGTTCAGCGACCAGCACAACACCTTGGAAGTAGCCACACTGAGCATAATGCGAGACAACCGCATCGAAATCCCCAGCCCGGCTGGAAGCGTTATCAGCGCACCAACCGGCTGAGCCGTGAAGAACTAAGGCGATTACGAAGGTCGCGCTGAAAGCCCGAATACCGGGCCGTTGCTTACAAAGAAAGCCATTCATATATTCAAAAGGTGACCTGTGGAGAACACGGTCGAAGCCCAAAAGTTTCAAATATTTCTGGAAGCAAGGACAGAGAAAGGGGGTTCGGATCGAAGTCCATTGGGACTCCCAAACCAATCGTCCTCAAAGAACCGGCAACATTTACCGGGCCGGACTGATATCTAACCGTGCGTGCGCCTGTGATCGGCTATTTGCCTACAGGACTCACGACAACGATCATGAACGTGCCCGGTTTCGGACGGGGGCGGGTTTGGCCTGCGGCGGGAGGTTCCAATTCTGCGGTTGGCAGATATAGTGTGTGCGTGGCGGGATCGAGGCCCATGGTGCGCGCGCCCCGCGGGGTGTGGACTGTCTGGACGATTTGATATCTACGGTCTGCGACTTCTTTGGCTACCATTAATGTTCCGTCACCGCAACTGGCAAAAGCGTAACCGTCATCGAGCCGGGTGGCGTCGACACCTGCGCCGATCTCGAGGTCCCCAAAAACCCGTCCGTCGTCAGCGCTCATAAAGACGAGCTTCTGAGGCTTTCGACATCCGATAATCAGGCGGCGACGCGCGAGATCCATGGACATGCCGACCGGCGAACCGCCGGGTGCCGTAGGCCACTTCTTAACGAGCTTCATGGCTTTGGTATCCACCGCCGCGACCTGGTCCCGGTCCACGAGATTGATGTAGACTTTGCCTTTGCCGTCGGCAGCTAGATACTCGGGCTTCCCCCCGAGTTCCACAGGCGCGTCCGCTTTACCAGTCGCCGGGTCCAAATCCGGCGAGATCGGAATCATTACTCCCGCATCCCCGCACACCACCAATACCTTGCCGCTGGCTGGATCATAAATCACACCATCGGCGTCTTCGGCAGTTTTGACTTTCCCGAGTACCTTATAGTCCTTCAAGTCGAACACGGTAACGGAACCTTCCTCGCCATCCGTGATGAACCCGCGTCCGGCGCTGGGGACGAGCGCCACACCGTGGTTGCGCTTCTGCCCGGGAATATCGGCAACGGTTCTGCCGGTCTGCGCATCCAAGACCATCGTGTGCGTTGAACGAGGAACGTACAGGAGTTTGTGCTCGGAATCGACCGTCACATAATCCCAGCCGCCTTCTCCTCCGATGTGGAAGGTCTGCGAGATATGGTACGGCCCGGATTCAGCTGCGGCAGACAGGGAAGGCTGCGCCAGTCCTAACAAGGAGATCAAGGCGGCAAAAGACAGCCCACATGTTTTATACACAATCTCATTTGTTCTCATGATATCGCGTTTCCTCACTCTCGGAGGCGTAGCTCGCCTCAATTCGGTATTTGAGAGCTACAGCCGATGCGGGTTTAGGTCAATAACCAATCCTATCGCAGGCGATCGTTAGGGTGGTGTTTGGACTCGGTAGAACCTGCGGGACCGACTGTTGAGCGCCGCCGGATCATTGATTTCGACCACCCCATCCGTGCCGGGAACGTTGTTCGTCAGGGTCGTCCAACCCAGCACGTTCAAATCACTTGAGTACAGGAGGCGATAATTGCTCAAAGGGAGCGCGGTGAAGCTCAGTAGCACGTCATCATTGGAGCATTCAATCGCAGTGAACCGAGGTGTGCCGAGCGCCGCTTTGATGGTCTGCAGCAGGGGATCGCGCCGGCCAGCAGCTTGTGTCGGAAAATAAGCCTGGGCCAATTCCCAGACCATAACACCGCCGAGGAACTTGTTCCGAGCGTAGCTGACCTTAACCTGGCAGGTGTGCGCGTCGTCATAAGAGATAAACCGGTCGTTAGCTGAACCCGTCTGATCGATGCTTAGGTAAGCCGACTGAGCGGTGCCGTCCCAATGATACAGGTTGGATTGATAATAAGTGCCCAGGATTCCAGAATAAGCGAGTTGGGAGAGACTGGGTGAGTTGGTCCAGGTCTGGCGGGGCAGCGCAGCGCCGCCGGTCGAGGTCCCGCCGCCACCGGACCAGACGTCACCATAGAAGGCAATTCCAATGGCGAGCTTCGAAGCCGCCACACCGTTGGCGATAAGCGCACTCACCGAACCGTCCACCGAGGGAACCAGGCCGCCAGTGCTCGGGAAACGGTAACCACCGTCATAAATCGGAGTGTTAAACCAGGTGACCCACCCAGGATAAGGTCCGGAGAGATCGTACGTCATGACATTGATCTGATCGAACTGCTTTTGGGTGGAGGCAAACATCAGCGCTTCGGATGCCGGCGGATCGCCAAAGGCCGGGTATGCGGCGGCCGCAACCGTCAGGAGCTTGTGCGAGGGAAATGCACTCATCGCGCTGCGCAGACCGTTAACGAGGTTGGTAAACAGGTTGAAGTCCGAGGCCGGTAGCGGCTCCCAATCAAGGTCTATGCCATCATAACCGCCCACGCCCATGAAGTTGGTCAGATTATTAATAAACGCGGCCCGGTTCGCGCTGCCGGCGGCACCCTGAAATCCAGGTTCACTGCTGGCGCCCCCGACGCAAATGATTACCTTGCGGCCTGCTGCGTGTGCCGCGGAGATGAGGCTTGTACCCCCGGCGCTGGTGATTCCGTTTCCCGTCGTGTTAAGCGTCCCATCGGCATTCGGGATCAAAGAGAAATAAATGACGTGTGTGACCACCTTGAAGTCGATCGCGGAAACAGGCAACGCGCTTTGCTCCCAGCCAGGATAATAAGCGGTTACCCAGAGATCAGCGCGGCCGCATAATGCTGCGCCGAGAAAACCGGTAATTCCAACCTTCACCAGCGCCGAAAGGCCGCAACGCCAGACCGGCTGCACGGGACGGACACTCATTGCGCCAGGTTACATTCGTTGCTTCGAAAAAACCACACGAGAAGGTCCAGTCTGCCTGTTCCCGCATTACTGCATGGCCGATGTAACATCGCGCAAGCGCAACCAGTCCTGGTTGGGCGGACTATTTATGTTCATCGGGACAGGCCACTGACTGCGCGAATCACGAAATTTAAAGATCTCGGCGTGACTATCACAGAATGAAAGACCATAGCCGCGGTTGTGACGCGTCGCCGGGAAATCCGCAAACGGCCGTTGCTGGCTCATGTCCACATAGAACCAACCGTCATTGATGCTTAACTCGTGCTCATCGATTAGCATCCAGGTTCGAGCCGGACCAGGCAGCGTCAGGTCGGTTTCTTTGACATAAGCGAGATAGAGAGCGTTGCCCGGGGCAAAGCTCTGTGCGCGCTTGGTGCCGATCCAGCCGCTCATGGAATAGCTGCGCACTTTCGGCACGCCATCCCGTTGACTCGCATCGGAAGGACACCGATAGATCCCGGCGCTGTTGTTGTAAGTCCAGAATTTGCCAGTGACCAGGTCCTGTAGATTCGTCGAATCATACACGCCCGGCGTGACCTGACCGTAGACCCCCACATTGTCGCTCATGTCACCTTGAATCCACGAGTTCTTCGAGGCGGCGGCCGTGGGCATGTTCTCCGCGAAAACGCCGTTATTATCGGTCACATACATGGCGGCACAAAGCGTCAACTGGTGCAGGTTGTTCACGCAGTGGATCTGTTTGCCCTTCTCCTTGCTCTTCGCCAGGGCGGGCAGCAGCATCGCCGCCAGAATGGCAATGATCGCGATAACGACCAGCAACTCAATCAGCGTAAAACCGCGACGTCGATTCATAGAGCAGCGCAGATTTGAAAACGGATGCTTTATTTTGATAAGCATTGCAGTTGCCCGCACGACGACGACCCGCCAGCTCACCCATGAAGCTATTGCAGTTTCAATCGGAAATACTTGGGCGCGTTGCCGATGCTGTTGGTATAAGGGCTGGACGCCCCGACGACGTTCACGAAATTCGAGCCGAAAACGTTGGTCGAAGATTGCAGCGTCAGGCCAATCCCAGGCCAGGTTAGCACGACGTTCGTTCCGGCTTTGCCGATAGTGACATTGACGTTGTTGAGGAAGTGGTTTTCGACCTGTTGTTGGGTAAGCGGATAATTGTAGACCGCCACCTCATCAACACCGCCATCCCAACCGCCAAAAGCGCCGTCGCTGCGGGTCCCCAGGGTGAACGGCCCGCCGGCAACACTCGGATCGCCGTTGACCCCGTTGGGCTTAAACCCAACACCGGCACGGCTCAACGTGAGCACCAGGCGCCCGTTCGAATACCAACGCATATTGGTGAGATCATCGGTGAGCACCATATGGTACCACTGGCCGGGCACGATCGGATTGTCCGTGAACTCGCTGGTGAAACTGCCGCCTCCGCCGCCATTGTACACGTTCCACGTCCACACGGACGCTACATGCTGGTAAATATTCCAGCCTGACAAGGTGGTGCCTAGCAGCAATGTGTTGTCCTCAGAAGAAACAGGCGTGTGAAAGTTGTTGCCATCCAGTGATGTGGGCTGGAGCCAAAACTCAGCTGACCACGGCCCGGTCACCGGATTCAATTCGAGCGCGTAAGGGACGGTGACGATCGCGCTATTGGTAACGTGAATAGCGGCATCGGTTTCGTGTGGAATACCGGTCGCATACCCAAGCGTCAACGGGTTCCCGGAATAACTGCCGTCAAAACTCCCGACGGCGTCGACGGCAATCGTGCCGCCCGATTCATCCAGGCGCCAATAAGCCACCGGGTTATCCGCCTCAACAAAGCGCGCATATCCCGTGACCGGCACGACGACGGCTCGTGGCACAACCGTGAGCATAGCTTGATCGGTATTAGTCGCGACGAAAGCGTTCGTCACATAAGCATAATATGCCGAACCGTTATCGGCCAATTGCAGACCTGACAGCCACAATGTGTCGCTGGTCGCGCCAGGGACCTTGTTAGTGGATCCGCCACCCGGCGCGACTTTGAACCACTGGTAATAAATTGGTTGCGATCCGGCGGCAACCACGCGGAACGCCGCCTTGCTCAAGGCGCCTTCATTACGGGTGATGGAGAAGGGCTCATGATCGATTGTGAGTGTTCCCTGAACCGTCAGGGTAGCCACCGCGCTGGTGGTCCCGCCATAGCTATTAGTCACCACGACGCTATAGGTCGTATTGTTGTCGGCCGGGTAAGTCGCCGTGAACGCCAGCGGATTGGTAGTCGCCCCTGACAGCAATGAGTTTCCCTTCATCCATTGGTATGAGAGCGGGGTGGCGCCATCGACAATTGCGGTAAACGTGGCCTTGCTGCCCGAATTCACCGTGACCGAAGCGGGATTTTGCAGGATCATGGGCGGGAAAGAGCGAGCCACAAACGAAGTCAATCCCGCAGCATAGTGGTTCGTGAGCTGCGTCGCCGTCAGGACATTGGTGTAGAAGGCAACTTCATCAACACTGCCATTGAAAGGGAGAAAGCCACTGTTGTCGCCGGCGCCAATCTGCCCATCGTAATTATGATCAGCGTAATATCCGGTATTACCGCTTGAGGTGATCACCGCCGAGCCGTTGATATAGAAAATGAAAGTCGAGCCGTCAAAAGTGACGGCCAGGTGGTACCATTTGAATAATTGAATCGGCAGACTGCTCGCTTGCGCAAACGGCCCGTTCTTCACGTTTAAAATCCAGTAACTGTTCGGACCGGGAGATTGATAGAAATTCCAGCCGGAAGCGTTGCCGTAAGGCGGCGAGGATTCATATCTACCGAACATAGCGAGCGGAATGGAATAATCCACCGGTTGTGAAACCGGTTGCGCCCAGCATTCTGCGGTGAAGGGCGCGCCATGCTGCCCGTCGCCCGTTACCGGGCTCAGCTCAGGATGGAACGGGATGTCCACAAAGCCACGATGTTGTACGGAAAAGGCGTCATTGTACACATGAAACAGCGGCGCGTTGGTATCCAGGCCAGGCAGCCCGAGAACCGGATAATCGGGTATGCCGTTGGTATCGAAATCAAACACATAGGTGGCATCAAAGGCATTGGGGCCCGAATCCGACGCGGTCGTTCCGGAAAGCTCCTCCAGCCGGTAATAAGCCACCGGTCGATCGCTCAGGATTAAATCAGGATAGGCGGCACCGGCCGCAGGGAAGACAGCGGTCATCAGGCCTGGAACACACCACCACCACGCCAGCCGTGACCGCATCGTTAACTCGAGTTTCATAATGGGATTCAGTTTGGTTGGATTTAATTTGATTTTCGTTCAAGACCCTGCCCCGCCGGGCACGTCCGGCGCAGGTACTGGATTGGCTTAGTTTTTAGCACACAAAGTGATGAATGCAATAAAAATTATTACAAATCTGCTTGCGCTGCTTTTGACGTTTCCTTAGGCTCGCGGCAGAGTCCACGCATGCACTTACAGCCCGTCGATTGGATTATTGCCCTGGTGTGTGTCGCGCTTTGCTTTGCGCCGGCGTTGTTCTTTGCCCGGCGGGCGGGGCGGAACACTGCGGAGTTTTTTGTTTCCGGGCGCTCGGTGCCCTGGTGGCTGGCAGGCCTGTCAATGGTGGCGACTACGTTCAGTAGCGACACACCCAACCTGGTGACGGATATCGTTCGACGGCAGGGTGTAGCGGGCAATTGGTGCTGGTGGGCGTTTACGCTGACCGGCGTGGCGACGGTGTTCTTCTACGCGCGACTATGGCGGCGATCCGGAGTCATGACCGACCTGGAGTTTTACGAGCTGCGCTATTCAGGAGCCGCGGCGCAAGTTGTGCGCGGATTCCGCTCGGTTTACCTGGGCCTGTTTTTCAATTGCATGATCATGGCTTCGGTAAATCTGGCAGCTTGCAAGATTGCCGGGATTCTCTTTGGTTTGGAACGCTGGCAGACTTTGCTGATCTGCGGCGTGCTGAATGCCACTTTCGCCACGTACTCGGGTCTTTGGGGAGTGCTGGTGATTGATATGATCCAGTTCTTCCTGAAGATGACGGCGGTCATCGCCGCGGCCGTGTTCGCAGTAAAAGCGGTCGGCGGAATGGACCACCTGCTCTCTACTCTTTCCGCCAGACCGGGGCCACAAGGTCTGCATTATCTGAACATCCTTCCTGATTTCCGCAACAACTGGGACCTGGCGGTGGCGGTGTTTATTATGCCTCTGGCGGTGCAATGGTGGGCGGTATGGTATCCCGGGGCAGAGCCGGGCGGCGGCAGCTACATCGCCCAGCGCATGCTGGCCTCAAAATCGGAGAAGGACGCGCTCGGGGCGGTTTTGTTTTTCAATATCGCTCACTATGTGCTGCGGCCATGGCCGTGGATCATCGTAGGGCTTTGCTCGTTGCTCGTGTATCCGGAGCTCTCGGATATCCAAAAACAATTTCCGCACCTGGACCCGCGGCTGCTCGGACATGACATCGCGTTCCCGGCCATGCTGCGGTTTCTGCCCGTGGGCTTTATCGGCTTAATGGTGGGCGGGTTGCTCGCGGCGAATTCCTCGACCATTCTGACCCATCTCAACTGGGGGGCGTCTTACCTCGTGCATGATTTCTACCAGCGATTCCTGGTGCGTGACGCGACGGAGAAACATTACGTGCTCGCCGGACGCATCGCCACAATTGGTCTTTTTTTCGGCTCAGCAGTGCTGACGTTCTTCCTCGATACGGCCAAAGACACGTTCGATATCATTCTGCAAGTGGGGGCGGGGACGGGGCTGCTTTATCTGGCACGCTGGTTCTGGTGGCGGATCAACGCCTGGTGCGAGGTGGTGGCGATGCTCAGTTCGTTTGGTATATCGGTGGCGATTTTCATTTTGAACAAGAGCGGCCACGCTATTGGGGTCCACCAGGCCCTTTTGACCACCGTGGCGATTACGACGGTATGCTGGGTGCTGACCGCTTTTTTCGGTCCGCCGACGGACCGCGCGACGCTGGTTGCGTTTTGCCGCAAGGTCAAGCCCTTCGGCCCAGGATGGCGCCAGATTCGCCAGGAAGCCGGACTGGCGGAAGGCACGGCACCAGGACAGGACAATATTCCGATGGCGTTACTCGGCTGGGTGGCAGGGTGCACTGCAATTTGGTCGGCACTGTTCGCGGTGGGTAATTTCCTTTATCACCGCTGGGCGTATGCTTTCGCGCTAATGGCGGTTTTCGTTGTGAGTGGGCTGGCGCTCCTGCACGTGATCCGAGTACTTTGGTCGCAAACCCAGCCGGGCGTCCCGTCTTCAGCCCCCAATCAGAATCGTCAACCTGGTGTTACTTCAGGCAGCTCATGAAATTAGTCCTCTCGTTTATTGCGGCAATCACCGCGGCTCAAGCGGCGACGCCGATCATCCCGAGGCCGAAAACTATCGCGAGCCAGACCGGCACATTCGAGTTGCATATCGCGGCATCAAACCAACAGCCAACGCCTATCGTGGTGGGCGACGAAGCGGCGAAAACCGGCCGCTATCTGGCAGCCCAACTGCAACAATTGACCGGCAGCGCATTCCCCGTGGCGCGCGAAGGCAGAGCGGATTCAGGCCAGGGCTCCATTTCGTTGACGACGAAAGGAACCGCAAAGCTAGCACCTGAGAGTTACGAACTGACGATTACGCCGGCCGGCGCAGTCGTTCGCGCTCACGATAGCGCGGGATTGTTTTATGGGGTTCAATCGCTTTTGCAACTGCTGCCTATCCCGGCAACGAACGGATGCGTTACACTCCCTTGCCTCCGCATTCAAGACGAGCCGCGTTTTAAATGGCGCGGGCTCATGCTTGATGTGAGCCGACACTTTTTCTCCAAAGCCGAGGTCGAGCAACTGCTCGACGCCATGGCTCATTACAAATTAAACACGTTCCATTGGCATCTGACGGACGACCAGGGCTGGCGCATAGAAATAAAAAAATATCCGCGCCTGACTCAGGTCGGTGCGTGGCGCACCAATATCGGCTTCGGTCTCGACCCAAAGACCGGCACCGCTTACGGGCACGACGGACGTTACGGCGGGTATTATACGCAAAAGGACATTCGCGAGGTGGTAGCTTACGCCGCGGAGCGGCACATTACCATCGTGCCGGAAATCGAGATGCCGGGCCACGCGAGCGCGGCCTTGATGGCTTACCCTCAATTCAGTTGCACCGGCGGTCCGTTCACGACCGATTTGCCCGGAGGCGTCTTTGATGGCGTCTACTGCGCCGGCAACGACGCCACTTTTACGTTTCTGCAAGACGTGCTCTCGGAAGTTTTTTCGCTTTTTCCTGGCAAATACATTCATGTCGGCGGGGACGAAGTGCTCACTAACAATTGGAGCCATTGCGGCAAATGCCAGGCGCGCCGAAAACAAGAGGAACTTCACCGCGACATCGAACTGGAAGGCTATTTTATCCGCCGAATCGAAAAATTCATCAACAGCCGTGGCCGCACGCTGATCGGTTGGAGCGAGATCCGCGAGGGTGGACTCGCCCCCACCGCCGTCGTTATGGATTGGGCTGGCGGCGCCGTTGAGGCGGCCAGCGCCGGGCATGACGTGGTTAGGTCGCCTCTGGCCGATTGTTATTTCGACCATTACCAATCGGAAGATCATGCGACCGAGCCTGATGCCATCGGCGGCTTTCTGCCGTTGCAACAGGTTTACGCGTTTGAACCCCAGCCGCCTTCGCTCAATCCGCAGTTCGAAAATCACATTCTCGGCGCCCAGGCCAACCTTTGGACGGAGTACATCCCATCCCTGCAGCACGTCGAGTATATGGTGTTCCCGCGCTTGTGCGCGCTTGCCGAAGTTACGTGGTCACCTAAGTCGGTGCGCGATTGGCAGGATTTCGAACAGCGCCTGGGTAGGCAGTATCGCCTCCTGGATTGTTGGCGCGTGAATTATCGTCACCCGGCAGGGCTGGCGCGACCGTCATCACGAACGCAATGATCTCACGCATCCACATAGGTCATGCCGCACACCCAGGCAGCCTTGCACGTTCGAACGAAAATCGATCTAACTTCGGGAGTTGTTTGAGGTTTCGGATTTGCGAGTTCCGATGGACAATCTCCTTCATTCTCGTTTTCTTCTTTGTCCTTTGCAGTTCGTTTGCACAAAGCAATGAAGAGCTGACAACGCTGCGCCAACTCAAAGAGTTGACGCCCCTGCAGGCGAGCGCAGGACCGGCGGTGCGAGTAAGGGGTGTCGTGCTTTGTTACGATGCCGGGTGGCACCAACTTTATATCAATGACGGCAGGGAAACTCTGTACTTCAATGCCGACGATTTTGCCATCCAACCCGCCGTTGGACAGGCAATCGAACTGACCGGCCGCGCTCGCGGCACAAACGTTTTGGAGAATCCCCGACTGACAATGTTAGGGCCAGCAGCGCTGCCGGCGCCGACGCGTCTGGGTTTTGCGCAGCTGGCTGAAAAGCACGGCGAATGGATAGAAATTAATGGACGCGTAATGGCTGCTGAAACCACGCGCGGACGACTGGCGTTACTGCTTCAGGAGAATCAACGCAATTGCCTGGTTTACGTGCTGGGCGGGCCAACCACGAACGATTTTGAGCCGCTGCTGCAGCGGTCAGTTCGTGTGCGGGGAATTAACGCGAGTCGCACGAAGACGGGCCGGCTTGAGCTGGCGCTCGTTTTTGCGCCCGGTCTCGACGCGGTGACGGTTCTCGAACCGGCCGGCGCCAAGCTCGCAACCGTGCCCGTTGTCTCCATCGGCAGCCTGCTCAACCGGGAACTCGGTCCGTGGACTAACCAACCTGTTCACGTCAACGGGCTGGTCGTCTCCTACCTGCCGGGCGAATCGATCGTGATCAAAGATCCGACCGGTGTCATCAACGCTCGAATCATGCAATTGACCGAGTTGCGCGCCAACGAGCGTGTGGACCTTTGGGGATTCCTGGAAGCAAGCCCCGAGCAGCCTTTGCTCAACTCCGCTTACTTCACCGTCGTACCGGCCCCGCCACAACAGCCTGCAGTGCTGCCATCTGCGAGCGTCACTGTTGATGCGCCGGCCACAGTGCTGACGCGCCTTTCAGACATCTCCAAGCTGCACCGTGAAGAAGCCGCCCAAAGCTTGC
Organism: uncultured Verrucomicrobiota bacterium; assembly: GCA_964623885.1. Taxonomy (GTDB): domain Bacteria; phylum Verrucomicrobiota; class Verrucomicrobiia; order Limisphaerales; family UBA8199; genus CAZUVM01. The sequence goes on from CAZUVM010000035.1 coordinate 36,112, forward strand.
CGGTGCGCGCACGCGGGGTCATCACTTACGCCGATCCCGCGTGGCGCAATGGGTTCATTCAGGATAAAACTGAAGCTGTCTTCGTCTATCTCAATCCCAGCGCGACCAATCTGGAGCCGGGAGCTTTCGTTGAATTGAGCGGTCAGACCAGTCCGGGCGGGTTCGCGCCGGAGGTGCTGGCTTCGAAGATCGAGGTCCTCGGCTACACCAACCTGCCAAACCCTGCGCGGGTGGACCTGCAAGACCTGGCAAACGGTCACCTCGACGCGCATTGGGTGGAAATGGAGGGAGTTGTCCGGCGGGTCGAAGAGCAGGCCGGCCACGCCAATGTGAGCTTGATGACTTCGCAAGGCCGCTTCAACGTGATTATCCCCGGTTTTGAAAACAAACCCCTGCCGACGCATCTGATTGACGCCTTAGTCAGCGTCCAGGGCGCTTGCATTTCCGAGTTGAACGTGAAACGGCAATTGAGCGGGATAACCCTGCACGTCCCCAGCCTCCAATACGTGAAGATCTTTGAGGCGCCCCCGGCTGATCCTTTTGTTATGCCCGCAAGCCGCATCGACGCGGTCGCCACATTTGATCCGGGGCGCCTCGCCGGGCGGCGCATTAAAGTCCAGGGAGTCGTTACCTTGCGGCTTCCGGGCCAGGGGTTCATCCTGCAGGATGCGACTGGCGGTTTGCGCGTGCTGACCCGCCAAACGAATGCAGTCGCCATCGGCGATACTGTCGAGGTCCTGGGGTTCCCGGCGATCGGAGACTTCTCGCCTTTCCTTGAAGAAGGTGTGTTCCGCCGCAGCGGCAGCGGCCCATTGCCGACTCCGTGCCGCTCAACGGCAGAGCAGATTCTCCTGCACGGAACCAATGACGCCCAGCTCGTGGAAGTTCGGGCACGATTGCTTCAAAGCGCGCCGCGCTCCGCCAACCCGCAGCTCGTGCTGCAGGATGGCTCGATCATTTTTACGGCGTATCTGCAATCCCGCGATCGCCCGGGCCCGGCTGCAGCCCTGGCCTCCGGCAGCCTGCTCAGGTTGACGGGGGTTTGTTCCATCCAAGGCGGCGAGACTCATGAACCGGCGGCGTTCCGGCTGTTGTTGCGGCGGCCTGAAGATATCGAGCTGCTTGAAACACCGCCGTGGTGGACGTCGGGGCATGCTCTGGCGGTCGGCGGTGGGATGATGCTGGCTATCATCATAACTTCGGGGTGGGTTGCTTTGCTCCGCCGCCAGGTTAGAACGCAAACCAACCTGATCCGGCAGAAACTGCAGGATGAGGCCGCCCTGGAGGAGCGCTATCGAAACCTGTTCGAAAACGCGAATGACATTGTGTTTACCCACGACCGCGACGGCTGCCTGACATCCATAAACGAAACGGGCGCCCGGCTGCTTCAGATGCCGCGTGGGGAATTGCTCGGGCGCCATCTGATCGACCTGGTGGCTCGCGACCAGCAAGCCGCCGCCCGGCAGTGGCTCGAAAGTGTCATGGCCGGTGCTGCGGCCGGGAACAGCGAATGGGATTTTGTAAGCGCAACTGGTCAGCGCGTGAAACTCGAAATCAGTGCCCGCGTGATCGAGCAAGCCGGAAGGTTTATCGAGGTTGAAGGGATCGCGCGCGACATCACCGAACGCAAGCGGCTGGAACGCGAGGTCCTGGAGATTAGTAATCGGGAACAGCGGCGGATCGGGCATGATCTGCACGACGGCGTGTGCCAGCAACTCGCCGGGATTGCTTTTATGACGTCAACCCTGGCCGATGAGTTGAGCGAAAAAGGCGTAGCCGAATGCAGCGAAGCGGAACGCATAAGCGATATGATCAACCAGGTCATCGATCAAACGCGCGGGGTTGCCCGCGGGCTGTTCCCGGTGCGCCTGGAGGAACACGGGCTGGCCGTCGCGCTCGACGAATTGGCCGCCAATGCAAGCGAGTTGTTTAAAGTCAACTGCCGCTTTGTGGCTCAGAACTCACCCTCCGCGTGGGAGAATCCCATCGCACTTCACCTCTACTACATTGCGCTGGAAGCGGTCGCCAATGCCGCCAAACACGGCGGCGCCAGCAATGTCGAAATTACGCTTGAGCCGGCCGGCGACCGTTATGCGCTCAGGGTGCGCGATGATGGTTGCGGCTTTGTGCCTTCTACGGCGCCCCAGGCCGGCATGGGGCTTAGGATTATGCATTACCGCGCGCGCGTAATCTCCGCGTCTTTGAGCTTGCAAAGCCGCCCCGGATTCGGCACGACCGTTTCCTGCCTGTTCCAGCCGGTCTCGCGCGATACCGTCGGAGCGCCGGCAATGCAGCAAGCCGCACACGAACCGGCGGCAAAAACACTCGGCTGAACCTATGGCCAAAACCCAATCCGAGAAAAGCCGGATCCTGATCGTTGAGGACCACCCTTTATTCCGTGAGGGCTTGTGCCAGATGATCAATCGCGATCCGGCGCTGGCGGTATGCGGACAAGTTTCCGATGCGGCCGCGGCACTGCGGGCCGTGAACGAGCTCGAACCGGATCTCGTGTTAGTCGACATCACGCTGGAGGGCGGCAATGGAATTGACCTCATCAAGAACCTCAAGGCGAAACACGAAGATTTGCCCATTCTGGTCATCTCCATGCACGATGAGTCGCTTTACGCCGAGCGCGCACTGCGCGCGGGCGCCCTTGGCTACCTGATGAAGAACGAGCCCGCCCGGACCGTAAAAGCAGCCATATTCAAGGTGCTCGGCGGCGATATCTTCCTGAGCCCGAAAATGTCTGGCTCCGTTTTGGCTAAGCTGATGCGGGGCAAGCCGGAAGTGCCGGTCTCACCCATCGATCTGCTCAGCGACCGCGAGCTGCAGGTATTTCAAATGATTGGCGAGGGCAAACCTACCCGCCTCATCGCCGAAGAATTGGAGCTGACGATTCCGACCGTGCATTCCTTTCGCAACCGTATCAAGGAGAAGCTGCAATTGAAGCACTCCACCGAAATGATGCTGCACGCGATGCAATGGGTGCGCGAACGAGGCGCATAACGGTTCCCGGCTTGCGCCCCAACGAACTTCAGTTAAGTCAAACCGCGCAACCGGCGCGTTCCTGGCAAGCGTCGCGGGCAGAACCGGTTTCGACTTCACTGAGCTGAACCATGGCGTCAGCCATTTCCCGAACTAAAAACGAAATCTCCGAGCGCAGTTTTTGCATCTGCGTCGAGCATTCCGCGACCCGATCCCCAAGTTCCTGGAGCCGCGTTTTCATACCTGAAAGTTCATTGCTGTCGTGCATAATTGTAGACGCTTATTCTCTAAGCGATGTTCGGATTGAATTCCATAGGGTTTCTATCTCCGTCTGAGGTCTTTAAATAGGCACCCAGGAGAATTTGCGGGTCGAACGCCGGGAGGGGAGCAGACGGCAGAAAGGTTTGTGGCTTAATTAGGCTTAGTGAGGGCCTGTTCAGCGGCCATTTGATTTTCGAGGGCTTGGTAATCCACACTGCTGTCGTCTATCAGGCCCTTCATCGAGTTCGTAAACTGGCAGGTTCAAACCGACCAAGTTATCCGGAAAGAAGGGTAATGGTGGGGGAGGGATTCGAGGGATCGGCCCATCCAGGAGCCAAAAGGTCCCGTATTTGGGGATTGCCGCAGGATTCATTGGGCTCAGGGAGGCGAGCTGAGCTAGGGTTATCGCAGTCCTCCGAGCCTGCTGTATCGCCGAGCTCCGGCTTCGTCTAGACCTGAGAAGCCGTGTTTCCCAGCGTTCGCAGGCTAGGAAGCCTGCGATACAGCAGGCTCGGAGGACTGGCGCTACCAAGGTTGGGCACACGTTCAAGCCACCTATATTTAATTACTCGTCCTGATCCCAGACGTATAACGATCTTTGCTTTTGCACTGAATCCGCCATCTTGGGCGCGTGGGCCCCTTAACCGATGAAGAGATTCGCGAAGTGGTAAGGCTGGCGTTGGCTGAGGACATCGGCAGCGGCGACGTGACTACGCTGGCGACCGTTCCCGAAACGACGCAAACCTCCGCCGTCATGCGCGCGCGCGAGCCGTTGGTAGTTGCTGGGCTGGAATTGGCGGCAGCCGCTTTTCGTCAACTTTCAACTGCCGTGAGCGTTCAGGCCTCCGCTCGCGATGGACAACCCGTCGCCGCCGGTGAACCCCTCCTACAAATTGCCGGGCCAGCCCGGCCCATTCTGAGCGGCGAACGCGTCGCGCTGAATTTCATCCAACGTCTTTCCGGCGTCGCTACGCTCACGGCCCAGTTCGTCGCGGCGGTCCGCGGCACTCGCTCTCAGATTCTGGATACACGAAAAACAACCCCGGGTTGGAGGCGGCTGGAAAAATACGCGGTCAATTGCGGTGGCGGAAAGAACCACCGCGTCGGCCTCTATGACATGGTGCTCATCAAGGACAATCATCTCGCGGCGCTGCACGGTGAGTCCCCCAACGCCATCGCCGCCGCGGTCGAACGCGCCCGCGCCCAATATCCGCAGCTTAAAATAGAGGTGGAAGCCGACACGCTCGAGCAAGTCGATCAGGCCCTGGCCGCGGGCGCAAACTTGATCCTCCTCGACAACATGACTCCGCCGCAACTCCGCGTGGCGGTGCAAAAGTGTCAGGGCTGTGCGCAGACTGAGGCCAGTGGCGGCGTAAGCCTCACCACTGTGCGCGCCATCGCCGAATCAGGCGTCGACTACATTTCCGTGGGCGCGTTGACCCATTCCGCCCGTGCTGTAGACATTGGATTGGATTTCGCATGAGCACCGATTCACAAATCCTTGGCGCGTTGCGCGCGGCCGATGCGGTGTCCGGCGCGGAGTTGTCACAGCGGCTGGGAATTAGCCGCGCAGCCGTCTGGGCTCGCATTCAGGAGCTTCGCGAGTTGGGATATGACATCGAGGCCAGCCCGCACGAAGGTTATCGTTTGGTGAACGCTCCGGACCGTTTGCTCGCTGACGATTTGCTCGCGCGTTTGGATCACGTCCAGACGATCGGGCGCGACATCCGGGTGTTCCAGGAAACGACTTCGACCAATGATGTGGTCGAGAAGTTGGCGCGCGACGGAGTTAACGAAGGCGTCGTTGTGTTTGCCGAAGCGCAATCCAAAGGGCGAGGGCGCCTCGGTCGAAAATGGTTGTCTCCGCCCGGCAAGGGACTTTGGTTTTCGGTTCTGCTCCGGCCCGCATTGCGCCCCCAGGCCGCTACCCAACTTACGGTCGCCTCCGCCACCGCCCTGCGCCGGGCGATCGCGGCCCAGACCGGGCTGAACCCGGAAATCAAATGGCCCAACGATATCCTGCTTGGCCAGCGCAAAGTCGCCGGCATTCTTACCGAGCTTAAAGCCGAGTTGGACCGCGTGAATTATCTTATCCTGGGCATCGGTGTGGATGTGAACCTCAGTCCATCCGACTTCCCTCCAGACTTGAGCAAAACGGCAACCTCCCTCAGCGCTGAATTGGGTCGGCCCGTATCTCGCGCCGACTTGGCCGTCGCCGTTCTGCGTGAGCTAGACGCCGACTATGCCCGGGTAAAAGCCAACGGTTTTGCCGCCATCGCCGAGGAATGGGAGTCCCACTGCACCACCCTGGGCCGAAATGTCTCCATTACTATTGGCGAACGCCAAATCCGTGGGCGCGCCGAATCCCTTGGTGACGAGGGCGCCCTGTTGTTGCGCACCGAACACGGGCACCTCGAGCGTATCGTCGGCGGCGATGTCACGCTCGAGAAAAAGGCGTGAATGATTTTATTGCTCGATATCGGAAATACGAACACCCACCTCGGGTTGGCCAGTACGCGGCGAATCATCCGACAGTTGGACATCCCCACTCGCGAATGGTTTGGCGGCGCTGCCGTTGCCCGGACGCGGCGTTTGGTTGGCCGCACCGAGCTGGAAGGTGCCGCTCTTTGCAGCGTTGTGCCGAGGGCGACGCCTTTTGTGCGGCGGGCATTGCGCCGCCAATGGAAACTCTCCTGCCTCGAACTGTCACCCCGCACCTTGCGCGGGGTTGGTATTGATTATCCTAAACCAAGGACAATTGGCCCCGACCGTCTGGCCAACGCCGTGGCCGCGCGGCGGCGTTTCGGGGCGCCGGTCGTAGTTGTTGATTTCGGCACGGCGGTGACTTTCGACGTCGTGAACCAAGCCGGCAACTACGTCGGCGGCATCATTGCGCCCGGCCTGGCAGCCATGACCGAGTATCTGCACGAAAAAACCGCATTGCTGCCTCGCATCCATATCCGGGAGGTGCGTCGCGCGATTGGCAAAAGCACCGAAGAAGCGATGCTGGTGGGAGCCGTCCAGGGTTACCGCGGGTTAATCCGCGAGCTGGTACGAGAACTGAAACGCGAATTGAAAACCAAACGATTGCCCGTGGTCGCTACCGGCGGCTACGGCCATCTCATCGCCGCTCGCCTGCTCGAAATCTCCGCGGTCGATCCACTTCTGACCCTCGAAGGCCTTCGCCTGGTGTGGGCAGCACACCATGAAACCGCTTGAATCACCGCGGGTCAACCCCGACACTCCGCCCGCATGAACCGCATTGTCGACTGCTTCACGCGGCTGGGACGTGAGCGACGGAAGGGATTTATCGTATATATCGGCGCCGGCGATCCCGACCTCGAGGCAACTCGCGAACTCGCTTTGGCTTTCGCCGGGGCCGGCGTGGACGTGCTGGAGCTGGGCGTTCCGTTTAGCGACCCGCTCGCCGATGGCTTGGTCAACCAGTTGGCGGCTCAACGCGGACTCGAATCGGGCACAACGCCGCTGAAGGTCCTGGAAACCGTCGCAGCGATTCGCAAACATTCACAAATCCCTGTCGTCCTCTACATCTACTTCAATTTGATCCATCGCTACGGGCTCGAGCGCTTCATCCATGACGCTGCGCGAGCTGGTATAGACGGACTGCTGGTTCTGGATTTGCCGCCCGAAGAGAGCGGCAATTATGAAGAACTCATGCGGGCTGCAGACCTGTGCAACATCTACCTTGTAGCGCCCACCACCCCTGAGGATCGCATGGAGCTGATCGTCAAACGCGGCGGCGGCTTCATATATTATATCTCGCGCGAAGGCGTCACCGGGATGCAATCCCGGGTCGCCGATACCATCGCGCAGATGACCGCCAAAATCCGGGCGCACACCCAGCTGCCCATCGCCGTCGGTTTCGGCATCTCCACGCCCGAACAGGCGCGGCTCGTCGCCCAAAGCGCCGACGCTGTTGTTGTCGGCAGCGCCATCGTCGATCAAATCGCTCGCCACAGCGAGGACCGCGCCCAGCTCGTGCCTCAAGTAACCGCTTTCGTCAGATCTCTCGCCCAGGCCGTGAAGTCAGGTTAACGCTGTCGAACGACTGCGGACGCCTGGGTCTTAATAGACACCTTTAGTTTTCTTTTTAGGCCATGTTGCAGCTTCATTGTCTGTTTCAGGAGCGGCAAATGAGCGAGATCTTTTGGCCTGCCGACGAATTTCTTGCTGGCATAAATGCGTTCGAGAGGCAGAACGGCTACGGTGGTCTGGAGCCACTTGATCCACTTGGCGCGCTGATATTCGTAGCTGAAGCCGCGCAGCCCGTGCACCTCATATAAAAAGTTCACCGTCGAGCCATCACTTAGGTCCACTACGGTATTGGCCCGCAAGTCCGCGCCCAGGCGTCGACACAGGTTGAGTATGCGCATGTATTGGCGAGGGGGAAGATCGACCCAAATATCCGTATCGAGCGTGGTAGCGGGGACGCCCTGCAGAATGGCGCCGCTCATGCCGGCTATTTGAAACCGTATTTTTTCCGCGCGGAGCGCGTAAATAAGCCGTGCGAGCGGAGAAAGTTCTCGTGCATCTGCCACCGCTCGTCTGGCGTCGCGGCGAGAGTGCGGGCGAACAGGTGTTTTTCGTCCTCGCTTAGACCGCGGACCCCGCGGATTTTTCGCAGCACGCGCGCGATTTTTTTTTCCACACTGGAACGTTAGCCTCCGGATCTGCTTGCGTCGAGCCCCAAAACCCTCCCGACCACCGTCGTGACATACAGTTGGCTTGCTTGCGCCGAAGCTCTAAATTGGCCCGCGATGCCGCTTGGAGAAGGGAAACCGCCCGTGGAAGTAGCCAATGTGCCGGAGGAGGTCACCGGTCAGCCACGGCGGCTGCCGTTCGGACAGGTGCTGTGGCGCAAAACATTCGCAGCCCTCAAGCACCGGAATTTCCGTCTGTTTTTTGCCGGCCAGCTCATCTCGCTCATCGGCACTTGGATGCAGAACACCGCCCAGGGTTGGCTGGTGTACGAATTGACCGGTTCGCGAATGCTCTTAGGAGTCGTCGCCGCCGTCGGCTCCGCGCCCATGATGCTCTTCTCCATTTGGGGCGGTTCGGTCGCTGACCGCCATTCCAAGCGCCAAATTGTCCTCTGGACCCAGTCGGCAATGATGGTATGCGCTTTCGTCTTCGCCGCGCTCGTGGCGACCGGCCAAATCCGGACCTGGCAAATCCTCGTTCTGGCTGCCTGCGGCGGATTGGCGATGGCTTTCGACATGCCGGCTCGTCAGGCATTCATGGTCGAGATGACCAGCCGCGAAGATCTGATGAACGCCATCTCACTGAATAGCTCGATCGTCAACGGCGCTCGCGTGATTGGCCCATCGATTGCCGGGCTGATGATGGCCAAGGTGGGGATGGCCTGGTGTTTCTTCCTGAATGGGCTGAGCTTTCTCGCGGTAATCGGCGGGCTGTGGCTCATGCGGTTGCCGCGATTCGTCCCGCCTGCCCGTCCCGAATCCGCGTGGGCGCATGCTTCCGAAGGCCTTATGTACGTTTGGAATCATCGCCGGTTACGTATCCTTCTGCTGCTTTTTGCTACCGTCGGTATTTTCGGCTGGTCCTATGCGGTCTTGATGCCCGCCTTTGCCCGCGATGTCCTCCATGTGGGCCAGGCACAGTACGGCGCGCTCCTCAGTGCCAATGGTCTCGGCGCCTTGCTCGGCGCGCTGACCGTGGCGACCATCGGCAATCACGTCAGCCGCCGGTTCCTGGTGCTCGGCGGGCTGTGGGTCTTTTCCGCGATGCTGTTGTTGATCGCGGTTGTGCAAAACTATTACCTCGCTCTGGTTTTTCTGGCTATTGGCGGCTGGGGCATGCTGCTGTTCTTCTCGACCACCAACACGCTGCTGCAAACCAGTTCTTCCGACGAAATGCGCGGACGCGTCATGGGAATTTGGGCATTGGTGTTCGGTGGCATGACACCCATCGGCGGTCTGGAAGCCGGCACGCTCTCGCATTTCCTGGGTGTCCGCTGGGCAGTTGCCGTTGGGGCCGTGGTGTGCGCTTTAGCTGCTTTGATCGTCTGGCTTAACGTGCGTAATCGAGCAGTCGAGCCGCAGAGGGGCAGCGGTTAACCCGCCGAGGTGCAAATAGCGCGGAGAAAAGCTAAGGCTGAAAGCATTGCATGAATCCCGAGTTTATCGTTTCCGTCGGCCCGGCTGTTTGCTAGCCTGATGTCTGACTCGGTATCAACAAAATCGCGACCGTCAACACGCGCTACGCATCACGTATCACAAACAGCACCTCCGGTTTTCCGCTGAATCCTTTCCGCGTACCTCATGAACCCCGTCATCAAGCTTGAAGAAGTGCACAAGGTCTACCATACGGGCGATGTGGAGGTGCACGCCGTGCGAGGGGTATCCGCAGAAATTCATCCGGGCGAGTTTGTCGCAATCATGGGCGCCAGCGGCTCAGGCAAATCGACGCTCATGAACATTATCGGTTGCCTGGACCGCGCCACGCGCGGCCGTTACCTGCTTGATGGCACAGATGTGTCTGAGTTGGGCCGCGACGAGTTGGCTGATATCCGGAACAGCAAGATTGGTTTCATTTTTCAGGGATTTAATCTCCTTTCGCGCACTTCCGCTCGGGAGAACGTCGAGTTGCCGATGCTCTATTGGCACCAGCACTTGCCTGGCCGCCACCAGCGCGAACGAGCCATGAAGGCGCTCGAAATGGTCGGCCTCGCCGAACGTGCCGAGCATCATCCCAATCAACTTTCCGGCGGCCAACAACAGCGCGTCGCCATCGCCCGGGCCCTTGTGAACCGGCCAGCTCTCCTGCTGGCTGACGAGCCCACCGGCAATCTCGACAGCCAGACCAGCATCGAAATAATGGGTGTGTTTCAGAATCTTAACGACCAGGGCATCACGATCGTTATGGTTACTCACGAACTGGATATCGCCCGCTATACAAAACGCAATCTGATCATGCGGGATGGCCGGATTGTCAGCGACGTTGCCGTTGCCGATCGCTTGATCGCCGAAGCCGAGCTGCACCGGTTGCGTGATGCCCAACAAGCAGTCAAATTGACCGTATGAAGCGCGTTTTCGCCACTCTGAAAATCGCCGCGCGCGCCCTGCGCCGCAATCTCTTGCGCACTATTCTGACGATGCTCGGCATCATCATCGGCGTCGGTGCCGTCATCGGCGCTGTCAGCCTCACTAATGGAGCCAAGGCCCAAATCGAGGAACAGATCGCAAGCATGGGCCAGAACGTCATCCTCGTCTTCTCCGGAAGCTTTACCCGTGGTGGTGTCCATAGCGGCTGGGGCGGCGCCGGCACCCTCACCATGGACGATGCCGAGGCGATCCAACGCGAGATCCCTGGTGTAGTGGCCGTAAGCCCTGAGGTCCGCAGTGGTGCCCAGGTTGCTGCCGGCAACGAGAACTGGTCTACGCAAATCCTCGGTGAAGCGCCCGAATACTTCGATATTCGCCAGTGGCCAATTACCGAAGGTGGGCCCTTCACCGGGCAGGACGTCCGCAGCGCGAATAAAGTGGCAGTGATCGGTAAAACAATTGCCGACCAGCTTTTTCCGGGTGAAGACCCCATCGGCCAGATCGTTCGCATCCGCAGTGTGCCATTCCAGGTGGTCGGTCTGTTGCGCCCCAAAGGCCTATCGGTCCAGGGCAGCGACCAGGACGACCTCATTATCATCCCGTACACGAGCGCCATGAAACGTGTTCAGCGCGTCACCACTTTGCGTACCATACTTGCTCAAGCTGCCAAACCCAGCCTGCTCGCCCCCGTTCAGCAGCAAATCATTGAGTTGCTCCGGCAGCGGCACCGCATTACCCCAGGCAAGGACGATGATTTCACCGTTCGCAACCAGCAAGAGTTTACTGATATGGCCACCGCCCAATCCAAAACCATGACCGTTCTGCTCGGCGGGGTGGCCATGGTTTCGCTCATCGTGGGCGGCATTGGCATTATGAACATCATGCTCGTAAGCGTGACTGAACGCACGCGTGAGATTGGCATAAGAATGGCCATCGGAGCCCGTGGTCGTGACATCCTACTCCAATTCCTTACCGAAGCGGTGACCTTAAGCGTCACGGGCGGCTTGCTGGGCATCGCCACGGGCATCACAACATCCAAAATCCTCTCCGCGCGCATGCACTGGCCGACCTCCATCCCGCCCGAATGGGTCGTCTACGCTTTCTGTTTTAGCGCTGCGGTTGGTATTTTCTTCGGATTCTATCCTGCCCGAAAAGCCTCCCGCCTCGATCCCATTGACGCGCTGCGATACGAGTAACCGCCGCGATTATCTGAAGTTATTGGCCGCCAGCGATGGCAACCGGGCCAGCATGGCCGCGTCGAAATCCGTTGGATCCTGATAAAAAAGGGCGATTCGGCTTTGCGGGGCCCAAGTCGTGAAGAAATACATCTTCTGGAATTTGTACCACTGCACCGAGCCATCGGCAAAAAGCTCATTGCCGCCTTCGGGCACCATCGCGGATCCGCCTCTATGTTGCGGCATGTTAGCATAGACACCCTCTCGTCCGGGCTCCTGGCCGCCCCAGGTTCCGTTTATCTTCATGATCGAATCCGCAGCCAGCGCGTAGTACGGCTTGGAAGAAGATAACTTGACCGGGCTGTAAGCCTTCATATCTCCTGCCGAATTGATCCAATTAGTAATGCCGCCGAAATACTGATATCCAATCACCCACTGCGGAAACGACGGTTCGTAAAAAGGAAGTCCGGGCCGATTGGGACACGTCCATACGTTATTCGTGATATTAATTTTTAAACCTACGATCGTGGCGGCATCCGCGGCCGGTGGATTTAGACAGTTCTGGACGAAAGCAACATCCCCCGGTATTTGCCGGGCCTGCAGGACGAAGTCCAGGTAGTCACCGGCATACATTGTCACTCCGATGCCCACCTGACGCAGGTTGCTGCGGCAACGCGCGCGCGCGCCTTTTTCCTTCGCTCGCGCCAGCGCGGGCAGCAGCATCGCGGCCAGAATCGCTATGATTGCTATGACGACCAGCAACTCAATGAGGGTGAAGCCACTCTTCTTTCTGGGCGAAGTTGGGAAAGCGTTCGTAGGCACTAGAGGTTGACCCAAACCCTTAGTCATCATTAGGCTACTTTAAACCTGCTGTCCTCCAAATAGCAAGGGTGCGTTGCCCAGCACAGTCTCGAACGTTTGTTCAGGAACGGCTTCCTGTCAGCCCCGGCCGGGTTAGTTCTTCATTACCGTCGTCCGTTCGGCAACCCATTGGATGTCGCGCGTGTCTGACCCGACCTGGACGGGAAACCCCATTGTATTCTGCATTACGGGCCTGCGGGTGGTTGGACTCACCCACTTTCTGATTTCCGAATGGCCGTCGGCAAAAGCAAATCCACAAGCCCCATTATGATACGATGCCGGCAGGTCGCTCCACACGGACCGCTCACTCGGATCGGCCGCGTTGCAGAAAATGTACCAGCCGTCGTTAATACTGTCCGGGTGTTCATCCAAAAAAACGTACACCTTGGTGGCATTTTGAAAATCCGCCAATTTCAGGAACTGCTGCCAGGACGAATTGATTGGCGTGCCCTGCTGGTTCTGTGGTCCGACGAAAGTATTCATCGAGACGCTTCTAGTTCTTGGGCCCAAAGGGCAGGGAACGATGTCCGCCGGACATTTAAAAATGCCCAGGCTTCTCGCAGTGTAGGGGCCAAGCTTGGCGTTCTTGATTAATGCGACATTCGTGTTGTCTGGATTGCTGTCCCAAGTCAAAACATTGCCTTCCCAGTTTTCCAGATCGGTCGCGAATGTCGGTTTGTTATACACCAGCCGGTCATTATTGTCGGTGGCATACAAATGCCAGGCCAGTGCCAATTGATGGGTATTGTTGAGGCACATAATCCCTTGGGCCTTTTGCTTTGCCCGATTCAGCGCCGGCAAAAGCATCGCTGCGAGTATTGCAATGATGGCAATTACTACCAACAGCTCGATTAAGGTGAAGCCGCGCCTTGGCAAATCGCCGAACGGTAACTCCCGTGCCTCAAATGAAAAGCGTCGGTGCGACATGTGGTTCTACTCACCCCTTAACTCCTTTACCTTACTCGCGCAAGTGTGCGTATGTTCGCACAGGCAGCCCGTGACAAAACTATCTCGAATGAAAAAGCGCAGGTTGGCCGCTTTCCCTGCCGCGCCTCAAAACTCACGCGGCTCGAACGGGCAATAAACCGCTCGGCCCGACTACAAAGGCCGTGTGGCTTTCTGGACGTGCTCGGCTTTAGGACCTTTTTCGCCGAGGACGATTTCAAAAATAACTTCTTCGCCCTCGTGCAAGGTCTTGAACCCATCGCCGACTATTGAGGTGTGGTGGACAAAGACATCTTGCCCGGTTTCCTGGGCGATGAATCCCAGGCCCTTTTTATTGTCCCACCATTTGACTTTGCCTTTCGCCATAATCCGTCTCTCCAGAACCCCGGCAACGCCACCGCACCGGAACCATGTCTCGAATCCGGGGGTTGGCGCCCGGTCGAAATCCGTACTGCAACTGCGGCGTGCTTCGGATTTTGCGCGACATTAAGCATTTTTCATCTTTAGGTCAAGCCTTTATTTTCGTCATCAGTAAAATCTCTCCAAGTCGGGAACCTCCCCCAAACCCTGGCATTCACTCGATCTGGAGGGCTTGATCAAGTAACTGGGGTAGGTGATTCAGAATAGCTGTATCACCTACTAAAAGGGTGACACCCGCCGCTTCGGCCTCTGCTTTTAGTTTATCCAATCGTTCACCCGCCAAAGCAATGATGGGAAGGTGCTGAGTTAGAGAGTGTTGGCGCAATGCCCTTAGTGCGCCCAAAACCGGGGTTGGTGATGGTTCCAAATCCGCCAGGACCAATAGTGGTTTGGCTTGCTCAGCCGCTGCAACCAACTCCTCGACCTTTGTCACCACCTGGACCCGGTACTTTAGATCTTGAAGCCGATTGACAAGCTGACTGCCGGGCAATAGTCTCTCGTATAGAACTAGCGCGAGCGGCTGAGTCATGCGTTGAGCTTGGAGCAGCCGGGGTTGAATTGCAAAAAATTTCCCGCGCTATGGCTGCTCCTCGCATTCCTGCGAATGCGCAGGTTTTGGAGCTTGACTGTTTTTGATAAAACCTTAGATTAGGTCTTAGAACGGTATTAATTGCTGGTTCGGCCAGCGCGCCAAAGTCGGAAGAGTTCAATCTGCCGACTTTTTTGTTCCCTATAAGGGAATGCTGTTCGTGAAGAAGACGTATGAACGCCGACTTTTTAGCTGTATTGGAGTTTTGGGAACGAGAGAAAGGCATCAACCGTGATGTCCTTGTTGGCGCTGTACAGGAAGCCCTGCTCTCTGCTGCTAAGAAGGCGGTCGGTCCTGCTCGTGAATTGCGGGTGGCTATTGACCAGAAATCGGGAGATATCCGCGCTTTTGCCAAACTAGTAGTGTCAGAGAAGGTTATCTCCAAGCACGACCAGATCTCGGTCTTTGACGCCCGGCGAATCAAATCGGACGCCCAGGTCGGCGAGGAAGTCGAGGTTGAAGTTACTCCCGTAGGTTTCGGCCGCATCGCCGCTCAGTACGCCAAGCAGGCCCTGATGATGCACATCCGCAGAGCCGAAAAGGCCCTCATCTTTACCGAATTCAAGGATCGCGTTGGCGATATCATCAGCGGCACGGTTCGTCGCTTCGACCGCTCGGATGTCCTCGTGGACCTGGGCAAATATGAGGCGTTGCTGCCCAATCGCGAACGCGTGCCCACGGAAGAGTACCAGGTTGGCGAACGTATTCGTTGTTACGTTAAAGCTGTCGAGCAAGGCCCTCATGGTCCGGAGATTATATTGTCCAGATCCGATCCCCGTTTCGTGCTCAAGCTCTTCCAGCTCGAGGTTTCTGAAATCAATGATGGAACGATCGAAATAAAAGGGATTGCCCGCGAGCCTGGTTTTCGCACGAAATTGGCGGTTTGGACGAGGGACGATAAAGTCGACCCCGTAGGCGCTTGCGTCGGGCTTCGTGGCCAGCGCGTAAAGAACATTGTACGCGAACTCAATAACGAAAAGGTCGACATTATCCGATGGGATCCGAACATTCGGAATTTCATCACGAATGCCCTCGCCCCCGCCAAGCTCAAGGCCTTCGAAATCGATGAGGCCAATAAGCGCGTAAAAATCACCGTGAGCGAAGACCAACTTTCGCTGGCCATCGGCAAGCGCGGCCAAAATGCTCGCCTCAGTTCGAAGCTCACCGGCTGGCAAGTCGACATCGAAGCTGAAGTGGTTGTGACCAAAGGCTTTGAAGAGAAGGTTGCCGAAGCTGTTGATCTCCTCGCGGCTATCCCCGGAATCTCCCGTGAGCAAGCGGATGTCCTGGTTCATCACGGTTTAGCCCGTCTGGAGGACCTGCTGCAAGTGGATGTAAGTGATTTGGCGGATATTCCCGGCATTGGCGAGCAGGCATCCGCAATTATGGATGCCGCCCGTGCTGAGGCCGGTCGCCGAACGCTCAAAGTGGGCGAGGCGCCGGTATCGGGTTAATGGGGCAGCTTGAGAAATTGCGAAGTGGCCGTTGTGGTTGTCACCTTATTGTCGCGCTAAGTTTTTATGCGGCTGGCGTCAGAGGTTTTTGCAGGTTAAATTCGAGCCAATGAAGGCTGCACGGCAAGTAAGGCCCGAGAAGATAGTAGAGATTTATGCCCGTTCGTATTTACGACATTTCAAAGAAACTAGGCCTGGAGAACAAAGAAGTTCTTACCAAGGCCAAAGCCTTGGGCATAACCGCCGCGCGGGTCGCCTCCAGTTCGCTGGATAAAATTACCGCCGAGTACCTTGAGCAGCAGCTAATCCAGGAACACCCCGAGCTGAGCGCTCCTCCCGCTGCGCCACCCACACCTGCTGCTCCTTCAGTCCCTGAGCCACTCACAGTTATCACCGCCCCGCCACCGGCCACTCAAGGTGTGCAGATTGCCGAACCGACTACCGCGACCGCCACGGCGTTGCTTGAGCCTGAAGTTCCCCCAACGATCGCTCCGGAAGCGCCTCCGAAAGAAGTAGAAGTGTCTCCACAGGCCGTGGCTTCGCCAGCGCCGCCACCTGTCGAAGTGCCACCTGTCAAGGCTGCTCCACCTGCGCCTCCAGCTCCACCACCTCCCCCGCCAATCCCTCAGGGCCCCAAAGTGGGCGATAAGATAGGTTTTATTCACTTGCCGCCGAAGCCGGTTGCCAAAGCCCCCGAAAAACCCGCTCCGGCGAAACTGCCCGGCCGTCCCGCCGATCAAAGGCGAACCGAATTCACGAAACGCGGTGATATCCGCAGCGTTCGCGGCCCTAGTGCTCCGGCAGGGCCAAGTGTGCCTAAGGTCGGTGGCAAAGCAGCCAAACCAGCTGAAGCCGCTCCCAAGATCAGCTTGCCTGCTGATGCACAGGTCATCTCCATCAAACCACCGATTGTCGTTCGCGAGCTGGCCGAGCAACTGAAGCAGAAGCCGTTCAAGATTATTGCCGATTTAATGGAAGCAGGCGTCTTCGCCAACGTTAACCAATCGATCGAGGAACCGGTGGCACAAAAGGTCTGCGCCAAATACGGGTTTCGCTTCGAAGTTGAAAAACGCGAGCGCGGCAGCGGAATCGTCCATGCCCCCATCAAAAAGGTCGAGTTGGATGTCGAAGACAAAACCGAAGACCTCGCGCCGCGCGCTCCGGTGGTGACAATCATGGGCCACGTCGACCACGGTAAGACCACGCTGCTCGATGTCATTCGCAAATCCAACGTGGCCGCCGGTGAAGCCGGCGGCATTACGCAGCACATTGGCGCTTACACGATTTCTTTCCCGCACCCGGAGCGTAAGACCGAGTTGGCGCAGATTACCTTCCTGGACACCCCGGGTCACGCCGCTTTCAGTTCCATGCGCGCGCGCGGTGCCAACGTCACTGACCTGGTTGTGCTGGTCGTCGCCGCTAACGACGGCGTCATGCCCCAAACGCTTGAGGCACTAAACCATGCGCGCGCCGCCAAGGTGCCCATCCTCGTCGCCGTGAACAAAATCGATCATCCCAACGCCAACTCCCTCAAGGTCCGCCAGCAGTTGCAGGACAAGGGCCTGGTTCCCGATGATTGGGGCGGCGATACCATCTTCGCCGATGTTTCCGCTTTGACCAAACAGGGCGTGGATAAGCTCATTGAAATGATTCTGCTCCAGGCTGACTTGCTCGAGCTCAAGGCCAATCCCAACCGCCGCGCCAAAGGCAACGTCATCGAATCCGGTTTGGAGCCCGGCGGGCCGACCGCTACCGTGCTCGTCCGCAAAGGCACGCTACGCGTCGGCGATATCATTATTTGCGGACAATACTATGGCCGTGTCCGGGCTTTGATTAACGAGGAAGGCAAACGGCTTAAAGAAGCCGCGCCATCGGTCGCGGTCAAAGTGCTGGGGTTGAACGGTGTTCCCGAAGCGGGCTTGGAGTTCAGCGTCGTCGAAGATGAAAAAGCCGCCCGTGAGCTCGCCGAGCAGCGCGCCCAGGAAGCCAAAGCCCTGGGCCAGGAACAGCCGCGCGCCAAAGTCACCCTTGAGAACCTTTTCGCCCAGCTCGCATCCAGCAGTTCCAAGACCTTGAAAGTGGTGGTTAAAGCCGACACCCAGGGCTCCGTGGAAGCTATCGTCGAGGCGCTCAAGAAAATTGAATCTGACAAAGTCGCGCTGGAAATCATCCATAGCGCGGTCGGCACCATCACCGAGTCGGATGTCGCCCTGGCCTCTGCTTCCAACGCCGTAATCCTCGGCTTCCATACCCGCGTCGACAGTGGTGTTGCCGATAAAGCCAAACACGAAGGCGTCCAGATCAAGCTCTACGCCATCATTTACGAGCTCATCGATCAGGTCAAAGAAGGCATGGCCGGGTTGCTCGAGCCTATCCTCAAGGATGTCACGGCCGGTGTCGCCGAAGTCCGCAAGATTTTCGAGTTGTCCAAAGGCGCGCCCGTCGCCGGATGCATGGTCACCAGCGGGCGCATCGTCAAAGGCAAAGTCCGCGTCCGCCGCCGCAAGGAAATTATTTACGAGGGCCTGACCCAATCGCTCCGCCGGTTCCAGGACGAAGTCAACGAAGTCCGCGCCGGCATGGAATGCGGTATCCGCATCGAAGGTTTTGGTGAGTTCCAGGTCGGCGACAATATCGAGTGCTACACGGTGGAAAAGGTAGCCCAGAAGCTATGAACTGTGGATTTATGGATTATTGGATTTATGGATTGTTGGATTATTGCCTGAGTTCAGCGGGCGTATCCGCTTGTTAATCCATTAATCCATCAATCCACCCATCCACCAATCCATTCAGCGATGCCTTCCCTCCGCCTCCAACGGGTGCGCGAATTATTAAAGCGCGAGATTGGCGAAGTCATTCGCCGGGAGTTCCCGGTCAGTGAAGCGGGCCTGGTCAGTGTTAATGACGTCGATGTGGCGGGCGATCTGCACTCGGCCATTGTTTTTATCAGCATTCTCGGCAACGCCGAACAGCAAAAGCGCGGCCTGGATTTGCTCACTCGCCACCGCAAGCGCATCCAGGGGCTGGTCGGCCGCGCGGTGGTCCTGAAATACACCCCCACGTTGAAGTTCATGATCGACGATTCTGTCGTGCGCGGCAATCGCGTGCTGCAGATCATCGAGGAGTTGGAAAAATCCAACTCCACTACTGAATAGCCAGGCAGTTGACCTGGTTCCCATGAATACTCCCGACACCCAACTTCCATTTTTAGAGTACAATTCTGAAGTTTCCGCGTTTCGGTTTGCTCTCCCTCCAGCTTTCCTTTCATGTCCATTGCCTTCTTTCGCCCTTCGTCCTTCGCCCTTCCCAAATGACACCTCACCCTAAGATTGTGGATCGTATTATCGACGCTCTGCGCGAAAGCCGGAGTTTATGTGTCGTCGGTCATATCCGGCCGGATGGCGATTGCGTCGGCTCACAACTCGGTCTGGCGCTGGCATTGAAGAACGCCGGCAAAAAGGTTTGCTGCTGGAATGAGGATGTCCTGCCCCAAAAATACGAGTTTCTCGATCCGGACCATCTCTTTCAGAAGCCCAGGAAAGGCCAAAACTTCGACTGCGTTGTGGCCACGGACGCCGCCAGTTTTGAACGGGTGGGCAAAGTGGCCCCCTGCGTGAATGACCGCAAACTCCTGATCAATATCGACCATCACGAGAGTAATACGCGCTACGGTGATATTAATTGGGTGTCCGTCCGCGAACCCTCCACCGGAGAGTTGATTTTTCGTCTTCTCCAGGCGGCTAAATGGCCCATTAACCGGCAAATCGCCGATTGCCTGTTTACTGCTGTTTCCACTGATACCGGTTCTTTCCAGTACTCGACCACCCGTCCCGGCACGTTCCATGTTGCCGGCAGCCTG
The DNA here is from genome assembly GCA_964623885.1 of uncultured Verrucomicrobiota bacterium. Lineage (GTDB taxonomy): Bacteria > Verrucomicrobiota > Verrucomicrobiia > Limisphaerales > UBA8199 > CAZUVM01. The sequence goes on from CAZUVM010000035.1 coordinate 55,746, forward strand.
GTCCGGCGCGGCGCCGACCTGGCGCGCATTTGCGATGAGGTCTATCAATCGTATCCGCTCTCACGCGTGCGGCTGCTCCGGCACGTTTACAGCCATTTCCGGCTCACGCACAACGACCAGATCGCCTGGTTTTGGCTCAAGAAAGCCGACTTCGCCCGCGCCGGCGCCGACAGTTGCGAAACCGAAGGCCTCATCGATCATATCCGGGCCATTGCGCCGGTGGTGGTGGCGTGCGTGTTCGAAGAAATTGAGCCCGAGTTGACCCGTATCAGTTTGCGTTCCAAGAGCGACAAAGTGAACGTGAACGAAATCGCCGCGCAATTCGGCGGCGGCGGACACCCGGCAGCCGCCGGCGCCCGCATCGCCGGCAAAAAAATCACCGTCCAGCGCCGCGTCATCGCCGCCGTCAAAAAAGCGCTCAACCGCAGGGGCTAGAAAGCGTTCGGAAATCGCTGTCGGACCGCGAGCGGTCCCCGTCTCGCAGCGGCCAGAATGGTCTTTGCGCACTGGAATTTTCAAGCCTCTCCCAGTTTCCCTCAATGAGAAATAAAAAATGCTCAATGCTCAATGAGTGCGGGATTTTTGCTTGTCTTTGCCGCGCTAAGCCTCTGCGGTAATTCTGCCGGTCTCTCAGTTGTCGCAACGCCCGCCTACCACGCTTTCATGTCCTTCAGAAACGGCAACCCTTCGCGATATTTTCGCAACGTGCCGAGGTCCAGCGATGCCGTGACGCATCCCTCTCGTTCGCCACCGTCCGCCAGGATCTCGCCATTGAAATCCACAACCACCGATCGGCCGGGATATTGATAATACGGATCTTTCCCCACGCGATTCACCGCAATCACGTACGCCTGGTTCTCGACTGCTCGCGCCTGCGCCAGCCGCAGCCAGTGCCCGATGCGCTTCTCCGGCCAGCTTGCAATCACCGCAAACAACTCGGGCTGATGCGTCAGCGCCACTGATCGAAACAGCTCCGGAAACCGCAAATCATAACAAACAAACGGC
>CAZUVM010000036.1:0-27076 GCA_964623885.1 uncultured Verrucomicrobiota bacterium
GAAGCCATCATCGCCCTGCCGGAGCAGCTTTTTTACAATACCGGCATCAGCACCTACATCTGGGTCTTGAGCAACCGGAAAGACAAACGCCGCAAGAACAAGGTTCAACTGATTGACGCCTCCGGTTTCTGGACGCAGATGCGAAAAAGCCTGGGCAACAAGCGCCGTGAGATTTCCTCCGATCAGATCAACCAGGTGCTTGGACTTTACACAGCCTCGGAGGCCGGTGAACAGAGCCGGATTTTTGACAGCACCGAGTTTGGGTACCGCAAGATCACCATCGAACGTCCGCTGCGGCTGAACTTCCAGGTCAGCGTCGAACGCCTAGCACGACTGGAGCAGGAATCCGGTTTTCAGAATCTTACTGTTAGCAAAAAGAAGGAGGCCAAGGCCAAAGCCGCCGAGGAAGCCGAGGGCCGGAAGCAACAGGCTGCCATCCTCAAGGCGCTGCGCACGGTGCCGGACACGCTCTGCAAAGAACGGGCGAAGTTCATCCCGCTGCTGGACTGTGCCCTGAAGAAAGCCGACCTCAAGCTCGGTGGCCCGGTGCGCAAGGCCATCCTCAGCGCCCTGGCCGAGCGGGACGAGACCGCCGAGATTTGCCGGGATGACGACGGCCAGCCGGAGCCTGATCCCGAACTGCGGGACACCGAGAACGTGCCGCTCACCCAGGACATCAACGAATACTTCGACCGGGAAGTGAAGCCGCATGTGCCGGACGCCTGGATCAACACGAAGGTTTGTGACCACCAGGACGGCGAGATTGGCAAGGTCGGCTACGAAATCAACTTCAACCGCTACTTCTACCAGTATCAACCGCCCCGTCCGTTGGCCGAGATCGAGTCGGACATCAAGACACTGGAAAAGGAAATCATGGAGATGCTCAAAGACATTTCCCAATGGGCACGAGGCTGAAACCGTATTCCAGCTACAAGGACTCCGGTGTCGAATGGCTCGGACGGATTCCGGCGCATTGGGAGCCATGGAAGCTGGCTCATGCTTTCAACGAAATCGGGAGCGGTACGACCCCCAACACAGGTGATGAATCCTATTTTGAAGGCGACATTCCGTGGGTTACGACCTCCGAACTGCGTGAACGGATCATCACCGACACCGAAAAAAAACTTACTAGCCAAGCACTCGCCGAGCACTCTGCACTAAAAATATACCAGCCGGACACGCTGCTGTTTGCGATGTATGGGGCAACAATTGGCCGTCTGGGCATCTTGGGTGTAGCAGCGTGCGTTAACCAAGCCGGAGGCTGTCGCCAATGTGCGGTAGCCTTCGGATGCCTGTCTTCGCTATAGCCGCACGAACCTCGATCTCGCCGTCCTCCCACCTGATGTCAGCCCAGTCCAGCCGCTTGATTTCTTCCGAACGCAGACCTGCGAACGCCCCGATGACCAGCGAAGGAACTAAATCCTCCTTCGCTTTCGCCAGGAGCATGGTGAGTTCAGGGGCATCGAACACCTGGATTTCAACAGCCTGGTTGGAGGCTCGTTCGACTTGGAGGATTCCGGTGTGTGTGGGCGTAACGTGGCCACGAACTGCGGCGAAACGGAAGAGCGTCCCAATGGCACGGCGGAAATTATTACGTGTGCGGGGTGCCACCTTCAGGCCATTGAGGAACCGCTGAATCTCTGTCGGTTCGACCGTGTGGATCGGGCACTGGAACGATTTGGCGAAGCGTGTCAGGCGGAGTTTGAGGTCGGTCAAGTAGAGTTTCGAGCGCCCATTCCGTTGCTTATTCTCCAGCAGTTCCGCCACCACTTCCTCGACTTTCAGAGCCTTTACCTGACATGTCCGATTGGCCACGTAGAACTTCACAGCTTCGACCAAGGAATCGTTACCGAGCAACCCCCCAGCCTGGACATACTCATGAGCGACCAGATCGAGCGGGCGACCGGTTGACTTTAAGGCTTCGACCGCACGGCGGTAAACGAGGCAGTCCTGGCTGCTCAGAGTGAGGGCATCGAGTTCGCCGTTGGCCTTTTGCTCAACCACCGACAGCGCCAACTTCTTGGCTTCCTCGTAGCTGTTGCGCACCTTGCGGACCAACTTGCCTCGGACGTGGTATGCGACCGTGTAACCCTTGGACTTGTCTTTCGGTTCGTAGATCGTGGCCCTGACGCCCTGCTTCTCGACCCGCTCTGGAAACGCACTCCTTCGCATAGGGTCAAGAACCAGTTTGCCCCGAAAACGAAGGCCCGATTTTCAGGAATCTTTCAGGAATTGACCCCTGAAACTGTAGACGATTGCAGAAGTGATTGAGGCTGGCGCAGTTGGATTGGAGCGGGTGAAGGGAATCGAACCCTCATCTCAGGCTTGGGAAGCCCGCATTCTACCACTGAACCACACCCGCTGCCGGTGCGGTATTTTCTTTAGCCGAACTGCGGTGGAAATGCAACAGACGAATTGACCGCGGAAGTACGGAGCCAGCTCGGTGAAGATCCGATGGAGGCTCGGGACACAATGCGTCAGAAGCAGTCGGACCAGACCAGCGCTTCAACCGTCGCGAGACGCGACGGGCTGGTAATCGGCCGGTGGTTCCGGGGGCTGAAGCGCAGCCGGGTAATTTCAGCGCATCGTTAGGCGATGAGGGGCAGTCAACCAGGCTTCTTTCTTTCAACCCTTCGGGTGGGGTTGGCCACAGTTTCTTGAAACCGCTCTAGTCTCCTGAGTCGAAACAAACTGACATAAATCCGACGCGCATTTGAACCGAAATGCCGTTTTCGAAGGCGAGCATTTATGCAAGAAATCAGTGACTCAGGAGACTGGCTTATGCCGGTTGATGAGTCGCGCTTTCAGCGCTCAGAAATTGTCTGGACCGACGTACCCAGGCCGTTGGCCTGGTATGAAGGACCGTTTTTGGCGTCGCCATCCGGTTCAGTAGCTCAGGTGGAAGCTCTATTTCGCAACAAATTGACTGAAGCGAGTTGTTTAAAGTTGTGGATAATGACGGCGGATAAAGCGCCCGATTTGGGGCTAATCTGCGACGCCTCGCGGGGTCGAGTTGGCAGTTGCGAGTCAGTTCCGGTGGTTTCCGACCACCGGCCACCATCCAGCAACCCTGCGGGTTGCGCACTCCTGATGACCACGATTCAATTTAAAATGCTTTAGAGACTTTCGAATGCCCGCCTCGGTTAGAAGCTGCTGCGCGCCGGGACCTCGCGCGGTCCGGAGGCAGTAGAGCCACAACTGAACGGGAGGCAGAGTTTACCGCAGAGCTGCAAAGAGCGCGGAGAAACGCAGAGAAAATCAGTTACAAAAAGCACAACAGAGAAGGCCTTAACCGCGAATGGACGCGAATTTGATTATTGGCGTTCATTCGCGTCGATTAGCGGTTTAATCATCCACAGCTTGCGAGCAGTTTCGAGTATTGCAGTGCAGAGACTCTGCTTTGTTTGTCTTCTCTGTGCTGATCGCGCCTCTGCGGTTCAATTGATATGCCCAGAGTTTACCGCCGAGCTGCGAAAGGGATGGCACCAGGGAGCGCTTCGTTGCTGCTGCGCGCCGGGACGTCGCGCGGTCCGGGCGAATGGCCGGCGGTGCGAAATCGGTCGCGCTCTGTCCGAAATTTTCCAAGCGGTTCCCAACACGCGCCTCCCTCAAATTGGGTATTTACATAGGCATGGTTTGGGGTCTGAATAGCTGCGAATATGCATGCAAGCCAAATGAACTCATCATCCAATTCGCTTTCTTCGCGTCGCGAATTCCTGAAAACGTCCGTGCTGGTGGGAGGCGTGCTGGCCGCGCCGGCGATCCTGCCGGGCCGATTGATGGCGGCGGAACGCACGGATACGCTCAAGATTGGCCTCGTGGGCTGCGGCGGGCGCGGCACGGGCGCAGCCAGCCAGGCACTAAATGCGGATAAAAACGTGGAACTGGTCGCGATGGCGGATGCGTTCGAGAACCAGCTGCAGAACAGCCTCAAGAGCTTGCGCGCGCAGTTCGCGCAGCAACCGGACAAAATCAAGGTGGTGCCGGAGAAATGCTTTGTCGGCCTGGACGCCTACCAGAAACTGATCGATAGCGGCGTGGACGTCGTCCTGTTGGCGACGCCGCCGGGTTTCCGACCGATACATTTGAAAGCTGCCATTGACGCGGGCAAACATGTGTTCTGCGAAAAACCGATGGCGACGGACGCGCCGGGATTGCGATCGGTGATCGCCTCGGCGAAGGCGGCGGAGGAGAAAAACCTGTCGCTGGTGGCCGGTTTTTGCTGGCGTTACGACACACCGCGGCGCGAGTTCTACAAGCGCATCCACGACGGGGCGATTGGCGAAATCCGCGCGATTTACGCGACGTATTATGCCGGGCAGGTGAAACCGATGCCGCCCGCGAGCGAGCGGCCGGCGGGGATGGGCGACCTGGAATGGCAATTGCACAACTGGTACAACTTCACCTGGCTATCGGGCGACGGCTTTGTGGAGCAGGCCTGCCACAGCGTGGATAAAGTGGCATGGGCACTGAAGGACCAGCATCCCATAAAAGCCGTGGCGGTCGGCGGCCGCCAGACGCCGAACAACCAGGGCGACATTTTCGATCACATGTTCGTGGTGTATGAATTCGAAAACGACGTGCGCGGATTCCTCGGCCAGCGACAGATCGGCAGCACTTACACGGACAATTCTGATTACCTGCTGGGCTCGGAGGGTGTCGGCAAGTCCGGTTGGATGCCGCCGCATATCACGGGCAAAACCACCTGGCGTTACCGGGATGAGGGACCAAAGGTGGACATGTACCAAATTGAACACAACGAACTCTTTGCCAGTATCCGCAGCGGCAAGCCGATCAACGATGGTCATTGGATGGCGCAGAGCACAATGATGGGCTTGATGGGCCGCATGGCTGCCTATACCGGACAGGAAGTTACCTGGGAACAGGCCATGAATTCGCAGCAGAAAATTGTGCCTGAAACGTTTGATTGGAAAATGACACTCGACATCGCGCCGATGGCGATGCCGGGGACGACGAAGCTGGTCTGAGTGCGGAGTTCGGAGTGCGGAATGCGGAGTGGACCTGGCGGTCGGCCACCAGGGTGCGAGAAGCCGTTGAAACGGCTCACGATTTTGAGGCGCGGCTGCACCGGGCTGAAGCCCGGTGTTAATGAGAGTGAACTCGAGCGAGGCGTCGCTTAGCCTCATCGGCTCCTATATGGTCGTGCGCGAGAGCGGAATGCGGAGAAATCAGTGGGTCTGTGATCGGTAAATCAGTAATCAGTAGTCGGTGACCAAGAGTTTAATGGTGACAGAGACAGAGCCTCCTGACGTCGGCTCCTACATAGATTATGAACAGACGAGAATTCGTAAAAACGGGCGGTACGGCGCTGGCCTTGGCAGCCCTGGGTCCGGCGGCAATAGCTGCCGATGAGTCAAAACCGGCGGCGCCAAAGCGACCGATCAAGAAGGGCATTATGTGGGGCACGATCGGCGTGAAAGGCTCGATTCTCGACAAGATGAAGGCGGCCAAAGAGGCCGGTTATGAGGGTGTGGAGATGGATAGCCACATGAATGCTGACGAGGTTCTGCGGGCTCGCGACGAGACCGGACTGGCCATCCCCAGCGTGTGCGACAGCGTCCACTGGTCGAAACCGTTGTCGCATCCCGATCCGAAGGTGCGGGCCGAGGGTTTGGAAGCGCTGAAGCGATCGCTGCAGGATGCGAAACGCTATGGCGCATCGTCGGTGCTGCTGGTGCCCGCGATCGTGAATAAAGAGGTCAGCTACGCGGATGCGTGGACGCGATCGCAGGCGGAAATTCGCAAAGCGATCCCGTTGGCCGAAGAATTAGGAGTGAAGATCGCGTGTGAAAACGTTTGGAATCATTTTCTGCTGAGCCCGCTCGAAGCGGTTCGTTACGTAGACGAATTCAACAGCCCAGCAGTCGGTTGGCATTTCGATGTCGGCAACGTGATTACCTATGGCTGGCCCGAACAATGGGTGCGGATCCTGGGCAAGCGCATTCAGAAACTGCACATCAAGGAATTCAGCCGCAAGCGCAGCGAAAAAGAGGGGCTTTGGAAAGGGTTCGATGTAAAACTGCTCGAAGGCGACAACGATTGGCCGGCGGTGATGAAGGCGCTGGACGACGTAGGTTACAGCGGCTGGGCGCAAACGGAGCAGGGCGGCGGAGACAGTCCCGAAGGTTTGCGCGACCTGGTGGAGCGGTTTGATAGAATTTTGGCGTCCTAAAGCCGGCGAGCTTTCTTTCGGCTACGATTGTAATCCGCAAGCATGGGTTCTTCCAAATGCTCGCGAGCCGCAGAGGCGTCAGTTGGTCCCGGCCGAGCCCCACCAGATCCTCAACCAGGTCCAGACAGGAAGGCCTTTTTCGCCGCTGTTTCCGTCGCAAAACAGACTCCAGGCAATCGCGAACTACAACCGAGTTTGACACCCCACGCCGCTGGGCTTCTTCCTCCACCGCGCGCCGCAGTGTTTCAGGCAATGTAACAGTCAGCGTTCTCACGTCGCCAAGGTAATAGTGGTTGTGACAGAGAGCCATGCCGATTGCGTCGCCCCAACTTACATCTTGGAGTCTGCCGAGGTGGCTTTATCCTGCGCGCATGAGAAAGGTCGCGGTCGTCTTAATGATGAGCAGCATGGCTGCTTTTTCTTTGGCGCGGGCGCAAGACCAGAGCCTTACGATCGATGACGACCTATTGCGCTCGGCGCAGCAGTGGGCGCAGGAAAACCTGGATGAAGATGCGCTGCGCGTGCTGCAATCGGCGGACCAGGAGAAGATCAAGCAACTGCTGAAGGATTTGCAGAAGGAGTTTCGCGGCGAATATGTGGTAGATCTGGCCGGTCTCAAACAGGCGGCCAGGAACGCGCTGCCGCTACTCGAAAGTTATGAAGAGACGCTACCTTACGCGGTGTGGCTGCGGAGCCGATTGGATTACCTGGATGTGGCCGACCATTTCCGGCTGGTAATTCCGCCGCCAAAGACTGAGCCAGGCAAGCCACCCAAGCCGGCGCCCAATCCGACACCGAAGATGGAACGCGAGGTGTGGGTGGATCAAATCTCCCGGGAACCCTGGCCTCCAACTGCGAATACTTATGTGCCGCGGCTGAAGACCGTGTTCGCCGCCCAGAAAGCGCCGAAGGAGCTGGTGTGGGTTGCCGAGGTGGAATCCTCTTTCGATCCCCGCGCGCGAAGTCCAGTTGGCGCGACCGGCTTGTTTCAACTTATGCCGGCGACGGCGAAGCAGTATGGTTTGCGGACGTGGCCTTTCGATCAGCGGCTTAATCCGGAGGCCAGCGGGCGCGCAGCGGCACAATACCTGGTTAATTTGCACAAACGCTTTAATGACTGGCGGCTCGCATTGGCCGCTTACAACGCCGGTGAAGGCACTGTGCAGGGGTTATTGAAGCGGCACAAGGCGCAGTCGTATGATGCCATCGCGAGGTACCTGCCCGCGGAGACGCAGATGTATGTGCCGAAGATTGAAGCCACACTGCTCCGCAGGGAAGGCGCCCAGTTGGAAAAGTTGGGAGGGTGAGGGTGGATTTGTGGATTAATGGATTGATGGATGGGGTGTGGGGATTGAGGACGAATAATCGGTAATTAGTATTCAGTAATCAGTGTCGTGGACGGGAGTGTTGGATTTCAGGATTTGAGATCTCGAAGGGAGAAAAAGGGAATGGGATGCCGAGCACGGCGTCCCTACCAATCAGTGAAGACCTTTTCCCTTGCCTTCAACGGCCTATACCAAGTTAGCTAATACCTGTTGGAAGAGTGGGTTCCCTTTGTCCAGCCCGAATGCCGAAGGCCGAAATCCGAAACGTTCAGAACCGCGAATCTGTCCAGGCCGAATCGGCCGAGCGGACGCGGGATAGGCATCGCCTGCGCCTGATCGGGTTGGCCCTGGTTCTATTGACGCTGGTGGTTTACTCGCCGGTGCGCCAGCACGGCTTCATCGACTTCGACGATCCTGAATACATCACCGAAAACCGCATGGTCGAGGGCGGGTTGACCTGGCCCGGAGTGAAGTGGGCCTTCAGCAGCTTCGACGCGAGCCTGTGGGTGCCGCTCACGCGTTTGTCGCACATGCTGGATTGCGAGTTGTTCGGGCTGGACCCCGGACCACATCATCTGGTCAATGTGGTTTTTCACGCCGCGAATGCGGCGTTGCTGCTCGTGTTGCTTTTCCGGCTCACCGGCGCGTTGTGGCCGGCGGCGGTGGTGGCCGCGCTATTTGCCTGGCATCCGCTGCGCGTCGAATCGGTCGCGTGGGCGGTGGAGCGGAAGGATGTGCTCAGCACGTTTTTCCTTATGCTGACGCTGTGGAGTTATGTGCGAAGTGTGGCAAGTGCGGAGTTCGGAGTTCGGAGTGCGGAATCTGGGGTTCGGAATGCGGAGCGCAACCGTTGGTCGTTCTATGGATTATCGCTGGTCTTTTTCGCCTTGGCGCTGATGAGCAAGCCAATGGTGGTGACACTGCCGTTTGTGTTGTTGCTGCTGGATTACTGGCCGCTGGGAAGAAGTCCAAAGTCCGAAGTCCAAAGCCCAAAGTTCGAAGTCCGAGGGCAGTGGTCGGAGGTCGGCGCGTTGGTTTGGGAGAAAGCGCCGTTTTTCGTGTTAAGCGCTGCCGCCTGCGTTGTTACGCTGCTGGCGGCACGCGGTGAGGCCATTGGCCTGGTGCATTACTCTTTTGGCTGGCGGGTGGCCAACGCGCTGGTCAGCTACGTCAGATATCTCGGCAAAGCCATATGGCCGGCCAATCTTGGCGTGCTGTATCCACTGCCGCAGAGCTGGCCGTGGACCACGATCGTGTTGGCCTGCGCTTTCCTCGCCGTCATTTCGTGGTTTTGCTGGAACGAGCGGCAGCGCCGGCCGCATTTGTTGATGGGATGGCTTTGGTTTTTGGGAATGTTGTTGCCGGTGTTGGGCCTGGTCCAGGTGGGCCGGCAGGCGATGGCCGACCGATTCACTTATGTGCCGCTGGTGGGTGTGTTCATGGCGGTGGTATTCGAGGCTCGCGAGTGGATTGGCCGCTGGCAACTGCAGCCGCCGCTGGTAGCAGCGGTAATAAGCGTATTGCTCCTCAGTTGTCTCGGTGGCACGGCCCACCAGCTCAGCTTCTGGATCAACAGTGAGACGTTGTTCCGGCACACGTTGGCAGTCACTCACGATAACGGAATCGCCCATCTTAACCTCGGCGTGGCCCTGGAGGAATCCGGACGCGCGGATGAAGCGCTGAAGGAATACCAGGAGGCGGCGCGACTCGAGCCCGGTTTTGCGCAGGTCCATAATAATCTCGGCAACCTGCTTCAAGCCCAGGGCCGGACGGCGGAAGCTTTGGCGCAATACCGGGAAGGTCTGCGCCTGGACCCCAAAGCTCCGATGCTGCACGCGAATGTGGGAACGCTCCTGGTTCAGCTTGGGCAGTTCGACGAAGCCATGCGCGAGTATGACGAAGCCGCCAGGCTGGCTCCGAAGGATCCGCGCCCGCACTACCTCATGGCCAAGGCCTGGCTGCGGCAAAACCGCCCGCAACCAGCAGTCGAACAGTTCGCGCAAGCCTTGGCGCTCGATCCAAACGACGTTCAAACGCTGCTCTATCTTGCGCGACTGCGGGCGGCATATCCCGATCCGGCGTTTCGCAACGGCGCCGAAGCGGTGGCACTGGCGGAGCGCGCCAATTTCATAAGCGGCGAGGCGCGCCCGTTTGTCCTCGACACCCTGGCAATGGCCTACATGGAAGCCGAACGGTGTGCCGATGCCCAAAAGATGCAGTCCCAGGCGATCGAGCGGGCCAGGGCCGCAGGCGAACCCGAACAAGCCATGAACGAATTGACTTCCAGGCTCTTCAGTTATCAGTCCTGCGCGCCTTACCGCGACGCGTTTACTAATTCGCCGAGTCCTCGGATGGGCTCAAAGAGCGAATGACGAGTTCAGGAAATGGCATAGGCGACAGACGCTATCGCAGGACGCTGAGCATGCGAGTCTCGCGTCGAAATGCCAAAGATGCTACCGAACCTAAAAGCAGTTGGGTGAAATGTGCCGGCTGGGTGAACTCGTCCCACTCGCATCTGAGTCTCGCGCTAAGACGCGATGCCAAGGTTCACATCTTTCACCGTTCATTTGATTTTTTCTCACTCCTCTGTCCTGCGCTGAATTGCATTCCGACCAGGGACTTATTCTTTATGCTAAGCCACACGGTCCATTCCTGGAAAGGTGCAATCGGGACACTTGTAAGTGGAGAATAACCGTTCGCTGTGATGAGCCAGCCTTCAGCGACTTTGGTGGCCAATAACGTGTTCTGCTTCAGGATCTGCAGCAGCTTGTCCTCGTCCATCCCCGGCAAAATGCTGCCGAGCCAGGCCAGGTTGCGGCCGGCCAGCCGCGTATAAGGCACACCCGGCCCGGGGTTCGGGTCCATCGTGATACTGAAACTGTCTACCACTATGCCACGCTTGGAATACTCGAAGGCGTCAGCATAAACTACCCACGAAGTTCCCTTCACGCGCCATAGCCGGGCGCCATTGGGGTGACCGCCAACGCCGACCTCGCCTTTGCCCAAGCGCTTCTCCAACTCCTCCATCGAAGAGTAGCCGACTTTGATTGCGGCGATATTCGCAATCGAAGGGATCGAAGTTCTCGGTTTCTGAGCTTCGGCCGCGTTCGCTGGGTTAGCCAGCGCCAGGAGCATTAATAGCAGTGCCGCAACACCGACCGAAATCCGACATCGATTTTGTGTGAGGTCAGCTATGCGCCGAGAGAGGCGATGATTTCTCATTGTTATATGCGCTGCCAAACACAAAATCAGCCCCTGCGCATGCGGATTGGTACTATGGTCTAAAGTTCGGGCCTGCATTCGAGTTTCACGCCAAGTTTTCTGGGCCGAAACGGCCCTGCTCGTGATGTCTTGAGACAGGCTTAAGCGCTTAATTATCAATGTGGCGGTTTTCTGTCTCATGGGAAGACGCGAAGACGCCAAGGTGTTTTGAAAGATGCCAAGTTCCCGATTTGATTCTCTTCATCTCGGCGTCTTCGCATCTTAGGCTGGACTCCGCCACGAATGACTAAGGAATGCCAGTACAATGAAAATACCTGTGAGGACCAACGTCCCCGTCAGTGAGGAGAATAGCTGCGGTTCCGTAAGGTCCACCACCGCAAGTCTGCGGATGCCAAATACCATCACAACACCGGCAGTAATGGAGCAGACAATCTGACTGAACCGAGCCACGGTGCGGTCGGCCGCCACGGTTTGTCTGAGACTACGAATTATCATAAACGAGATTTTCAAATTAAGGCCCACTGCGCTCTGGGTAGCGGTCTATATGCAGCGTCATAAGTAATAGCGGACTGGCAGCGAGACGCTGCCAAAACCCGCAGGCGAGGACGCCCGCGCTACAGGCGCAATACTTCCGGTGCTGTGTGATTCGACAACGTCGGGCCTATCCCCTCACGCGTCATTTATTTAACTCCGCCCAGACGGAGCGCTTCGAGGGCGTAGAAGGTGTCTCGCCAGCGAACTCCGCCGTGTCGCAGCGTCACGAACGTTGAGTTCAAAAGAGCACACAGAAACACCGGCATAACGAACGGCACGCCGAGCGCAACTCTCCTCGGCCAACCGATGCGCCTGGCCAGCGTCGCCCCCGGGCCGGCCAGGGCCAGCGGCGATAGAGCCATTGCCAGGCTCGCGGGTGTTCGCCAAATCAATCCAAGGACCACCAGCGACATGAACGACATCATGAATCCGCTCACCAACAGGGCCAACCAAAGCCGGAACTCAAAAAATGCGAAATAGTTTTTCTCCATTACTTTGATCATGCTGCCGACATTCCTACCCCAGTGACACTCGACATCATTAGCGCCAATAAACGCGCGCGTGCGCTTGTCCGCGCGGCTCAGGAGCAACCCCAGCTTTACGTCATCCAGGACGGTAAGGCGCAGCGCTTCGTAGCCGCCGCACTGCCGATAGGCAGCGGCCCGAACGAGGTTAAACGCGCCGATTCCGATATAAGCCCGCGGTCGATCGCGGTTCACGCCCGAAAACCAGTTCGCTATGCTCAACAGGAATGCCACATGAGCTGCCCGGAGACCTGGCGTCATTGAGGAATCGGCCAGGCCTGAGGTGAGCGTGACATGATCGACTTGCTCGGTTTCGGCCAAGCGCACGGCGCGCTCGACCAAGTCGGGCTTCAGCCAGCAATCGGCGTCGGTGAAGAGAATCCATTCATTCATGGCCGCACGCGCGCCGACATAGCAGGCGTGGCACTTGCCGAGCCAGCCTTCCGGCAGCTGATCCACGCGGATGACCTGCAGCCGCGAATCTTCCTTTGCCAGCGTGCTGAGAATCTGAGGAGTCCGGTCCGAGGATCGGTCGTCCACCACGATGACCTCATGCTGAATCCCTTGCTGGGCGAGCAAACGCCTAACGGTCTGCTCGATTCGCGCCTCCTCATCCCGGGCGGCAACGACGACAGAGCAGCATGATGGTAACGACGAGCCACCGCCGTGGGTCATTGCCTCGAGCGGCGGCAATCTCCGCACCCAACGCAAATGCCACCAAGCAACTAGAGCCATACCCACGCACACGGTGGCAGCAGCACCGAAGAGGAGCGTCACTGGGTGGATCACGTTGTAAGGTGGCTCAAAACAAATGGTTGTCGAGCGGGGGATAGTGAAACGTAAAACGTGAAACGTGAAGGACACCCCTGCACCCCCTCACGTTTCACGTTTCACGCGCAAGTGCCCATGGTCTTCTGCAAAAACACCCGCACCCTTTGGCACACTTCCTCATCACCGGAGTTGACCATGCAGTATGGCACTGGGAAACGACAGTAATCGGAACAGGGCTTGTAAGGGCAGGGTTTGCCTTCCAGCCATTCGGCAAGCGGATGAAGCGGGGCGAACCACTCGGGCAATTGCGGCCCAAACAGGGTGAAGGTCGGCACACCGGCCGCCGCTGCCAGGTGACATGGACCGGAGTCGTTGCCGATGACTGCGCCCGAGTGATCGATCAGCGACAGCAACTCTGTGACCGTTTGAGGCGTGGCGACGTTGGGTTCGCCAACCTCGAGCCACCAACTGCGCTGGTCCGGATCGCAGGCAACTTGCACCTGGTAACGCTCGCGGCGCAGCCGGCCGACAAGACTGGCATAGCGTTCGAGCGGCCAGACGCGGATCGGTTGGCCGGCGCCCGTGTGGATGAGCACTTCTTTACGGACCTGAGGCGGCGGGACGCTGAGTTGTTCGCGCCGCGGCAATTCGAAATCAAGCGCGCGCGCCAGGATGCGCCAGTTTTCATAGCGATGCGCGGCAGCATCGGCGCGTTGCAGCGGGTCGGTCAGGAAGATTTGGCTCAGGAGCCGAGGAAAACCAAGCCGTTTACGAGCGCCCAGAAGCAACAGCAGCAAATGGTCGCGTGGGTCCCAGCGGGCCGAGAGGCCGATATCGAACGGCGCGTGCGCGAGCTTGCGCAAACCGAACAACTCGCGCCAGGGCCAGCGGAGCAGGCGATATTTGTGCCTGAACGCAGTCCAGGGCGCGATGAAAGGGGCGACGGCAACGTCAGGCCAGAAACGTCGCTGCAGGTCGAACGCGTAAGGCTTGGCCAGGAGTGTTACCGCGTATTTTTGGGAAGCCGCTTGAAGGAATGGCGTGGCAATCAGCAAGTCGCCCATGCCCCACAGCTCCACTACTAGGAGTTTGGGCTTCACGCGAGCCGGGGAGTGGGGTGGCGGAATCGGCGCCACAGCCGGAATGAGGCGCCGCCGTGGTAACACGCTTGCAGACCCGCCAGATGCTTCAGCACGAGGCTAGGGTAAAAACACCCGAAGACACTGTAAACGCCAAAGGCTGACCGACGATAAGCGGGGCCGTCGTGCAGGCCGATCGTTGCTCCTTAACACTCATTGAGCATTGAGAATTGAGCATTTCATATTTTTCATTGAAGACCCGATGGGCGCTGGCGGTTGTGAAAATAGGTCGCGAGGCTTTACGGCCTGCGCCTAAATGACAAATGACAAATGAAAAATGCTCAATACTCAATGCTCAATGAATAAAAAAAAGTGGCCTGACAGCCTACGAACCAGCCCAAGCCCATCCGTGGAATTACTCGAAGCTGGTGGCGCCGCCGGATTTGGAGGCGAGCCATTTGTCGTAAGCTTCCTGGCTTTCGACCGTGATAAAGCCACCAGTCATGCTGGCGTGGCCAATGCCGCAAAGCTGGGCGCAATTGATCTGGAATTTGCCTTCCATTGTCGGGCGGAACCAGATCGGAATCCGCATGCCGGGAATGGCGTCCTGGGTCACACGCATGGCGATTACTTTGAACGAATGAATGACATCCCGTGATGAGATATAAATGATTACCGGCCGATAGTTGCCATCGGGGTTTTTAACGAACGGCACGTGAATATCGTTCAGGGTTTGGACATCGTCTTTGCCTTTCGGATCCTCGGGATCGACGCCAAAGGGGTTGGTCGCCGTTACAAATTGCATCTCCTGGCGACCGAAAACGCCGTCTTTGCCGGCATAGCGCACGTTCCAGGCGAACTGTTGGGCCACAACCTGGATAACGGTTGATTCCGTGTCTTTGGGAAATTTATCGACCGCCTTGGCCCAGAACGGAATGGCCAAGCCCACCAGGAGGACCGCTTCGACGATGGCGACCGCGATCTCGATATAGTTCGAGGCGTGATTGCGGACGCCAAAATAATCGGCTTTGGGATTGCGCGATTTGCGGAAGCGCAGCAGGGCGTAAGCAAAATAGGCCAGCCAGCCTACGAACAACACGATCATGAGCCAATGAATGTAGATGATCAGATCATCCACGTTGCGGCCGTGCTCGGAGGCAAGCGGCGGCAGGCCCAACATCGGCAATTTCAGCAGGTTTTGCATGGTCAAGGTGTGTCAGTCGAATCAGACGAACGGTCAGATTGAGGCGAGGCGGCTCCCGGCTGGGTGGCCCGCACGCCGAGGTAGACAAAGAAGCTGGCGACGCAACCGAGCACCACGCCGACGACGGCAAGCAGGCTGAAGATGCCCCAGTTCATGCCCCTGGCCATCGGTGCATCGGAGGCGCCATAGCAAGCAGCGCACGCCAAGGCCGAATGCAGCGGCAACAAAAGCAGCGAAGCAAGAGCAACGAGTTTTCTCATCACAAATAGCTGACGTCTTTAAGTTTTTTCAGGAAATAGCGCTCGTAAACCAACAGACCGACGCCCACGACGAGCGAACCCAAACCAAAAACGAGATCGATCTTGGTGCCGATCGGCGAGCGGTAGTCGTTGAGTTCCCACACGCCGAACCCAAACGCCAAGGCGCTTGCGGCGGTGATGAAAATCAGGTGGAACGCTTTCAGCGACATAACCTCTAGTGGGTAACCGTCAACGGCGGGAAATCCGAGAACGACCCGAGCGTGAGGAACATCAAGCCGATAAAAAAGAACGCGGTAAATCCCATGATGCCATAAATCATTTTGCGCTCGGAAATCAAGTGCATGAAATAACAGGCTACCAGGGAGGCTTTGCCGATCGCGATGAACAGCGCGACGCCAATATTCACTGCGCGGTTGCCGAACGGGATATAGGAGGCGCCGACCGTGAGCAGGGTCCCGAAGAGCAGGGCATAAAAGACGAACAGGTAGCGGCGGACGTGATGGGCGAAATTGTCATCGTGTCCGGCATGCGCGTGAGCGGGTTGAGCGGAATGAGCATCCATACTGTTGGTGGGTGTAATGTTGGTTTACGCCTTTTCTCGCAGTTACAGCAAATATAGGACGGGGAACAAAAAGATCCAAACCAGGTCGACGAAGTGCCAGAACAAGCCCGAGATTTCGATGCGGTTAGTGAACCGTTCAGGATCGGTGCGCCACATCTTGCTGCCGGGGCCCCAAAGGAAGCCAATCACGATCGCGCCGCCGATGACGTGCAGCGCGTGCAGGCCCGTGAGCGTGAAATAAATCGCGGTGTAAGTGTTATGCCACGGGCCGTAGGTTTCCATCGAAGCGATCTGCGCGGCCGGCAATTCCACCTCCGTGTGCTGCACCGCGCGCCCTTCCGGCGAACGAAGGTCATAAATCTTTTTCAGTTCGTCTTCGAGCTCCTTGCCCTTCTTGTTGACCAAATCCACAACATGACCGTGGATGACGAAGGTACCGGTTTTTTTCTCGAGGCTGAAATCGGGCGTTTTGCTGACGAAGTGCCCGTCGGCCAGTTTGCCATCGGTTAGTTTGATCGAGTAGTGCGTGAACTTGTCGTGGTATTCGTAGGATTTAATCCCGACGAACGTCAGGGCGAGCAACATCGTGCAGGCATGAAAGAATTTGAATCGGCCGAACTGGTTCATTTTGCATGAAGCCCAGGCCATGACGGTGGTGATGCTCGAGGTGATCAGGACGATAGTGTTCGCGGTGCCGACCGGGATGTTCAACCAGCCGTGCGGCCAGTAACCTTCGGGAGCGCCGACGCGCAGGAGGATGTAGGAAGAAAACAACGCGCCGAACAGCATGACTTCCGACGCCAGGAACAGCCAGATGCCGACCTTGGCATTGTATAGCCCGGTATCCGGGCGGGCTTCAACTGTATAGGGAATATCCATAGTCAGGCTGAAAGGATCATTGCATCAAGCTGCTGGTTGAGGGATACCGACCACATCGGGTTCGTTCTGCGGAGTATAGTCCTCTTTGTGGCCGGGGACGCTGTACTCATAAGGACCGCGGTGAACGTGAGGCGCATGGGCGAAATTGCCATGCGGCGGCGGCGTAGGCGTTTGCCACTCAAGGGTCGTCGAGTGCCACGGATTATCGGACTCCGCGGGCACGCCATTTTTGATGCTCCAAAACAAATTGATGATAAACGGAATCTGGACGAGCCCCAGGCCGACGGCCGCCCAAAGGATATAGGTGTGCAGCGACATGATATGGTCGCTCAAGCCGCCAATGGCGCCCGGGACTTTCGCAGCGGAATAATTGGCGCCACCATCCGACATGCGGCGCAGCATGCCCGCCATACCCTGCGCAAACATGGGTTGAAAGATCAGGTTCATGAAAATGAACGAGCCCCAGAAGTGGACTTTGCCCCAAAACTCGTTCATGAAGTGACCGGTGATTTTGGGGAACCAGAAATAGATTCCGGCAAAGAGGGCGAAAATCGTGCCCGGCGCAACGATGTAATGAAAATGCGCGATGACGTAGTAGGTGTCGTGCAAATGGAGGTCCGCGTAGGCGAGCCCGAGCGGCAGGCCGGTAAGCCCCCCGATGCCAAACATCGGCAGAAACGCGATTACAAATAGCATCGGCGTGTTAAAGCGGATTGAGCCGCCCCACAGCGAAATGAAAAGGCAACTCAGGATGATCACCGAAGGAATCGAGATGATCATCGTGGTGGTT
Organism: uncultured Verrucomicrobiota bacterium; assembly: GCA_964623885.1. Taxonomy (GTDB): domain Bacteria; phylum Verrucomicrobiota; class Verrucomicrobiia; order Limisphaerales; family UBA8199; genus CAZUVM01. Next base: position 17,344 of record CAZUVM010000036.1, read on the forward strand.
TGGAAGAACGTGGCGATCTTCGTGCCCATGCCGGTCAAATACATGTGATGCGCCCAAACGATGAACGAAAGGAATCCGATGCTCAGGACGGAATAGACCAGCGATTTATAGCCCCAAAGCGGTTTGCGGGTATTATTGGCAAGGATCTCTGACACGATGCCCATTGCCGGGAGGATCAGCACGTACACCTCGGGATGAGCGAGGAACCAGAACAGGTGCTGCCAGAGCAACGGGCTGCCGCCGCCGCTGATAGTGGCCAACTGGCCGCCGACCGCCAGTCCCGTGGGCAGAAAGAAGCTGGTGTGGGCTACCTTATCCATGAGCTGCATGACCGCGGCGGCTTCGAGGGGAGGGAACGCCAACAGCAGCAGGAACGCCGTCACGAATTGCGCCCAGACAAAGAAGGGCAAGCGCATCCAGGTCATGCCGGGCGCGCGCAACTGGATCACGGTCGCGATGAAGTTGACGGCGCCGAGCAACGATGAGGTGATCAGAAATACCATGCCGATGATCCAGAACGTCTGACCATCGGTAGGCACTGCCTCCGCGAGCGGCGGATAAGAAGTCCAACCGGCTTGAGCGGCGCCACCCGGGATAAAAAAGCTGGCGAACATGATCACGCCGCCAAGGACATAAGCCTGGTAGCTCGCCATGTTTACGCGAGGGAAGGCCATATCGGGCGCGCCGATTTGCAGCGGAACCAGGTAATTGCCAAAGGCGGCAAAGGCCAGCGGCACAATGCCCAGGAACACCATGATAGTGCCGTGCATGGCCCCGAACGAATTGTAGAGGTCGGGCGAGACAATCCCTTTGGCGGCTACATCGCCGAAAAGCGTGTGCAAGAGGGAGCCGATGACGGGGACTGGTTGGTTGGGGTGCGCGATTTGCCAACGCATCAGCAGCATCAGGCTGAATCCGAAGAGCAGAAAACAAAGGGCGGTGAAGCCATATTGGATGCCGATGACTTTGTGGTCGGTGGAAAAAACGTATTTACCCCAGAAACCGGGTTCTTCGTGTTCGTGAGTGTGGGCCTGCATGGATCGGTGGATGCGGTTGCCGGGTTAGTTAGGGTATCTGATTAAACGTATCTTGCTAGGTCAATGACAAATATTGTATTAGGCCTGATTACCGTGTCAACTCGCTTTGCATCGGGTTTGGCTGTCCTAATTTACCTGATTTTATCGACCGCCATGAGCACCAGCAGCAGCGGCAGGTATAAAATCGAAGCCAGAAATAGTTGCCGCGCGCGGGCGACGCTTACCTGGCGGGCGAATTGGATGCCGAACCAGACGAAGCCCAGGCCGAGGGCGAGCGCACCGCATAAATAGACCGGCCCGGTCATTTTTAGGAAGAACGGACAAAGGCTGAGCGGGAGCAAGCCCAGCGTCTGGACGAAGGCCTGACGGCTGGTGCGGACGCCCGTTGGATCAACGCGGGGCAGCATCTGGAATCCGGCGCCGGTGTATTCGTCGCGGTAAATCCAGGCGATGGCCATGAAGTGGGGCAGTTGCCACAAGGCGAGAATTGCAAAGAGCGTCCAGCCTTCAGCGCTCAAGCTCCCGTGCGCAGCGGTCCAGCCCATAAGCGGCGGCAACCCGCCGGGAATCGCGCCAACGGCGGTATTGAGCCAGGTAACTCGTTTCAGCGGCGTGTAAACCAGGACGTAGGTGAGCAATGAAGCGGCGCCGAGCAAACAAGTGGCCAGGTTCACAGCCAGTACGAGGTAAACCAGCCCGGCCGCCGCGAACGCAAGACCAAGGACGAGGACAGCCAACGGTTGCAGTTGGCCGGCGGGTAATGGGCGGCTTCGGGTCCGGCGCATGAGCGCGTCATAGTCGCGTTCCCACCATTGGTTCAGCGCCGAGGCTCCGGCCGCCACCAGGGCTGTGCCGAGCAGAGTGTGAAACATGAGCATCGGCTGCATTCCTCCATGGGCGCCGAGGTAAAACCCAACCAGGGTCGTGACCAGTACGAGGAAAGTCAGACGCGCTTTGAACAACTCCGCAAAGATGCCGATCCAGGTCCGGGTCTTTTCGGCAGCGGAGTGCGCTATGGTTGCCGGCGCCGCAGCTTCGCGTCCGGGGAAAAGGATTGTGGCGCCGGGATCTAAAGCCGGCGCGGATACCGGGCTGGCCAGAATCTCGCTTAACTTGCCGTCTGCCATTTGCACTGTTCGATTTTCAAATCTGCGGCCGCTTCGCGTTGCGACTCGGCCAACGAGGCGAGGGGGTAGAGGATTATACACTGGATTACACCAAGCGCCAGCGCGAGGGCGCCCACCATGACATGAGCAGTGGCGATGTCAGCAGCTTTATTGGACCAAATCGTGGCTGCGCCAAGCAGGGCCTGGGTGAGGATTAGCCCCAGCCAGACCAGCGCCAGCCGGCTGGACAAGGACTTCGAGCCAAGACTTCGCCGGAGTGACCAGGCGCAAATAGCGACGGCGGCGAGGATCACAAGCGCCACGGCCCGATGAACCATTTGCAGAACGATTTGGGTCGCGGTGATGGGATTGGCGTCAGTGACTTCCAAGCGGTGCTGGTTGTAAACGGCGACGGAGGCTGGGTCAGTGGCCGGCCAAATTTTGCCATAGGCCAAGGGAAAATCAGGGATCGAGAGACCGGCATGCTGATGACGCATAGTGGCGCCGAGCACGAGCTGAACGAGAATCAGGAAAGTCGTGAACAGAAGGATGTACCTGGCAGGGACGCCGTCCTCGGTGTCCCTGATCTTCTTTTGATTGGGGACGCCGAGGACGGCGTCCCTACCAGCGTCTCGGGTCAGGAACGCGAGCGCGCAGAGGAGCGCGAAGAAAAGCTGGGCCAGCGTGGCATGGAAGATACCAATCTGATCTTTCATCAGACGGACGCGTAAACCGCCGAGAACGCCTTGAAGGACGACGGCGAAAAAGGCGACCAAGGCCAACCGTCGCAGCCACAGCGGGCCCGGCGAGCATTGAGGCCAGACCAAACTCGCGCCGAACGCAGCCAGACCGGTAACCGCCAGCACCAGAGCATCGGCGCCGTGGTTGGGAGCCGAAGCAGCTACTGCCGGCCCAAGCAGCAGGAACGCCATGCCCGTCCAGCGGAGCAACGATCGCGCAGCGGTGCCGTAGCACCAGATCGCCAGGATGGTGGTCATGAGTCCAACGCCAGAGGCAATAAGCCGGTGCGTGTGCTCGTAGAAGATGCCGCTGACCCAGCGGGAGACCGGGAAGAAAAACATGTTATAGCCGTAGGTATTCGGCCAATCCGGCACCGCCATACCGACGCCATGGCTGGTAACCAAGCCGCCGGCTCCCACCAAAACGAACCCGGCAACCGCCGTCGCAATCGCGAAGCGATGCAGAGCGCGATTGTGAACCGGAGCCGAGGTATCGGCGGAGACGGTCATGCTACTTATTTCTGAGAATCAGTCTCATCAAGCGATGATGAAAAAGCGCCAGCGTGCTGCCGCCGGCGCCGTTTCCAAATCGGCCCGATCTATTTCGCTTCGAGGGTGAGACTGACCGGGGCGCCGCCTTCTTTGACTTCTATGTCCTGGGTCACCGTGCCGGCCTTGCGATGCGCGGCGGTCAGCTTGTATTTGCCCGGGGGCACATTGGCGATCTTGAAACTGCCATCCTTCCCGGACACCGCAAAGTAGGGATGATCGAACACGCTCACCCAGGCGAACATCCACGGATGCACCTCGCACTTGAACTTGATGAACATTTCCGGCTTGTCGAAAGCGAAGCTCAGGTCGGCGCCGCCGGGAGGCTGGGCCATGTTTTGTTCCTTGTTGCCGGCCGTCGTGGGCTGGTCGTGCACGTTGTGCAGCACCGGGTCGGAGTTTTTCACGACGATTTTTTGTCCGGTCTGGACCGCGAGAATCTGCGGCGTGTATTCACAGCCTTTCTGGTCGAGCTCGGCTGAAGGCGCCGAGGCGCCGGTGGATTTGCCGCTAACGCCTTCGAGCGACACGATGACATCCGCGAGTTCGCCTTTTCCGCCGACCACATAAAAATGAGTCGTGGGCATGCCGGGCTGGAGACGCCCGCAATTGACGTCGTCTTTCAAGGGCGTGATCTCTTTTTCCTTCGGGGGTGTGCCCTTGAGAGTAATCGTGCCGGTGACGTCCGCGGCGCCCGCCAGGGAAGCCGCCGACAGGAGCGCGGCGGCCAGAAACCAACCAGTAGTTTTGTTCATAATAAATTCAGGGTCGAAAAAAGCAGCGACAAAGTAGCATTCGACTCCAGGGGGCGCAAGCGGATTGTAGTAGGGTTAAATGAGTATATTAGAATTGTGAATAGTAGTGGCTGCGGCGCGATTCCTTGCGCCGAGACCCGCGCTTCACGGCAGGACCCGGAGGCGGTAAAAGCGATTGCTGGGCGTCAGGAGATCGAGTTTTCCAGCAAAGTTGCTCGAACTCGTGACGTCGCCGGGCAGCGCGGTCCAGTTGGACGGCGTCAAATCCGGATTGAATTCAACACGATAGGCGGCATTGGGGACGGCGGTCCAGGTCAGCAGTATGTTTGAGCTGGAGATCACAGGTGTCAGAAGCAGTGGGGGCGGAACCGCCACACCAGTAACCTGGACGATGACGGCGGTAGCCGTGTTGCTCAACTGCATGGCTACCGCATTCGAGGGATAATAGAAACTTGCGAACGTGCCATTGCGCGTGCCGGCGGTCAGGACAGTGAAAGTGTTGTTGGTAGCGGGGATAAATCCGTTGACCAGGACCACACTCAAGGAGCCATTGAGTGTGACGGAGCCGGCGACCTGGAGTTGGCCGAAGTTGGTCCCTGGTATCGTGCCACCCAGCGCGCAATTCAGCAGCGCGTTGGGGGATGAGACGTATCCATTGTTGGCCGCCAGGACCCCGAGCCGCAGGTCAACCGTTCCGTAATTGGTGAACGGCACGCCAACGGTCGTAGTGCCGGTGCTGAGCGACTTTCGGAAAAGGCCCCCATTATCAAACCGGTACGGCGAGTTGAAGGGAGTAAACGAGCTTGCGTTTTGCGCCTCGAATACTGCGCCTGGCCGATTGCTGATGACGCCACTGCTCATAAATAAGGTGCCTGCCCCGGTCCAGAAAGTCGTGCCGCCGTTTTCGAGCATACGGCTCAGGACGATGGTGTTGGGGTTGGCTATGTTCAAAATGGCTGCCGGAGCGATCACGGTCCGCCCGCTGCCGTTCATCCTGCCAGTGGTCCAATTCATGAGGTTGCTGATCGTGATGGTACCGCTGCCGTCCAAGTCGCCCGCATTGTTGACGTAGTCCAGATTTGAGACCGACAGGTCGGTGTTGGCTAGCAGGCCACCGCCATTGATGCGGTAAAGGCCGCCGCCGTTTAGCTGTGCCCCCGTAACTAGAGTTAGCGTGCCGCTGTCCAGTTCTACCAGCGCACTTGGCGCCGTGTTGAAGGGACCGCTGGAAAGGGCGCTGACCACCTCAAAGCGGTTAGTGGCGCCGGGCCCCAGTATCACCGTGCCGGAATTCGTCAAAGTGCTGTACCAGACCAGCGTGCCGGCTTCGATATTTACCGTGCCGTAATTGTTGAAATTGATCGCCGCGGTGTTGGTGGCCGTCGATATCGTTTTCCGAAACAGCCCGGTGTTGTCAAACTCATGCGGCGTATTGAAACTGGCAAGGGACCCAGCGCCTTGTTGCTCGAAGAGGCCGCCCGGGTCATTCGTGAGAATGCCGCTGCTCAAGGTGAGGTTGCCCGCGCCAGTCCAGAGAATGGTGCCGGCGTTTTCCAACGTGCGACTCAGGTTCGCATTGTTCGCATTGGCCAGGTTCAGAATCGCGTTCGGCGCAATCAGGGTGGGCCCGCTGCCGGTCATCGAACCGCCCGACCAGTTCATCGCGTTGTTGACTGTCACAGTGCCGCTGCCGTCCAACGCACCGAGTAACAGGTCGATATTCGAGACTGCTAGGTCTGTAATGGCCAGCAATGACCCACCATTGGCGTTGATGCGGTAAAGGCCGCTGCCGTTTAGTTGCCCCCCGGTGTTCACAAAAGTGCCGCCAGTCCACTCTACTAACGCTGTGGCGGGTGCAGTAAAAGTACCGCTGGACTGGCCGCCTGCGGAGAGTCGGTTGGTCGTGCCGGGGGCCAGGAACACCGTTCCGGTGTTGGTCAGAACGTGGTTACACCAGAACGTGCCGGCTTCAATATCCAGCGTGCCGTAATTGTTGATGTCAATGTAGACCGTGTTGGTGCCAGGATTGACTGACTTGCGCAGTGTTCCCGCATTATCAAAACGGTAATCCCCAAAGGTATTGGCAAATGAGCCGCTGCCCTGTTGCTCGAAGAGCGCCCCGGGCCGGTTGGTGATAACTCCGCCACCCCCAACCATGTTGCCGGCGCCGGTCCAGAGAATTGTGCCGCCGTTCTCCAATGTGCGGCTAATCGAGGCAGTGCCTGGATTGCTAATCGTGAGCGAGGCGGTTGTGTCAATGATGGTCGTCCCGCTGCCGCTCATCTGTCCCCCCGCCCAGAACGACGGCCCATGAACAATCAGTGTCCCGCTTCCCGAAAGATCTTGCGAGCCGGTGGCATCGCCCAGGAACAAACTAAGACATTCCGTAGGATTCGTGACCGTGACGGTGACGTTGACCAGGGTGATGTGCGCATTATCGGTCGCAAGCGGAACCAGGGCGGTGTTGGTGAAGTTGGAGTCTCGCCAGTTGGTGGGGACGCTCCAATCACCGCCACTGCCATTCGCCCAGAAGAAATCTAACGGCGTGAAACGCGCCAGCACCGTTTTATTCGTATTCATGACCAAGGTGGCCGGATTGCTCTGTGAAACGAAGTCGCCGGTCCAGGCATGAAATGTCCCGGGAGCGATTGCGGTAGCCGTCAAGGTCAACACATCGCCATTGCTGTAGCTGCTCTGGTTGGGCGTTACCTGCACCAATCCCCCGTCGGTAATCAAAGCGAGTCGGTACCGCGCCGAGGCGCTGTTGGTGGGATTCGTGCCGTCGAGAAATTCCTGCAGATTCGAAACGCCGTCGCCGTCGTAGTCACCGGTGGCCAAATTAGTAAGATTGCCGAAATAGTACAACTGCCACCAATCGGGCATGCCGCAGCCGCGGCTATCAATCCAGAGCGGGGCGGGGCTGCTGGTAACTGAACCAGAGCTGTTGGTCAGCACGACCGAATAATAGCCCTGGTTGTTCGTGCCCACGTTTGTCAGCAACAGGGCATCGCCGGTTTGGCCCGGGAGATTGGTTCCATTGAAAAGCCATTGATAAGAAAGGCCGCTCGTATCGGCCGCCACGACAAAAAACGAGGCCAGCTCTCCGGGCTGAACCACTTGCATGCCGGGCTGAGCCAGGATCTGCGGCGGTGCCAGTGCTTCCGTCGTCTCTACGATGAAGTTGCCGCTTGGATCGAAAGCGAACTGCCAGTTCTGGGCGGAGGCTGCGCTACAAGCCAACAACGTCAATGCGACTGCCTTCAGCGCGGAAGGGGTGGTAGGCACCGCCGGTCGCTTCCATTTTCTCTGGAGGGACAGTAGCGAAGTGAGGGAAAACGCGTTAGCTTTCACTAGTACCCCCCGATCAATGGGGTATCAAGTCGGTAGCGGAGCGGCGGTGTTGGGCCCGATGGAGGGCAAGGCGGGTCACGTTTGCAGGGCCGCTTGAGACAATCCGCGTAAACCAGAGCGGCGAAAGGAAGCCTCTCCGCGCAATATCGGTCAGCTATTTCGTGATAATGTTGGCAAAATGCCTCATCCTGCTCCGGGTCCCCCGTTGACTCCTCATGCTTACACCTCCAGTCCGCCTTCCTCTTCTGTTCCTTGCAATCCTGATACAGCTGCCATAGTAGATATCGCTCATTTTCGCAGCAGAGTCCTGAAGGATCAGCAGTGCTGATGGGCTCGTTGCCGGCGTAAGTGTACAGGTTAGAGCCTTGCTGCATTTCGGCTTTGGGCAACGGATCTCGCGAAAGCCACCGGCCAAGTTCGGGATCGTAGGCTCGGAACCGGGCCAGGCACAGGCCGGCCTCGCTGGCCCAGAACAGGCCGGCGAAGCCGAAATCACTGTCCAGGTCCCCGGCCACTCGGGTGCGGCGGCCAAACGGATCATAGGAATAACGCGCGCGAACATTGCCAGCGCTGTCAGTCAGTTCGCGAATCGAGGCCAGGTGATCTTGAGTATAGTAGTAACTGCCGGCATTATTACCGGATTCCATCTTTACCCCCTGAGCGAAGAAGCGCTTTGCGACCGCACCCGAACTGTCGCGTTCTTCACAAAGCCGATCTTCGCACCACAGAAACAACCGGTGCGATACTTCGGTACCGTTTACCAAGTAACGAATTCCGTACAGCCGGCCCAAACCGTCATACGTAAACTCCGCGCGTTGATTACCGCTATAAATTGCGGCGAGCCGGTTCTTTGCATCCCATTGGTTCGTGCGCGCGGTTCCGGATGCACACGTACAGGTGCTGAGTTGGTTAAGTGCATTGTAGCTGGCGCTATTGCTCATACCGCCGGCCTGTTCAGTCAACCGGTTCCCCGCCGGGTCGTAAGTGTAGGAAAAGCTGTTGGCGAGCGCGCCGCCGTTCGTCACCGCGCCCGAAAGAAGCTGATTGACGGCATCGTAGCCAAAGCTAAACGCGTTCGGCGCCGCTGCGCCGGACCGCTGAGACCAGGAGGTGATCCGGTTGCCGGGAATATCACGGGTATAGATAAATTCGGAAATCGGTGCGGCCCCCAATGCGTAGGTTATGCGCTGAAGCGCAAAGTCTCCTGTATTATCAAAGAAGACCCGGCTGGTGGTCTGGCCGTTGGGGAATGTTTCCGAAAGGACGCGCGGTGAAGCCCCGTCATAAATGTAGCCGAACGAACCAAGAACGTTGGTTTCGTTGGTTACACGTCCTGCGGCGTCGAAAGTCAGCATCGAAGCCACTCCATTGATGGCAGTTGCAACGCGCCTGCCCAATTCGTCATAGCTGTAAGTAATCGTGCTGTTGGGCAACGGGCCCGTCTCGCTGGCCAACTGCCCGGCGCCCAAAACCGGCGGCGCTCTAATTGGCACATATTGATAGAGCGTCGTGCCGGTGCCATCGGCCATCGAAATCCACCGCCGGTAGTCCGGGTCGTAAGTGAAACTTACCGAGGGCGTGAGTGCGGCCGTGTTGGCGTAGTTGATAGCGTGAACGCTGTCATCGAGGTTATACGTGTATGAGGTGAACTGTAGCTTTTCATCTCGAGTCTCGCGCAAGCGGCTGGTGGTATTCTCGTAGGTGTAAGTGATTTGTGAGCCATCGCCGAATTGTTTGGCAATCAGGCGGCCCTGGATGTCCTTCGCCCAGGTGGTGGTGCGGCCCATCGGATCGGTCAGACTTTTGATGTCGCCGCACGAGCACCATTGGAACCGGGTCACCCGCTGCAACGGGTCGGTCTGCTGGACTAATTGGCCGAGGGCATCGTACTGGAGAAAGGTCTGGCGTCCCGCGCGATCCCGCAAGACTGACGGCTTGAGCCGGTCGTAAGTGATTTGCTCGTACGTCGAATCGGGGTGGGTGGTTTTGGTGATGCGATCCATCGCGTCGTAATCGAAGGTCAGTGTGTAGCCACTAACGTCCGTCGTGGTGCGAACGCGGCCGTACGCATCGTAGGTGGCGGTGGAGACATCGTTGGTGCCCAACGGGCCCGTTATCGAGACCAGGTAACCATTAGTGTCATAAGTGTAAGTGGTCGTCTGGCTCTTTGGATCCGTGGCGGTGAGAATCTGGCC
>CAZUVM010000037.1:0-18275 GCA_964623885.1 uncultured Verrucomicrobiota bacterium
CGGACTGCCAGCATGTGGCGACGATCCATTTCGACCCTGAGTTTTTTCTGAGTCTGGAGCAGCATCCCTATTACGAACAGTTCGTCAACCTGACCGGCGATTTCAACGGGGACGGCAAAAAGGACTTGGTCGTGCGTGACCGGACGCGGGAGTTGGGCGTGTGGTTTTTTGTGTCCAAAACCAAAGGCTTCAATCCCCAGGCAGACCTGCGATTTAAGTTCCCCGACCCTATAGAGGATTGGGAGATAAAAGACATCAATGGCGACGGGATTAGCGATTTGGTCGTGAAGCTCAGCGGGCGGGATGGATTCTGGATCTACACAAGCCAGGGGAAGTGATACATACGCGACTGCAAACCGCACGTAGCGCAGGCCTCCGAGCCTGCTGTGTCGCCGACTTCCAGTCGGCAGAGCGTCCGGCTGCGTCGGGGCGCCAGCAGGTTGGAAACCTGCTACACAACAGGCTTCGAGGCCTGCGCCACGCGAAAGTTCCGGCTGAAACGGTTGGGATTTCTTGCCGGACCTGCCCCACCCAACTGAAGCCGAAGTTGGATGTTAAAGAGACCAAGACGCATGGCGGGATGTATAGTAATTGTCTGGTTGCAGCATCAGTGATCTGGGCGGCTTTGATGGTTGCGACCAGTGTTTGCCGGGGCGCCACTAATGAGTTCGATGGCCAGTTGATTACGCTCCCCTTCAACGCCAACGCGCTCCGGTTCATCCCACTCGAAGAGCACGGTCGCGCCGCTCTGCTGGCGCTTGATCCGGTGCTGCACCAACTGCTGATCTATCGGCAGCGATCCTGGGGCTTTACGAATGTAGCCGACCAGGTAATGCCATTGCCGCCGCGCACGACCTGGATCGCCCCCTGTGATGTGGACCCGTATCCCGGCCTGGAGTTGGTGATGTCCACTGCCACAGGAATCCTTTATCATCGGCAAAATAATGGGCGCTTCGAAACTGAATCGCGGACTCTGCTCAACGCCGATCAGGTCTTCACCAATGACGACACTCCACGGCTCCTTTCGCTGGCCACCAACACCTCGCTGCCCGTCATTGGCGTGAGTCAGGCAGTGTTCTACACGAGGAATGGTTCGTACCAGTGGCGCCCAGCACAACCAGTTGACCTCAAACAAACACGGTCCAGTTGGTCGGATTATCGCCAGGAATGGAGCTTGGGGCAAAATCGTTCGCGCGGCCTGCGGGTCCACGAAGATTTCCGCACCTGGCCGGAAAAGACAACAACCCAGGCAAATGATGGGATCCGCAAGCTGGTTGAAGAGCTCAAAAAAGACACGTCCCGGCCGACTCCGGGCACTAATTCCGTCGATATTAATCACGACGGCGACATCGATTTCGTACTCTGGCAGGTTATTCCGGCATTGGAACCAAGAACGGACGTTTACATTTTTCTGGCGGGAGCCGGCGGCCGGTTGCCGGATAAGCCGACCCAGGTCCTGCACTGTCGCGGTGTGCCGATCCCACTCGATTCGACCGAGCAAGAGTCGGTTCTTGCCGATCTCAAGCGCGACGGAAAGTGCGAACTGATCCTCATGGAAATCAGCAACCCGTTAACTTCCAGTGCCGGCATATTGGAGATGGCGCTGGCGATGGGAATAGATTGCCGGTTGGCGATTCGCACCTTCCATGATGGCGCCTTTTCCGTGGCGCCGGACGCCAGAATTCCTGGTACGCTGCTAATAGGCCAACAACTGCAGCACTGGCCGGTGTTCGTCTGCGGCGATATCAACGGTGATGGCCATCCGGATCTCCTGGTGCAGCGCTCGACCACGCAGTGGAATATTTATCTCAGCACGCCCGGGGACTCCTGGTTCACCACCCAACCGGCGATTACCTTCGACACACCTTTGCCTGGGTATCTGACCCTCGAGGACCTCAACGGCGATGGCCGCGCCGATATCGTCGTGCGCCAATGGGACGACCCGCGAGTCTATATCCTGCTTTCCCGAACCCGCTCGGCGACAAAACCGTAATGTCAAACGCCACTCCAGCTCTGGCCCTGACAAACCTTTCGAAGCATTTCGGGCGGTTCAAAGCCGTGGACCAGCTCTCGCTCGAGGTAGAGCCCGGGGTGATGGCGGGCTTTCTCGGACCCAACGGCGCGGGCAAGAGCACCACTTTATATATGATCCCGCGTCTGGCGCGCCCCACCGCGGGGACCATTCGCCTGTTCGGAATTGATATTTGGCAGGATTACAAGCAAGCCATCCGCTCGGTCGGTGTGATGGTCGAGTCGCCCGCGTTTTACGAATACCTCTCCGGACGCCAGAACCTCGAGTTGGCCGCTCGCCTGTTAGACCGAGTTTCGTCGCGCGAGATCGACGACGTTTTCGAGCGCATTGGTCTGGCCGACCGGCAGCTCGATCGGGTGCGCATCTATTCCACTGGCATGAAGCAGCGCCTGGGCATCGGTCGCGCTCTGTTAGGCAGGCCCCGGCTGCTCATTTTGGACGAACCGACCAATGGCATGGACCCTGAGGGCACACACGAACTGCTTTCGTTCCTAAGGGGAAAAGTCAAAAACGACGGGCTATCGATATTCCTTTCCAGCCATCTGATGTCGGAGGTGGAGGAGTTTTGCGACACGGTTTTTGTGATCAACCACGGCCACTTGGCCGCGTCGGGCAACGTCCGCGAACTGTTGCGCCCGCATGAGCGGATTATTCGAGTCAATTTCCAGGGCCCGGTACCTAATCCCGGCCTGTTCTCGCAGGACACTCGGTTCCGCGATGTCGCGGTCCTAACGTCCGATACACTTGAGATCACACTGGCCGCCGAGGACTCGGCGTGGTTGAACCAATGGCTGCAGCAGCAGGGGTTCCGGGTGGCGGCCATCACACCGAAACAAAAATCGTTGAAGGAATTTTTCCTATTTATCACCGGCGAAAAGAGCCATGCCTAGCCAGTTTTTGCCTTTACTGCGAAACGAAATCGCCAAAGCGGCGCGGCGCAAATTGCCATACTTCGGCATCTTTGCCCTGGCGCTTCTGGCGACGCTGATCTTTTTCATTGGCGGGCACCTCACCAACACCATTGGTGCCAATGCGTGGGGCTACGTCGCGTTCTCCATGCAATGTCTTTTCGCCGACATTGGGCCACTCTTTGTCATTGTTTTCTCGGGCATGTTGTTGTCCGAGGAAACCGGGACCGGCACGATTCGTGCCGCGCTGGCCGCGCCGGTTTATCGCTGGGAATTGTACGCTGCCAAAGCGGTCACGGGGCTGAGCTATACGCTCATGCTATCTCTGGCAGGCCTGGCGTTCTCGGTCGCTTTGGCAAAAATCCATTACCAGTTCGCCGACATCGGTGATTCGTTCGGCGTGGTTTACAGCCGCAGCACGGCCGTGCGTCAGTTTCTCCTCGGGTACGCGCTCAGTTGGATTCCGCTTGTGGCGTTGGTCATGTACGGGCTGTTCATTTCCACCATCATTCGCAGCCCCGGCGCCGCCGTGGCGGTCGGGATCAGCACCATGTTTTTAATCGACTTTACCAAGCACCTGGTCGGGATCGATCCGTATATCTTTACGAAATACATCGCCTACTCCTGGACGACGCTCAACCAACTCGCGCACGGCATGGAGTTTCAATGGCAACCCGACGTGTGGCGAATGCTGCTGGTCTCCGGCGCCTGCGCCGCTGTGACCTTCGGATTAGGGCTGACGATTTTTATCAAAGAAGACCTCAATCGGTAGTGGATGACTTCTTTGCCGGATGCGCCGCCAGAAACGCTTTCAAGGCCTTTATGAATTCCGGATTGTTCGGCGCATTGATGTGGTTGGCGCCAGGAATGACCACAACTTTAAGCTGGGGTAAAACGCCGTCCAACTGGTCGACGCCGACTTTAAGCGGGTCTGACTCACCAACGACCGCCAGCACAGGGATCTTGTTCGCGCGCAACTTGGATTCCGCCACGCCGAACTGGCCCATGCCTCGCGCTACTTGCGCCAGGGCCACCGGATCGTTGAACACCAGAACCATCTTGCTGACTGCATCCAGCGTTTCTTTTGGGACCGGCGGCGCACCTTTCGGATTCAGCGCCGAAAGAAGCGGACCCAGACCTTTGCCTTGTTCAAGCGAATCGGCCACCGACAACAGGAAAGACTGGTCCGCGCCTTCCTTTAACCAGCCCGCGGCGCCCAGTGTCGCCGTGAGGAAGCGCTCAGGATGATCCGTGAGCAGCCTGGCCGTCATATATCCCCCCATAGAATAACCAACGATGTGGGCCTTCTTGATTTTGAGATGGTCCATGAGACGGATCACGTCCTCGGTCATTTTCAACCCATAAGCAGCCGCTTCATGCGGCCGGTCGCTCTGGCCATGTCCGCGGTTATCGAGCGCGATGACCCGGTAATTCCCGGCCAGCGCCTTGATCACTCCCGGGTTGCCCCAGTTCCACGCAATGTTAGCCACATAGCCGTGGATCAGTATTACCGGCTCGCCGCTGCCCTCGACGACGTAGTGGATTTTCACGCCGCCGGAATCGAAAAAGAAATCCTCCGCATGCAGGGCGCCGGTCAGGCCGAGTGGAATCAGGATCCCAAGAAGGCCGCATTTTCTGAACATGCGCCCGAAGATACCAGCCGAAGCCCTAAGCAAAATGAAAATCCAGTGGACGCGAGAATGTTGTCCGAGGGAAGTGGAATGGGTCATTTTCAATCTCCCCGGCAGGCATTGTCACAAGCGCCCCGCGTCATGGCCCAGCCGGAGCAGCAGCGCTTTGTGTCTTGACTCTGCACTCACAGCAGGTAACGTCAGTTTTGCTCTGAGCACATTGCAGGAATCGAAACGCACCTAATTAAAGCGAGATCGCTCGCGGCGCATGTGAGAAGCAATTCTGATTATTCAACGAATGGGCAATCCTCGCCCCAAGTTTGCGTTACCACGCGAGGGAGCCGGCGAATCAGCTGGTTCGGGGCAGCAGTGTTTTGGCTGTTCGCAGCCGCTGCAGCGCCATCGCAGCTTGTGCTTCAGCGGGTCTATACCGGCGCACAGGGTTACCCGACAGTGGCTCCTTTCTCCAGCCTGGTGCAGGGGATTGACGGCAACTTCTACGGGACCATCCCCGCCTCCACTTATACGCCAAACCCCTATGGCGCGGTGTTCCGTTTGACGCCCCGCGGTGTGTTTACAGTCATTGCCAGTTTCCTGGGGTCTGGTGGAAAGGATCCTGAGGGGCCATTAGTGTTGGGGACCGATGGCAACCTGTATGGCACGGCCATGACTGGCGGCGCATATGGAGTCGGGACGCTTTTCAAAGTAACGACGAACGGAACCGTCCAGTTACTCCACTCGTTCACCGGAGCTGACGCCGCGAATCCTCAGTGTGCGCTGTTGCAAGCCAGCGATGGCTTTCTCTACGGGGTCACAATGCTGCGATCCACCAATCTAGCAACGGTCTACCGCGCCAGTACGTCGGGGGCTATAACCGTATTGACCAACCTTTCGCCTTCCTCGTACGCAATACCCAACGACGGTTTGGTTGAGGGGGCGGACGGCTGGTTTTATGGCACCACGGCCAATAGCTCGATATCCAGCAGCGTTATTGGCTCGATCTACAAGGTTGCGCCCAGCGGCAGTCTGCGCACGCTGGCCACCTTTTATGACAACTCACCTATGCACAGCTTGAGTAACCAGCCGATGTGCGGCTTGACTGCCGGGCCCGATGGGCTGCTCTACGGCACCCTTGGACATGCCTCCACTTCGTTTGGCGCCGACAACGGGTCGGTGTTCTCGATGACCACCAACGGCGTCCGCACCACGATATTCGTTTTCCACGGCACCAACGGCTCCAATCCGAACGTTCGCCTGACGCTGGGCAACGATGGCGCCTTTTACGGCCAGACCGCGAGCGGCGGTCCGCACGGTGTGGGGACCACTTTTCGCATTACCACCACCGGAGAAATGATGATCCTTGCCGATGGCGTCGGCAATCAGGAAAGGTCGATGTATGGTGGTGCGCCGCCGTTCATCCAAGCCAGCGACGGTAATTTCTATAATACCGCAGTAGCTTCCTTGAGCGCATTTGCCTATCGCCTGGTCTCACCGGTTGCGATTACCGGAACCGATTACGCAAACGGAATGCTCACGTTGACGTGGAACTCTTTTGTGAACGGAGCGTATCAGGTTTATTGCAAGAACAACCTGGCCGACACGAGTTGGACGGCGCTGGGCTCGGTGATCGTTGCCAACGGAGCGACCATTTCCTCGACTTACAGCCTGGCTGCAGCGACGCAGCGAGTATACCGAGTGGTTTTGCTTCCTTAACCACCGCGGCAAGTCAGTTGCATTAAGAGTCATGCCGCCATCGCCCGTTTCAGACGCCACCAGGTTTCTTTCCACCTAAGCATTGAAACGACTTGGACCAGCTCCTACTTCGAGATTAACCGGAATAACCGCGCCTCAAAAGTAACTGTTACCCGAAGGGGGCCGGAAGTTGTTCCTGGACTTTTCGGTTGACAATCCGTTGGCCGAGCGAGATAACTGCTTCCACAATCACTTACTGCAGCTGAGCCGATGTGCATTCGGGAGACTCATCACGTTTCCGGCGGTGCATTCTCCAATGCACGGAACCCGCAAAGGAATGCGTGTTCACAAAGCAAAGGCTTGGTTTTCCAAATCAATTCGCCGCATGGTGCGGCTAACCTGAAAGGACAGATCCACTCATGAAGAATCGGTTCGTTATTATTGCGGGCGCCATTCTGGCGCTGAGTGTCGTTTTGCAGTGCGAATGCCATGCAGCATATACAAATGCCAACGGCACAATCATAACCAACGGCACGATTATCATCACAACGCGGGCGGCCGGCGACGGCCATTTCTTCCTGCAAAGCTCGTCAACGCTGGACGACATGGATGACAATCGCGGGCCGGGGTTCTCGCCGGGCGACGCGGCCATGGCGGAGTTGCTCATGGACAACGGATACAGCGTAAAACTACTGCCGGACAAGGCCCTTAACTCGGTGGCGTTTAGCGGGAGCGCTTGCGTCGATGTCTTCGGCAATACGGAGAATCCTGCGCTGTATTATGACGGGCATTCAGGGCCAGCCAACCCTGCCAGTTACAACGAACTGCTCACGCCGATGCTCGTGGTCATCTCCGGCAGCGGCTCCTCGGCAGACGTGGCACCGCCGAATACGAACGGAATTCCTATTGTTTGTGGCGAGAACGCCGTTATTGGCGCCACGGACAGCGGACCAAGTGGGGCTACTCCAGCGAGCCACGCCTCGCTGTGCTTGTATTCGCATCGAAGCGTGAGCAATCGAACCTCTCCCACCACAGACGGCCTGTATATGCGCGTCGTCAATACCAACCATCCCATTGTCAAAGGTATCCCGCTCGATGCCCAAGGCCGGATCAAGATCTGGCGCAACGCCTATCCCAATGAAAATGCGCACGTGCTGACGCCGGGTGGTTTGCCGAATTATCAAATCAGTTGGTGTTGCGCCAATATCGACGTAAACCAATCCATTCCCGCCCCCGGATTGGATATCATCGGCGTCCTGGACACCGCTACTAACCAGGTGGTTTTTGCGGTTATGGAACGCGGCGGCCAATTAGGCGATACTACGCAGGACCCGTTGAATCCGTGGTACAACTACACTGTCGCTCCCTCAAGACTGGTGCACATGTTCGTGAACGAACAAGGGGGCAATCAGTCGCGCCGGTGCTTCAACGCATTGACCGTGTGGGGTCGCATCCTTTTTGTCAGAGCCTGCCAATGGGCGATGGGAGAAGATCTGCAACCGTTTCAGGGTTTGGGAGTGATCGACATCGGCCTGGTGACCCCCACAACGATCCGGCTGGGATGGACCGGGTCAAAGCAGAGCAATTATCGTATTATCGGCACCACAAGCCTTAGCGATCCGAACTGGTTACCCATCGTTGAGGACATCACCAATAATGGCGACGGTGTTCGAGTGACTCGGACGTTGAACATTGCCTCCGCTCCGCAGGCGTTGTTCATGCGGGTCGCAGAATATCCGTAACCCGGCGTGGCATCCAGACCCAGTATCCGGCGGTTGTCGTCCGCCGTCCTTACCGATCGTCAGCATCCCCGTCGAAATCGAAGGGGGGGGTCAGGCCGGTATAATCGCCGATGATCTTGGCGTCATAAGGGCCGTAGAGGCCCTTTTGCGTAGTATGCACGTCGTAACCGACGTTGTTGCCGATAGCGTCTCCCCCGGCCAAAGGCAATCCGAAGCTGGCAACGATCACGCCCGCGTGGTTAACGCGAATGACGCGGTTGTTGAACTGGTCGCTAATCAGGGTATCGCCATTGACCAAACGGATGGCTCGGGTCGGCAGCGGCGCCCCCACACTCATCGGATCTGTATCGGTGACATATTGCCAGACGACGTTGTCATGGGTATCGACTTCGACAGCGCGCGAGTTTTCGGCATCGGTCAACAGCGTATGGCCGTTATCGAGCCGACTGGCGAAGGCGCAGGCGCCGAGCGTGCCGCCAGCAGTGAACGTCCGCACTACGCGATGAGCTCGCGTGACTTCAAGAGCGCGGCTGTTGTTTTCGTCGGCGATGAGGATGTGACCGTTCTCGAGTAATTCGGCAGAGTTTGGGCTATCAAGCTGGTCATTGGCATTGGTGTTCGGGCCAGGATATTGCCAGACGATCCGTTTCGACAGGTTGACCTCGATAATGCGGTTGTTTCCCTGGTCAGTGATGAGCACCGTGGCGTCCGGCAACCACGTGGCCTGGACAGGAGTATTGAGTTGATTCCGGCCCGAGCCGGTGACTCCGAACGTTCCGTATTGCCAGGCAATACGGCCACTGGGCTCGACCAGAATCACACGGTTATCCGCGGCGCCATCAGGAGCTTGCGGGATAACGCCCGGTGGCGTGCCGGTGCCGGCCATGAGCGTCCACGGGCCGACACGCTGAGCATCGTTACAGCCGATGATCGAGCGAGGGGAGAAATCATTGGGACCGAGCCCGAACTGCCACACTATGTTCCCCGCCGAGTCCGCTTCCACAACGCGATTGTTAAATTGGTCGGCGATTAAGATATGGCCGCGGGTATTGAACCCTCCTGCGAACGCGGGAAGCGCCACGGCCAAACTGAGGGCTGCCGCCCATCTCGTCCATGCGCCATGGTTTTTTCGTTGCGGATTTCGGGTGCTGGCATTGCGGGTATCGATGGTTCTCTCATTAGTCATATACACTAGGTCCTTTCATTCTTCGCCCGCGAGCTTTGACCGGGTTTTCACACGGTGATCTGAAGCTATGAGGCACGAACTGCGGGTTGGTTCCCCTATCTCTGAAAGCAAACAAATCACCAAATACCCGAACATAACTAAAGGGACGGCTCCTTTTGGGTGTTTCGCGGTTTTGTTAAGCAAAAACCCCAGACGGCCTTGCGTGTGGTTTCCGCCGTCCCCGGGCCTTGCAGGTGACGGAAAGCTGTCGCACGTTGTCCCGAAATTCGCCTCTTTTTCGTCATAATACCAACAGAGACGGACTGTGCGGGACAACGTTGATTAGGAACACGAACTATGACAGACACGAAGCAAACCAAAAGACACTACTTGCCGACTATCGCCCGGCTGCTGATGGGGCTGGGGTTTACCGTATTCGGCCTAAACGGCTTTTTACATTTCATGCCCCCGCCGAAAGGGGGCATGCCGGCTGCCGCGACCGACCTCATTGGAGCCATGGCCAAGACTGGCTATATGTTCCAGCTCGTGGCGGGGACGCAGGTAGTAGTGGGGGTGTTGCTTTTGCTTGGCGTATTTGTGCCGCTGGCACTGGTGCTGATAATGCCGGTCCTGGTAAACATAATCCTATTCCACATTTTCCTGCAACCTGCAGGGATAGTTCCCGGCGCAATCCTAATGGTGTTGGAACTGTATTTGGCGTGCGTTTACCGCAAAGCATACGGACCCGTGCTGACGCTGCGGATGCGACCGAGTTAGCGGCCATTCGCCGAAACGCATTGCCAGCGGTCATTCGGCTCAAGGATCGAACGCGGACCGGTGCTGTCGAGCCACGCGCGCGCGTCACTATTATTGCGCAGGTATGCGTCCCAAAAGGCTGTGGAGATGGCGAGAATGGCGCGGTGGTGATTGGGGTTGCGTGGCTCCTTATCCCCAGGCAATGGGCGATCAGTGAACACAGAATGCTCGGCATTGTTCAGCACGAGCTCGTATTTGGCGGCACCGCGTAAAGCTGGATAAACAGCCAGGCGCGATTTCATGTCGGCGTGGCCAATCGGCGCCACATCTTTGGTTCCGGTCATGAGGAGCCAGGGGATCTTAACAGCGCCGAAAGCCTTTGCTGGGTCACCGAGCTCAGGCGAGCTGGGACTAAAGATAACGGCCGCCTTGATGCGCGGATCCGTGAATCTTTGTCCGCTTGCGGGCAAAGTTTCGCCGCTGACGGCTTCGGTCGTTACCGCGCCAAACGAGTGGCCGGACATTCCGATATGCGCCAGGTCCAGCCGGCCGGCCAATGGATGGCCCTTGGCCGCGTTCCAGGTTTCAAGTTGGTCGAGCAAGGCCCGGACGTCGTGGACGCGAAGTAGGAAGTTGTCGAGCGAGGCGGCCTTTTTGAGAGCGGCCATCCGATCCGAGCCAGGCTCATTCTTCCAGACCGAATCATCGCTACCGGAATGCTGGAGGAACACGGCCACGTAGCCACGGCTAGCCCAGTGCTCGCCGAGAAAGCTGCTGCCGGCGCGGGAACCGCCCAAGCCGTGGCTGAACAAAACGACCGGCGCCGAGCCAGAAGAACTCGGCAAATAAACTCGAACGGGAATGTCGCGACTGCGGGCGGAATCATGGGCCATTAACTCGATATGCGAAGGCGCGGAGCGAGAATCAATGGAAAGAGGATCGTAGGTTGCGCCCAGGAGAGAGGTCGCGCCCGCCATAGCGAAGAAAAGGGCAAACCAGTGAGGTCGAGTTTGGGTGAGTTGGTTCATGCTGGATAGGGGCTTTATTCGCCTATCCAATGGCCGGCCACAGAGCGAGCATGCGGAGCCAGGCGGTGTTCCCAAAGATAGATCCCCTGCCAGGTCCCCAAAGCAAGTCGGCCTTTGGAGATTGGTATAGATAAGGTCGTGGCCGTTAAAGCGCTCCGAATGTGAGCCGGCATGTCGTCGTCACCCTCTGTGGTATGCACGAAAATCCGGTCGCCGTCGTGCACCAGTCGGGAAAAGAAGGCTTCGAGATCGCGCCGGACATCAGGGTCGGCATTCTCCTGGATCAAGAGGGAAGCGGACGTGTGGCGGACATGCAGTGTGACTAACCCAGTTTGGCAGTTGAGTTGAGCGACCCAGTTGGCAACGTGGTCGGTAAATTCATAGAACCCACGCCCGCGGGTGCTGATCTTAAACTCATGAATCGCCTGACGGAGCATGACGGATTACGTCACTTGGCGTCTTGCAGCATTTTTTCCAGGGTAGGGTTGTGGGGCTGTCCGGAGTCGAGCGCTTTCTGATAATGAAAACGGGCAAGTGCCGCGTAGGGCGGATTCTGGGTAATGTAGAAAACCGCAAGGTTGATGTGGGCAGGACCGAAATTTGGATTTAACTCCACGGATCTTCGCAAGGCGGTCTCGGCCGGACCGCGCATGCCTTTTTCGAACAGAGTCAATCCAAGATAGTTCTGCACCTCCGGGTTTTGGGGGTCGAGTTTGGCGGCGCGGCTTAGCGGGTCAAGTGCGGCATCGTAATGCGCCTGTCGATATCTGAGGTAGCCCAGCATATACAGGCTGTAGGCGTCATCGGGATCAACATTTAGCGCCTGGCGGAGATTGCTTTCGGCGGTGTCGAAGTGCCTGGCTTCGATCTGAATGGCTGCCAGGTTGGCCAGCACCGCCACATTTCTCGGGTCCTGCCCCAGCAACTGAGTGTAAATGGCTTCAGCCTTGGCATATTGCTTCCCGGCGAAATAGTTTTGGGCTTCAGCTACAAGAGGCGCAGAGCCCGGCGGCAAGGCCTTGACGGATTTTTTGCCGGCATTCGGCGGCGGATCCGCCAGCTTGGCCGATGGCGTACGGAGCAGTGCCAACTCCTCCGCCGAATAAGGGACCTGGCGCGCCTCGAAGATTTCAAGCCGCGCGCGCATGGTCGCCAATTGTCCTTCCAACTCCTCCACCCGACCCGCAACGACCTTCCCTTTCCTCCCATAAAGCGCCTTGTCAGCGGCATCGAGTTTCTTCTGGAGCGCGTCGCGTTGCCTTTCCAGATCACGAATTTGCGCCAGGTCTTCAGACGAACTTGCCGGCGGTAATACCGAACTGGTGACCGTATTGGAAGAGATCCTCTTAACGCGCTCTTCAAGCGCCGCTTTCTCAAGTCGCAGTGCATCCTTATCGGACTGTAGAGAGGCGATTTGATTTTGCGCATGGCTCAACTGGCGAGTGGCCTCATCCGCCTTCATGTTCGCAGTCGAAGCCGGTTTCGCCTCGGCGAGCTGCTTTTTAAGGGAGAGGTTCTCCGAGCTGAGCTTGGCAGCGGCGTCCTTCTGGACAGCCAATTCCTGCTTGGCTGTCGCTAGTTGCATTTCGGCATCGTTGCTTTTTGAAACGGACGCCTGCGCGGAGCCGGCATCCGCCAATTGCTTCTTCAGCGATTGGTTCTCCGAAACCAGATCGGCGGCTTTGGAGGCTTTGGCCGAAGCGCGTTCGAGCCGGTCCTGCAACGCTTGTTTTTCGAGGGCCCACTGACCGGCGACTTCCTTTTGTGCCGCAAGCTGGCGGTTGGCTTCGGCAAGCGCCTGCTGGCTTTGTTCCAGGGCCTTGGGATCAACATTGGATGCAGGTTTCGCTTTTGCCTGGTCCAAAGTCACCTTGAGCAAATCATTTTCCTTTTGCAGATTTTTGATTTTGTCTTCGGCGCGGGCAAGCTCCCGCGGGTCAGCCTGGGCGGGCTGAGCCGCAAAAGCTTCCTTAAGTTTGGCTTCGAGCAAAGCCTTGTCCTGATTCAACTGCCGGACTTGTTCTTTCAACCCACTCATCTGGTCGGCCCAATCAGCCGGCGCCGCGGGAGCCAAAGGCTGAACGACAGCCGGACCCGCAGCCGACCGGACCGCAGCATTGGTCCCTGCCGAGGTTGATACCGCCGGGGTTGGGACCTTTCCTCCTAGACTCTTGATGTGATCGGCAAGGTAACCCAGGCGAAAGCTTACCACGCTGGAATTCCAGCCCGGATTTTCCTTCTGCAATTTCTGAAGGCCGGTTTGGGCCTGCGTATATTTCGCAAGAGCCTGCGTCGGGTCCGTACCGGCCAAAGTATCGCCTTGCTCGATGAGGCCGAAAATCTGCAGGTACTGGTCATCAAGACTTTGAGCCCACGCGTTTGAAAACGCGCAGAACAGCAGGACCAGGAAGCAGGCAAAGAACCGTTTCATAGCACCAAGCATAAGCAAATAACTGAGGCAAAGGCAATCATAAGGGCCCTGAGTTTGAACACTCGACGACCACTTTCAGCGAGGTATTGGTAGGTTTGGCCGCGAGGGCAACGGCGGCGGCGGTTTCCGAAAGAGGGAAATGGTGTGTGATCAGTTTTCGAACATTCAGGCGGCGTGAGAACACGATCCGGGCCACGTCGCGCTGGAGGAGGAAATCGGCCGAGTAACTACCGATAAGGTCCTTTTCATCCACGCAAATTCGCGACAGGTCCACGGCGGTTTCATCGCCTCGTCGGGTATGAGAAAACAACATGATCTGGCCGCCGCCCCGAATCAAACTCTGCGCCTCGCGAACCACGTCAGCCGAAGGCACGGCCACCACGGCAGCATCCAGGCCCTGACCGCGGCTGGCTCGATCAATGGCCTTCGGCATCGAATCGACGCCGACTTGCACCTTTGTCTTGGCTCCAAATGCGCGGGCTAGCATGAGACGCGAAGGAAGCAGATCGCTGGCTATGACGTTGATGCCGCGCAAAGCGAGCAGCCGGGTAAACATGAGTCCTATGGGCCCCTGCCCTGCCACAAGCACGGTATCGCCGCGAAGCAAAGTGAGGCGATTAACGGCTTTGAGGACGGTGTTGACCGGTTCGAGCATCGCGCCTTCGAGGAAAGAATTGCGCGGCGGAATTTTTACCACGCCGGGCAGGACAAAAGGCATGACCCTAACATATTCGGCGTAGCCGCCACCGGCCGGCTCGAATCCGGCGGTAATTCCCGTGCGCTTGTATTGGGCGCATTGCGCGAAGGCGCGGTGGCGGCAGGCATGGCACTTAAGACACGGCACATGGTGATGCAGCGCTACGCAGTCTCCGGGTTTAAAGCCCCGGACGCGGGCGCCGACGCGGACGATAGTGCCGGCGGTTTCGTGTCCAAAAATTCGCGGCGGCGCGACGGTTCCGTATTGGATTTTTTTGATATCGGTGGGACAAACGCCGCAGACCACCACTTTCACCAACAATTCACCCGTGCCAATCCGCGGTACCGGCACCGTTTCGAGCCGCAGGTCATTCGGTCCGCGATACACGACCGCTTGCATCGTTTTCGGAATCGTGAGCACTGGAAAAGTATTATCGCGCCGGACGCAACGCGGAAAGACTTAATGAATCAGCCTTTGCTGAATGAACTCTTGAAACCAAGGCTCCGGTTCACATTGGAAGGCAAACTCCCTGCCCTTCCAGTCAAACCGCACTTCGCGCGCGTGAAGCGCATGATACGGCAGCATGAGCCGCTGGCGCTGTTCAAGAGTGAGGCGGTCCTCCACCAGCGCCATATAAAGATCCTCGTCGCCGCCGTAGAGCTTGTCACCGACAATCGGGTGACCCAAATGCGCCAGGTGAATTCGGATCTGATGCTTTCGACCCGTTTGCGGAACCACGCGTAGCACAGTGAAGGCTCGATCAGCGGGCACTAGTTCCGAGCTTTCACACCCTTTGGAAGTAACGCAGGCCTTGGTGGCCGTACGAAAGGACCCTGCTGTATCGCAGGTGTCCAACTTGTGCAGGTCGGTGCACGGCCGAACACTCTGCCAACTGGGAGGTTTTATAAAGCCTGGCTCGTTCAGCTCCGCAATTACCCAATATTCAGTCCGAGCCGGAGCACCGTCGGGTCGCACGCGATCTTTGATAGCCACGCAGCTTTGCTCATCCTTGCCCAAAGAAGCATCAATAACACCGTGCTCTTCTGAGCAGTGGCCGTGAACAATGGCCTGATACTCTTTATAGACCTGTCGAGTTTCCCAGAGCCGCCGCAAAGCGCGAGCGGTGGCGGGATCTTTTGCCACCAGAGTCACTCCGCTAGTCTCCCGGTCGAGACGGTTAACTAACTGCGGATGCGACCCGCCGCCCAGGTGGAGGCGCACACGGCTAATCAGGCTTGAGTATTCGTCGCCTTTGGTCGGGTGACAAACCAACCCCGCGGGTTTGTTGATCACGAGGAGTTCGGGATCCTCATGAATGATTTCGAATAGCCTTTGCACGAGACGTAGGGATTTATAATCGCGAGGGACTCGAAATACACGAAAAGATGCGTCTAAATGAGGACGCTATCACCGCTATCACATCCCGTTTGAATAATGTTGAAATGATCTAGCATTGTTCTGCGCAGCCTTACACCCGCCAAAGCAAGGTTGAAACTCGCTGAAGCGGGGCGTTAATTGCAGTGAACCAACTCTATGGTTTGTCCCGGAGAAGGCGCAGGGCGTTGTCGCGGTAGAGTTTTCGCAGGACCTCGTCAGGCAAGCCGAACGCGTGCAATGGCCAGTGGTATTTGTTGAACCACACCGGGTAGAAATGCTCGTCTTCCGTTTCAAGCAAACGGAACGTGACGCGATACATCTCCGGTTCGGGATTAACGTCCGTGCCATAAAGCAACCGGTCCTGGTAGCGTTCGAAGAATTTCGCAACGAACCGCGGGATGGGAGCGAGCTCGGCGTAGCGTGCGCCGATATCAGCGTAGAGATTGGGATAGCGGTCCAGCATTCCGCCCAGGCGGTTTAAGTCGGCGCAACAGTTTGCCAGGTGACACGCGATAAAAGTGGTGCGGGTATGGCGCTGGACAGCGCGTTCGAGAGTACTGACCACCTCATCGTGGCCTAGTACGCCGGGGTCGAGGGCGACTTTCCATTTCCAACCGTTCATCAGGCCATCGTTATGTTGGTCCATCGGCTCGTACATCCACTGATCTTCGCCGACATGGATATTCACGGGCATGTGAAGGTCGGCGCATTTTTCCAGGAGGGGATCCAGGCGCGGGTCATCAATATGCAGCCCTGTGATATCGGTGGTGGCGCCGAGGCCGCGACCTTTGTCGCTAAGTTCGCCCACACCGTTGGCGCCGGCTCGATGGCAACGTTCCAGTTCTGCGACTGCGGCCGGCCCGTATCCGGGCCGGTCAAAACCCGTGTAATCGAATCCGCACCAAATCTCGAAGCGGCCCGGGTAGCGGTGGTATTTCGCAAACACTTCATCAAATTTGCTTAGGGTATTACCCGATAGGATGATCGTTTTCTCTAGCCCAACGGCATCCATGGTCTTGACCCATCGTTCCACATCCGCATCGGACGGCGCGTAATTGTGGGAATGCACATCGATGACGGGATATCGGGCCTTTTCGACGCGGGTTTCGGGAATGCGAAAGATGGAGCGAGGATGATAGTCCTTGAGCAGGATTTGGTCGGGGTTCGTTTGGGCCCAAGCGACGAACGCAAAAGAGGTCGCAAACGAGCAAGAAATCAAGAGTGTTCGCCCGAACGTCGATTTCATATTTAGGAGTCTATGACGCTACGCGACTTCGGCCTAATGCAAAATCGCCCAATCGGTTAGTGGTCTGATTGCAATGCCAAGCAGGGACAAACGTCCTTTAACCGCGAATGATGAAATCGGGGACCCTGGAGACGGCGTCGCTACCAATTCGCGTTCATTCGAAGTAAAAACTCGGTTGCCCTGACACATTCTTTTTTTTCTGAAACTATTCTTTTGACAATACGAGATTGATCGTGCGATAAAAAAATACGCACCTTGCCTGAGACTGGCAGAGGTCAGGTTTTCCCCGGCAAGGCTCGCGGTTTGCGGCTGCTCGAAACATCTCACACCGATGCCTGAGAAAGTTGCGATTGCCATTGGCGCCCACCCGGACGATATCGAGTTCTACATGGCCGGCACGCTATTGCTGCTGCGCAAGGCCGGATACGAAACGCATTACCTGACTCTGGCCAGCGGCAATTGCGGCGGGAGCGAGTACAACGGTTCAGCCACTCGCTCGATTCGGAACACGGAAGCGCGCGCGGCGGCAAAAATCCTCGGCGCAGAATTCCATCCGTGCCTGACCGATGACCTGGAGATCCTTTACAACCTGGAGCTGCTGCGCGGCTTGGCGGCAATTATCCGTGAGGTAAAGCCCACAGTGGTGCTGACGCACTCGCCGCAGGATTATATGGAGGATCACATGGCCACGAGCCGCCTGGCCGTTTCTGCAGCCTTTGCGCGGGGCATGCCGAATTTCAAAACGATGCCGGCTCGGGCACCTTTGGGAAACGGGGTCACGGTATACCATTCGATGCCCCACGGATTACGCGATGGCCTGAGACGGCGCGTTGCGCCTGGGGCATTCGTCAATACCGCGAGCACGCATAAAACCAAACGCGAAGCACTATCAGCGCACAAAAGCCAGCAGTCCTGGCTGGACCGAAGCCAGGGACTGAACTGCTACCTATTGGCAATGGAAGACATGGCGCTGGAGGTAGGTCGCATGTCCAAACGGTTTAAACTCGCCGAAGGCTGGCGACGACACCTGCACCTGGGATTTTGCAAGGCGGAGGCAGATCCGATGCGGGAAGCGTTGGGCAGGAATTATCTGGTGAACAAGGCGTTCGAGGAAGAACTCGAGGGAGTTTAGCGAGATCGGATTAGTGGATTAATGGATTGGTGGATTAATGGAGTTCGGAATTTCGGAATGTGTAGGCCTGCACTTTCTTACTCATACATTGAACTGAGGATCGAGCATTTTCATCTCGCATTGAAGAGCCGGGCAGAAGGAATGGAGACTTCCGACGGGCACGTTGATCGCGTGTGCTCTCATTAACACCTCGCTTCAGCGAGGTGGGGATCACGCCGCGAGAATAGGTAACCGTTTTAACGGTTTAACTGTGGCAAAAACCGCTGAAACGGTTGCCTCTCCACCTCGGCCGCTAATCACCCCGCTTCAGCGCATACGCGTCAACCTAAGAGGCACGATTTAGCTGCGAGCAATTCGTAAAAATTTTTGCGATCTTTCCTGGTTTCATAGAAGAGATGGTGCCGCAGGTGCCACTCCAACCACTTGGCCATAGAAATC
>CAZUVM010000038.1:0-16298 GCA_964623885.1 uncultured Verrucomicrobiota bacterium
GTAGCGCCCTGCTGGTAGCGAGTGCCGTTTTGCCGATCGAACTCGTGCATCGTTTGCTAAATGACCTGGCGGGAAGCGTGCTGGTGTCCTTTCTGAGCCTGCTGCTGCTCCTGCTCGTCTGGCGAAGAATATCATCGCCGGGGGTGACCTTAGCGCGTTGAGCGTGTTTGGTTAGGAAACTGGCCATCGAGTCCTGGAACAAGCGCGTAGGGTTGAGGTCTCCGGGCGGATGACGATTGGCGGTGGTGGTTTTGACACTCGCGGCGCGGATGACGATCCAGACGCAGCTCAGCCCAAAAACGCCGGTCAGGGGGCGTTTGATCTACCGCATCATGGGCGTTGTGGTTCTGGCAGGCGGTCTTAGCCTGGCAGGCACCCTTTGGCATGCGCAAGACCAACGCGATCGGCTGGCTCGTGCGCGGCAGGCGAACGAGCTTGGCTCTCAATTCACGGAGGCACTTCCACCTGACGATTCCAAACGCTACGCCTATGACGTAGAAAAGTATTATGGCAAGACCGGGGTTTTATTGGACCAGGCCATGCGGGCTTTGCAGAGCTTAGGGCATGGAAAGGGCCTCGCCGGAATGATTGCCGTGTTTTCGCTCGTTGTCGCCGCAGGATGCTTTTTTGCTTCCGTGGCATACAAACAGAAAAGGCCCAGCGAGCAGAATGGTGGGAGAAACTGAACTCAAGGCGAGTGCTGGAGGTTATGTCACGGCGGCTCACGACGAAACCGCGCGCCGGTTTCGCAGTCACAAGTAGTGGCTCCGGGCGAAATGTTGGCCATTGGCGAATCCGGGCATGAGGGGAAAAAGAGGTGCCGAACGATTCTTGCGTGTTCATCCTGTATTGCGGCAATATCCGGGGGGAGGCACTATCGGAAGAATTACTACGGTAATCCCCCGCTGCCACAGCGACATGGAAAGAACAACAATCAGCTTTTCTGCGGTGGGCATGTGGGCGCGCTGGATCCCTGGCTCCGGTTTAATCCGTCGAACTGCGCGGCCATGTGGAACCGGGATCACGAAGCCCGACACGAACTTTGGATCGGACTGGATCTCCGCAACTAAACTGAGGCCAGGCCGAGTGGCTGGGTTGTTTCTTATCGGCACGTTACTCGTGGTGACGGGTTGGTCGGCGGAACCGGTTCAGCCGACCGCGTCGATTCCGCCACCGCCGACAAATCGCTCGCTATTGCCAGCCCCAAGCCCGAACGTGGCATTGGTGCGAGTAGTTAACGGACGATTGAACGTGCCCCTGGGTGGATGGGGTGGGCAACGCTTAATCCAGGCGAAAACCGACCCCGAGAAGTTTCGAGGCTACTTGCGCGCGATAAAGCAGCGCGGGCTCAATTGCGTTCGGCCGCTGTTTCATGCGCCGAATGCCGCCAAGCCCAACGATGCCGAGTGGGCACGGTTTGACTGGGAAGCCATGGATCGAGCTGTGGCGATGACGCAAGAGGAGGGTCTCTATTTTCTGGTCGATTATCATAATTGGCTGGTGAATGACACCATCCACGCACATGAAGCCGAATGGCTGCAGACCTGGGCGTGGATTGTCGGCCGCTACAAGAATTACCGGCACTTGATCTTTGAGGGCTTTAATGAACCCCAGAACCAGTGTGCCTGCATCGCACAGCATTACCAGAAGTGGATTAACCTGGTCCGCGCTCAAGGCGCCGAACAATTGTGTGTCGTTTCACCTTTCTGGGGTCAATATTTCAACATCAGCGATCCGGGCAATAACTGGGCTGAGTGCCGGCACCATTATTTCTCGGCCCAGAACAGTGCCTCGGTGGAAAAGGCCCGTGGCGAAGCCGATTGGCATCTGGCGAATCCTTCAAATAAGAATTCGGCGGCTTCCGCCGTGCGACAATTCGGCTGCGGGTTTTTCATGACGGAAGGCGGCATCGAGGGCAAGCCCAGAAACGAATCAGAAAAAGTGGCTGAGCTGGCAGGCGTTCAACGGGCCATCGAGATCTGCGAGCAAAACGGATATGGTTGGTGTCTCTGGGCGCAAGGCGATTGGGCGGATGGTTTTGACACTTACGGCCCCGAGGTTAAAACTCACCTCAGCTATCCTCTGATTACAGGTAGAAACTCAAGGTAGTCCTTAGAGGTGAAGCCTAATTGCGAATTGACTACTGCGTGGATAAGGGTATATGCGGCAAATCAGGAAGAACTGCTGGGCTGAACTTCTCTGTGGCTTGCTTGCGCCGATGGCGAGCCTGTTTCAATGGCTGGCTGCCTCGCCACAAGTGCTCGCCTTCATTTGTCTTCTGCTCGGATTAAGCGGATGCGGTGACAAACCTCAGAGCGCTGCTCTTAGTCTAGGCCAAGCGACCGACCTGGCACTAAAACTGGCCAACGACGAAGCAGAAGCACAATACAAATGCCGGCCTTTTACCAATGGTCCGCCAGCGCAAATCATGGCGGGCGGCTGGAGCTGGCAAGACAGACAGGCTCAAGGGTTGGGCGATATCGAAGCGATTGTGAGATTTGAGACAAACGGCGCGAACCCAAACGTCCGCGTTCTGTTCCTGGATAGTCGCTCAGTCCCGGCATTCCGTTTACGCTGATACCGCTTTGCTCAATAGCCAAGAATCGGTGCCTTCGTCGCGTTTCCCAATTTCCCAACGTGGATCAACAATTGTGAAACAGCTTATCCCAAAAATGAGTGGTGGCCGGCTCCCTTTGGCACAGCAAGACCTTACTAAAACCTTCCGAAACATTGACAATAGTTACCAACTATTGGAGGTTATCCTCGGAATGAGCAGAACCATAACACCGCATTTC
Source organism: uncultured Verrucomicrobiota bacterium (assembly GCA_964623885.1). Lineage (GTDB taxonomy): Bacteria > Verrucomicrobiota > Verrucomicrobiia > Limisphaerales > UBA8199 > CAZUVM01. The sequence continues at coordinate 2,796 of CAZUVM010000038.1, forward strand.
GAACAGCTAATAGACCGGTTTATTGCGAGCGGCCGGTTTAACAATAAATCCGAAGTCATCCGGGCGGGTTTACGGTTGTTAGAGGAGCATGAGTCCAAAGCAGCCGCTGCCACGCGAGAGGACCTGACCCATGTCATCCAGTCCGCACTTGCCGATCGGCGTCCTCTGGTTCCTGCAGCCGATCTTCTCCGCCGGCGCTCCCGCAGATGAAGGTATTGCCGGTCCTTTTCACCGGGCTTGCTGAGGAGGACCTCGACCAAATCGAGGACTACATTGCGGCCCGAGATCCAGCCGCCGCTGCGCGCGTCAGGACCGCCATTGTCCGACAGAGCATGGAACTTGGAAAGGCACCGCAAAAAGGGATGCGCCTGAGAGAACCACGAGAAGAATTGGAAGTAGGCGTTCGCCTCTGGCCGGTCGCCCGATACCACAATTACTTGATCCTCTACCGCATTGAACCCGCACAAATCCGTGTCCTACGAGTACTCCATGCGGCGCAGGATTGGACCCGCTTCTTCCAGAATCCTGAGGTCTCTTGAAATTGGTCTGTTGCGACCCAAGATCGATGCTGTCTATTGTCTCGGCGATCACCGCTCGAACCGCACCACGATTGAGCGCTTGAAGGTTGGCAAGGGCAATTTGTCGTCGCTCAGGGATCCCACACTCCAGTGATTGTCCCACGGATCATAAATTCGCGCCCCGGCCTTGCCCAGCTTCAACGATGCAAGTTCCAGGATAGAGTTCGTCATGGTTTCAGGAGTCTTGCCTTCGGCCAACTCTTGTCGCCAGGTGTCTTGCGCATCACGGCACCACATCAGCACCGTGTGTCGGCCGTTCAGCACATATACGCGCAAGCGTGGATGGGAAAGCATCAATGGTTCGAAGTGCTCGGCGGGAAGATCGAGATCTTTCACGACCTCGGCGAACCGGCCGAACTGCCACCAGAGCCGCTGTTTGGCGACATAAGTATCCCAATGCCAAATGTGTCCTGGGCCGGCGGCACCGGCAAAGAACGGGGCGAACAACACATCATGGAGAAGGATGCCATTAGTATCCTGGTTGTAGAGCTTGAACGGACCGCTATGGCTGGGCTCGACGGCGCCGCTCTCCGCGAGTATCACCGGCCGACCGGGATGGGTCGCGAGCAACTCGCGCACCGCATCCGCCGCCAGCAGGTCCATGGGGCCGTGACAGACGTCGAGCCTGGCTCCCAGGTCGAGGTAACGGTGGACCTGAGCGACGTCGTTTCCGGGCATGGTGGCCAACCGTTGATAGGTGGCTTGCGCACTGTCGCGATCGAAGCTCCCCAGACTCTGCATGGCGAGGTTGCGCGGGAAGAGTCGGTGCAACTCCGGCAACATGACTTCGGTCCAGGTCATGTAATCGCCGCCTTGCACCGCATTGATCTCGTTCCATAATTCCCAGCCATATACCGTTGGGTTATCGCCGAAGCGCTGCGCGAACCAGGCCAGCTTCTTCTTGAACAGCTCACGACTGGCCGCGCCGTCGAAGAAATCATTCATGTTGGTAGCAGTGCCGCCGTTAGCTATGAGATGGAGCGGCTTATTGGCCCAACTCTGTCGTTCACCGCTCAGAGTACGGAAGTGCTCGAGACAAAGCTTAACCCGAATGCCGTCTCGCGCAGCGATGGTGAGCATGGTTTCTATGCGCTTCGCCTTGGCCTCGTCGAATTCTCCGCTGTGGTCATGCTCGACATCAAAAAATGGATTTCCCAGCCAAACCCGGATGTAGTTGCCATCATTGGTCGAAAGTTGGGCCATCCAGGCTTCCATGCCGGGCAGCCCCTCGTCTCCCGGCGGAGCGATCATGTTCAAGCCGATAGGGATGTAAGGTGTGCCATCGGAAAGCTCGAAATACCGCGGGTCGCGAGGACTTACGCGCACGAAGGCAGTGGCAGATTTCGAGGCTGGCGAGGGCGCGTGGACCACCTCGGCCGAGCGCAGGTTTAAAATGGAACCGGCCAGGACAGCCATTCCGGCAATGCCAACCGGGTTCAGCAAGCTCATGTCGGGAAGCATGGGCAAAGGGAACGGTCGGATCAAATGAGAATCCCTGATCTGGAATCCCGCCAGTCGGCGCGAGTCCAGGTAGATCTCCGTTTGTTTTTGGGTCTTTATTGAAGACTCCGACGCGGTTTCCAAGGTTGACGGCGACACCGTTTCGGTGTCTATTTTACCCATGACGTCGATCACGTCCAAAGAATTACACGAGCAAACGGGGGCTTTATTAGATCGGGTGAAGCAGGGACAGCGTTTTCGGGTGTTACGCGGAGGCGAAGCAGATGCATTGTTAGTACCTGTCGATGACCAGATCGACCCGCCTTGGGATGAAATCGTCGCAGAAGTTCGGAAAGCTCGGTCACAACGCAAACCGCGCCGTCCAAACCCCATCGTAGCGGAAAGAAAAAAACGTCATTATGCCGCTCGTGTACGCCGATAGCTCCGTGTTGTTCGCGTGGTTTCACCCGTGTGACGAGTTTTCGGCCGTGGTGGATGCCGCTGTGCGGGCGCAATCTCCGGATTTCGTGTATTGGCCATTTCTTCGGTTTGAGTTGCGCCACAACCTGCGGCTGTCGCGTGTGGATTCTGACGGCGAGGTTGCCTGGCGTGCCTTAAGAGCGGCGGAGAAAACCGCTTCCCGCCTGCGTTGGCAGGTTGAGTTGACGGCAGACAGGATGCTGGATGTGGCGGAAGAGCTGAGCGCGGACAAATCGAAGAAATTTAATTGTGGCAGCGCCGATTATTTGCACGTTGCCGCAGCACGCCGACTAAACTCATTGAATGGGATAGACGGGTTCTGGACGTGCGATACCGCCCAGGCAGCTCTGGCCAACGCGGCAGGATTGAGAACACGACTGTTCGGGCTCAAACGTTCCGCAAAAGTTTAGGGCCGTTAAGGTAGCAAACAGCTTTTCGTTGTTTCTGATAAATGCATGCTTATTTGAAAGGGACCTGGATGGCAGCCGCTTCCCCAGGCTTGACCTCGGACTGCTAGCACACCATTTTTTGAATTATGAAGTTCATCAATCGACGCCAAATGCTTGCGCAGGCCGGGGTGGCCGCAGTAAGCCTCGGATTATTCCCCTCCGCCCTGCAAGCCGCCGCAAGCGGCAAGCAACGCAAAGTGCTCTTTTTTTCCAAGTCCTCGGGTTTCGAGCACAGTGTGATTCGCCGGCCCAACGGCGAACCCAGTTTTGCCGAAAAGCTGCTGCAGCAATGGGGTCCGGAAGAGAATATCGAGTTCACCTTTTCCAAAGACGGGAGCTTGTTTACTCCCGATTACCTGGGGCAATTTGACGCCTTCTTTTTCGTAACCACTGGCGATTTGACCAAATCGGGCACCGATAAGAATCCGCCAATGTCACCAGAGGGCAAACGCGCCTTTCTCGAAGCCATTCACCAGGGCAAGGGCTTTATCGGTTCGCATTGCGCCGCGGATACGTTCCACAGCGCGAACTACGATCACCCGGACACTCGCTATAAAGATGACGCTGAGAACCAGCGGGACCCCTATATTGTGATGCTGGGCGGAGAGTTCATTATTCATGGGGCGCAACAGCCCAGCCGAATGATTCCCACCGATAAAAACTTCCCCGGCATGCAAAGTTTCCCGGAAGATTTTAAACCGCAGGAAGAGTGGTATTCACTCAAGAACTTCGCGGAGAACCTGGACGTTATCCTGGTCCAGGATACGCAAGGCATGAAAGGCAATATGTACCAGCGCCCGCCTTACCCCGCGACCTGGGCGCGATCGTACGGAAGCGGTCGGGTGTTCTATACGAGCATGGGACACCGGGAGGATGTTTGGACCAATCCTGTTTTCAAGAAGCTTCTTTTAGGCGGGATCCATTGGGCGTGCGGCGACGCGCACGCGAGTGTTAAACCCAATTTGAAGCAAGCCGCTCCGGGCGCTGGACAGAATCCAGCACCGGCTTGAGTCCGGCGCGAGTAAGCCTGGTCGGTCCCGAAGGCGACCCAATATACTGGCGGCTTTGTTTCGTGCCGGTGAGCACCGCCAGCAGTCATTGGAGTAGTACGTCTGAGTGTTGACGCCTGAGGGAATCAAACCGAGCTGCCCGTATACGCCTTCCAATGATCAGATTGTCCTGAGCTTCATATAAAAATCGTCTTGCACTTAGGGCGATTGCTATTTTCATTCATGTTTATGCGCTATCAACACCCCGTCTCCCGTCGCGGCTTTTTGCGTCACTCCTCCATTGCACTAGGCGCTGCGCTGGCCGCTCCGGCCATCATTCCCGCCTCGGCTCTTGGCCGCGCAGGAGCGACGCCGCCCAGCGAGCGAATCAACATGGGCTTCATCGGTGTCGGGGGGCAGGGCGGCGGACACTTGCTCGGCGGCGCCTGGACCTACGTTCCGGGGGGCTACGTCGCGCGGGACGATGTCCAGGTGCTGGCGGTTTGCGATGTGCGCAAAGAACGCCGGGACCATGCGACCGCGCGTTGCAACCAGATTTACGCGGAGAAGTTCGGCCAACCCGGCTACAACGGGGTGAGCGCGTACAATGATTTTCGGGAAGTGCTTGCGCGGCCGGACATTGATGCCGTGCTGATCGCCGTGCCTTACCACTGGGCAGCGACCCTGGCAGCCATGGCGATGCGCGCCGGAAAGGACGTGTATTGCGAAAAACCGATCGCCATTACGGTGCGCGAAGGGCTCAATATGGTGGAAACCAGCAAGCGCTACGCGCGGATCTACCAGGGGGGCATGCAGCAACGCTCGGAATACGGCGGCAAATTCCGCCAGGCGTGCGAGTTAATCCGTAACGGGCGCATCGGCCAACTCAAGGAAGTGTATGCCTACTGTTTGCCGGGCGCATTCTGGCCGCGTCAATGGACTACAGAGCAAAGTATTCCCGTCCCCGATGGCTTGGACTGGGATCTTTGGCTCGGCCCGCTCTCGTGGCGGCCCTACACCGGTCAAACCGGCCAAGAGCTTCCCGGCGTGATTGTAGGCGATGTGAACTGGGGTCCGCACCATTACGATATCATCCAGTGGACGGTGAATCCCGATCCGAGGGCGCCAATCGAAGTGACCTATGATAAGGGCGCGATCCACTACCGTTATTCAAACGGAGTTGTGGTCCACTCGGCCAGTTACCCGGGCGAAAAAGTGGGCCCCGATGGGGGCGCCTGTTTCGTAGGGACTGAGGGCCGAATCGCCGTGGATCGCGGCAGCATTGTTTCCTACCCGGCCAACATCCTCAACGAGCCACTGCGACCGGGAGACCAGCGCGTCTATCACGCCAACAGTCATTCCGGCAACTTCCTGGAATGTATCCGGACACGACGGCTCACGATCTGCAATCCCGACACCGCCCTCTATACCATGAACGCCGTGCTCATCGGCGGCATCTCGCTCATCTTGAAGCGCTCCGTGAAGTGGGATCCGGTGAAAGCTGAGTTTCCCGGGGATCACGAGGCCAACCGCTTGCTCTCCTATACTCCGCGACCGCCCTGGAGACTTTAAGTTCAACACCCCTCACCTGTTTATAAGCAATGAAAACGAGTTTCTTTACCTGCTTTCGGGTTGCGGGCCTATTAACCCTGGCCTCTGCCGCCGCCTATGCCGACGAGGAACAGGACCTCATCCAGGTGCTCAAGTCCACAGCCGGCGCGCCTGAAAAATGCGACGCCTGCCAGCACTTAAGGTTGGTTGGAACGGTGAAAGCCGTGCCCGCCTTGGCGGCGCTTCTGACAGAGCCTGCCACCGCTCACGCCGCGCGCTACGCATTGGAAGGACTGCCTTTCCCCGAATCCGTTGCGGCCCTGCGCGACGCGGCCGGCAAGACCTCAGGCGCGATCAAAGCCGGCCTGCTAGATTCGCTGGGCTGGCGGCGTGATACGGCCGCAGTGCCACTGCTGCGCAAAGCTCTCTCCGATAATGATGCGGTCGTCGGCTCAGCGGCCGCTTCAGCTCTGGGCCGCATTGGCGATAAAGAGGCCATCAGCGCCCTGACGGCCGCTATAGAAAAAGTTCCGACAGCTGTCCAACCAGCGGTGCTGGACGGGTTAACGCGGTGCGCCGATCAGGCGCGGACAGGCGGCGATTCCAAGGCGGCCACTGCAATTTACCGCGATCTGCTCGCTACAAAAAACCTGCAAAATATCCGCGTTGTCGCCTGGCGCGGGCTGGTTATTACGGATCGCGCCGGTCGCGCCAAATTGGTGTCTCAGGAGTTGACAGGCCAGGATCACGCGTTGCATTTGGCAGCGCTCAAGGTGCTGCGCGAATTAAGGGATCAGGCAGTTATCGACGCCAGCCTGCGGCAATGGTCCACCCTTCCTGCTGATGCTCAACTGGCGGTGCTCGACGCGCGCGTTAGCCTGGGGGGCGATTTGTTGCCGACGATCCGCACGGCAGCACAGAGCCCTCACCTGACGGTTCGGGTAGCAGCGTGGGAGGCACTGGCCGACTCGGGCGATTCGGCGGCCATCCCAGCACTCGCCAAGGCCGCAACTTCAGAGCAAACGGTCGAGCGCGACGCAGCCCGCGACGCGCTGAGCCGCTTGCGCGGACCGGGAATCCACGAAGCTTTGCTCGCGGATCTATCTAAAGCGGAACCCAGAGAAAAAACGGAGCTGCTGCGCGCCCTGGGCGAGCGCAACGAAACGAATGCCACCAGTGTTCTGCTCGAAAACGCAGGTGCCGGTCCTGACGCCGTGCGCCTGGCCGCACTGGAGTCGTTGCGGAAGATCGCCGACCCAAACACGGCGGCGCCCTTGATCGCGCTGGCGGCCAAAGCGGGATCGGACAGTGAACACGTTTTGAACGCGCTGTATGCCGTGTGCGAATCGAGCGGAAATAAGGAGCAGCTCACGGCTACCATTCTTGGCGCAATGAAATCACTTCCTTCGGCCGAACAACGACTGGTCCTGCCGGTTCTCTCCGAGTTGGCCACACCCGCCGCACTGGAGGCTGCTCTGGCCGCCAGCCGCGACCCGGATCCCGAATCGGCCAAAGATGCCGTGCGCGTTCTAGCGCAGTGGCCTAATGCGACGCCTGCCGCAAATCTGCTGGAGCTCTCCGGCACCGCAACTGATGCGTCGCTCCAGGTGCTGGCAATGCGTGCCTGCATCAGCGTCGAAGCACAAGAACCGAATCTCGAGCAACGTCTTGCGGTATTCCAAAAGGTCATGGCGACGGCGAAGCGGCCAGACGAGAAGAAACAAGCACTTGGGCAAATCGGCCAGATCCCGACGCGCGAGGCGCTGCCGGTAGCGATGGGCTATTTGGAGGATCCCGAATTGGCCAACGAAGCAGGGCTGGCCGCGTTGGAGATTGCTGAGAAGTTAGCGCGCACCGATCCCGAGTTAGCGCGGGAAACGGCGGACAAAGTCCTGGCCCGGTGCCACACCCCCGACATTGTCGCGCGCGCGTGGGCTGTTCGCGGCAAGCCGGCCGGCAACGGCCCGTTTATTGAAGATTGGCTTGTCTGCGGACCCTTCAGCAAGGCGGGTGTCACCGGCGCCACGGCGCTGTTCGACATCGCCTTTGGACCGGAAGAGCCGCAGGCCAAGGTGCAGTGGAAACCATTGCCGCGCGCCAAAATTGCTGACCTGGCTGGGTTTTTCCCCGAGCAAATGAATTGCGTGGCCTATCTCAAGACCCGGATCATGGCACCGCAGGCAAGTGACGCCGCCTTGTTAATGGGCAGCGACGATGGAGTCAAAGCCTGGCTGAATGGCGCGGTGGTGCACGGCAACAATGTTGACCGTGGTCTGGTCACTGATCAGGACATGGCGCCCATTCATCTGCAGGCCGGCACGAACGAACTGTTGCTCAAAATCACCCAGGGCGGCGGCGGTTGGGGAGCCTGCGCCCGGATTGTGGGCAGAGACGGTCGGCCGATTAAGGGCCTCCAGATTCAGGTCGATCGCTGAGGTAATTCCGGGCCAAGCTGTAGGCGTCGGGAACAACACAGCCCACTGGTTGCCGGTTTCGGCGAATCCGAGAAAAAAACATCTTGACAGTCTTAGCCAACTGTATTAGTTGTAGTAGTACAGTTAAATGGCCGCGCCGCTGCACATCGTCATCAGTACCGGGTCGAGCACGCCTATTTATAAGCAGATCACCGACCAGGTCCGGCTCGCCGCCGCCACCGGCAAGTTGGCGGTGGGCGACCAATTGCCGAGCGTACGCGCCCTGGCGGAGGACCTGGTGCTGAATCCGAACACGGTGGCACGCGCCTACGGCGATTTGGCGCGGGAGGGGCTGATCGAATCGCGCGCCGGGCGCGGCCTCTTTGTCATCCGCAAGCGCAAGGTGTTTACGCGGGAAGAAGGCCGGCGTCGGCTGGAGCCCTTGCTCGAGGGTTTGATGGGGGAGGCGATGGCGGTGGATTTCACGCCGCAGGAGCTCCGGGAGGCGTTTGAAAAGAAACTCGGCGAATGGAAGAACCCCAAATGAAGGCCATATGAGCGAGCAATCAGTAATCCAAACAACGGGCCTGACGCGTTATTTCGGCAGAAAAGCCGCCGTCTATGAATTGGATCTGACCGTGCCGCGCGGCGGGATCTTTGCCCTGCTGGGCCGGAACGGCTCGGGCAAAACGACTACGATCCGGATGCTGCTCGGATTACTGGAGCCGAGCCGTGGTGACGCCACGGTGCTGGGCCATCCCAGCCGCCGGCTTTCGCCGGAGGTGCGCGCGCGGATCGGGTATCTGACCGAGGAACACCAGCTCTATAATTGGATGACGGTGCAACAGTGCCGCGATTTCCAGTCGCCTTTCTACCCGCGCTGGAATGATAAAGTTTTCCGCGGGATCATCGATCATTTCAACTTGCGGGCCGGGGCCAAGGTGAAAGACCTCTCGCGGGGCGAGCGCGCCGGGTTATGCCTGGCCCTGACGCTGGCGCCCGATCCGGAGTTGCTCATCCTTGATGATCCGGCAATGGGACTGGACCCGGTGGCGCGGCGCTCCCTGGTGGAATCGATGGTTTATTTAACCCGCCGCTCGGACCGGACGATCCTCTTTTCTTCGCACCAATTGGAAGATGTCGAGCGCGTGGCGGATTATGTCGCCATCCTGGACCGCAGTGTCCTTCGCGCGTCCTGCTCGCTGGAAACGTTCCGGGCGAGCGTGCAACAGGTTCGGTTGCGATTTGCTGGTGCGCCGCCGCCACTGCCGCAAATCCGGGGGCTATTGCAGGCGCAACGGACCGAGCGCGAGCTGAGGCTGGTCTGCGTCCGGTTTAACGGCGAGGCCGAAAAAGCATTGCGCGCACTCAGCCCGGCGCAGATGGAGGTTGAACCCCTGCCGTTGGAGGACGCGTTCATCAGCTACCTCGGTGAGCGGGGCGAGAAGTCGTTCATCCTGGCCGGGTCGGAGGAACAGCCATGAAAAACATCATTCGCAAAGAGCTGCGCGAGAACCTCGCGGTAACGGTGCTGGGAGTGCTGATTTTCACCCTGCTGCTCGGGCAGGAATACCGGGCGTACGAGAACGCGATGAAGAGCCTGGCCCTCGGAGCCACGGACGTGCGCGGGGAAATGCAGCCGCTGGCCTCGGGCAGTTTTGCCGCTTATACCGGGTTCTTCTGCGGCTTGTTTGCGGCGTTGCTGGGCTGGCTGCAAGGCTATCGCGAACGTCATCGCGACCTGTGGAGTTTTCTGGTCCACCGCCCGATGAGCCGCACGGGGATTTTTTTCGCCAAGGTGCTCGGCGGTTTGACGCTTTATGGCCTGGCCGCGGGCTTGCCGCTGCTCGTGTTCATTGGCTGGGCAATGATACCGCGGCACGTCGCCGCGCCGTTCGAATGGGCCATGCTCAAGCCGGTGCTGCTGTTTTTCCTGCTGGGCGGGGGCTCTTACTTCGCCGGGATGTTGACCTCTTTGCGCCAGGCGCGGTGGTACGCCAGCCGGGGCTTGCCCTTGGGTATGGCGCTGGCCGCGACGGTAGCGGCGTGCAGCGTGCCTGGATTCGGACGAGGTCTGTTCCTCGCCCTGTTCGCCGACGCGCTCCTGCTGCTAAGCACCTGGGCCGCATTCCAGACGAACGGGTTTTATCGCGCACAAACGCGCCCCGGCCGGCTGGTTTTGCCCGCGGTGCTGATGTTCGGAGCGATCCCCGTTTTGGCCGCCACGCTGATACTGCTCAACGCAATGCTCCCGCGCTGGGCTTCAAATGGCTCATCGTGGTCGGCTTATCAGATGTTGAAGGACGGCCGGGTCTGCAAAGTGATTTGGAGCGAATTGCGGAGGTCGAAAATTGTGGATCTCGAGGACCACGTCCTCCTCAACCCGAAGACCGGCCAACCGCTTCAGCCAGACGATTACCCCCAGCTCGGGGGTCAGATGGCAAACAACACGTATTTGCAACTCGCCTGGGGCAACCAGTACGTTCCCAACGTTGACGTCGGCCGCCTGACCAGTCTCTTCAAGCTGAGCGATAAAACGCTCTGGTATTACTCGCAACGTTATGGCCGATTGCTCGCCTATGACGTTTTGACCAGAGGATTTATCGGCAGTCTCGGCCCCGATGGATTTCTGACCTCGCAAGCGGACACCGGCGCGCGCTTCGATTATCCTCCGGCACAGCCACCCGGCTTCTCCTATACGCTGCACAGTGCCACGACCCTTTACCGCATTGACCTGGACCGGCGCTCCAGTACCGCCATTTACCATACGGACTCGAGTCACCCGATTTTGTGTTCGGCGGACGTTCCCGCTGTGAACAACCAGGAGATTCCTGCTGGCCGCCCGGAGGAGCAGGATTTCGTTGCCGTCGCGATCTCGAATCACATCGGGCTGCTCACCCTGACGGGCAAGCTGGTCTGGGAGACTCCGTTCGAGCCGGGCTACCAGGGCCACACCCAACTCAGCATTTGGACTCTTGAACCGCGCGGGAATTTTGCGCTTTGGGTCACACCCTCGCAGCCGCCGAACCGGGATGTCCCCCAGCCTGAACCGACACGCGTGACCTGGTTTACCGATGGGCGCACCACAAAATCCATCGAATTGCCGGAGCTGCAAGTCAGGCAACTGAAGCTGCCCCTCGAGGCAAAACTGATGTCCCTGATGATGCCGCCGGTCGTGATGGCATTGATCCCGGTCTTCCTGTATGGCGATTGGCCGGGCGCATTCTGGGCATTTTGGATCCCCATAAAATTTGGATTGTTGGCAGCGATTCTGATTTGTGTGCCGCTGGGCGGCGTCATTTGCCGCCGCTATAGTTTTTCATTTAAATCGATCGTTGCCTGGACCGGATTCCTTTTGTTCACCGGCATTCCCGGGCTGCTGGCATTTTTGAGCGCACACGAATGGCCGGCGCGCGAATCCTGCCCGCAGTGCGGGCGGAAACGGATTGTCGACCGCGAACGCTGCGAGCACTGCGGCGCGGCTTTTCCCCCGCCCGACAGATTGGGAATTGAAATTTTCGAAGCTGAGGGAACTCCAGCGCTCAACCCCGCCGATATGCGATCCGCTCCGCAAAAACCATGAAGCTTGCGGGGTAGGTCGTGGATCATCGCTGCGGTCGTCAAAACTGGCATGCCGAACCCGTTTGGCCAGAATCTCCTTTGAGCAGGTTACGACCACACTTACGTCACCGGCATCTCATTTCATTGACATTAGCAGCTCAGAGTGTATGAATCTCTTTATATGAGGAGTCTCGATTGCACCATCGAGTAGATGGACAGCTTGTTGAGTAATTGTTGAACCTCATGAGAACCACGTTGTTGATTTTGCTTATTCTGGTAGCTGTTGTTCTCTTTAGTTCTGGCTGCGCCTATCTTCGACCTTCTCAAACTGAGGCTGATCGTTTGCGGGAGCGGCAAACTATCCGTCAGGATGAGTACCTTAAGGGATCGTTTCTTGATGGCCTCGTTCAAGCGGGGGGCAACGCCCTGATGAACAGAGGACATTGATTGTGAAGTCACGGCACCAACAAGATCCGGTAGAACCGCTGCCCGAGTCCCCGGGCATCATTGGCGGTCGCCAATGCGCTCGCGGCTACTACATCTGTGCCCAACGTATTCCAACTTCCGCTTTGTAGACTATCCCGGTATTGCACGCGGTAGACCGTGCCCGGGATTGCGGCCCAACTAAGAGTGATGCCGCCGGAATGGGGGTCAGGATATCCTGTTCGCGGATGGCCACGCGCGCTGGTGCCGGGGCTACCTCCCAGGCGAAATGACCTTCCGCTACGATTCGATCCACGCGTGGCAATAAGGTGAAGAAAGCTCGCTTTAAACTTTCTGCAGCCTTCACTGCTCAAGCCATTGCCCACTGCTCGCGCAGAAAATTCACCATGTTGCGAATCAGCCTGACCTTCTCCTCATGCGGGATTTCCTTTTTCGGGTCCGTCGGATTTCGGGGCCAGCCTCCCTCAAAGCTGACGGCGCCGCGGTAGCCGATGAGCTTCAGCCCCTTGAACCCGTCCACGTACTGGTCCGCTTCGGGATGCACGCCGGGAATGATGCGCTCCTTCAACCCGGCGATGTGCACGTGTCTCAGCAGCTTGCCGGCGCAAATGAAAGCGCCCATGAAGCTCGTCTCTTCAATCACCATGTGCCAGAAATCGCCCATCACAGTCGCGCCGGGGCCGATGTCGGCGGCCATGCGCGCGCCGTCGGCCACCTGGTGCATAAAGGGCGTTTCCTGGCGGCGCAGCGGCTCCAGCACAATCGAAGTGCCGTGTTTGGCCGCGTGCTCTGCCAGCCGCTTGCCCGTGTTCCGGACAAAATCCTTTCGCAATTCCTTCCCGCTCAGGCGGCCCGGCTCGCTCAGTTTGTCGCGCGCGGGGCAGAGGATCAGCCCGACTGAGTTCATTTTGCCCAACGCCTCGAGGATCGGCAGGAACTTCTGCACCTCGGCTTCGCGCTTCTCCGGTTCGGCGTAGGAAAAATCGCTCGGGCCGCACGCCGTCGCCAGGAACAGCTTGCGCCCTTTGAGCGCTTCGATCATCGCGTCAGCGTTCTTGACCGGCCAATCGCCTGACGGGATCTCCACGGCGCCAAACCCATTGGCTTCCAGGAAATCGAGCTTCTCTTTCATTTCGCTGCCGGGAATCCCCCACCACTGCAAACAAAGATTCAACTCGGCCGGCTTGTCGGGCAGCGTCAGCTTCGGCATGCCGTTCTCTCCACCGATTTGTCCCTGTGCCGCGGCAAGCTGCGTGCCGCACACGGTTGCCGCTCCGGCAACCGCCGAAGCTTTCAGAAAATCGCGTCGTTTCATATCGTGTCGTCTCATTTAAATGGTTTTGACCGGGCCAGGCAGCCCGATCCAGCATTGATGCCACGCACACGAATAACACCGCCGTGGCTGCGATGTCGAGTGCGCGGCAGTCTTATGTTCATTGAAGATTGTTTAAAGGGTATTGATCTCATCATGGTCTGTGAAGATCAGCGTCAAATCACCGCCTTTTGGGATTTTCACCTCGTGATATTCAACACGCGAACGAAAGACATTGTCCTTTATTCGAAAAATATCGGGTGTGCCCTGGGTCGCCGCCAATGG
>CAZUVM010000039.1:0-40874 GCA_964623885.1 uncultured Verrucomicrobiota bacterium
TGCAGTGATTGCCACGACGGGCATACAATTCTGCCGCCGACCTCTCCGGAATCGCCACTGCACTTTTCGCGCCTCGCGCAAACGTGCGGAGCGTGTCACGACCAGGCGGCCAAAGATGTGGAAGAAAGCGTGCATGGCAAAGCCGTGGCTGCCGGGCACCGCGATGCGCCGACCTGCACAGATTGCCATTCGGAGCACAAAATTGTCGGGCTCAAAAGTAGCTCGCCGTTAAAAATATCGGCGGATGTCTGCAGCAACTGCCACGCTTCCGAGCGACTTAATACCAAGTACAACCTGCCGGCCGACCGTGTGAAGACATTTTTCGAGAGTTATCATGGACTGGCGGCGCAGTATGGCTCAACACTCGCTGCCAATTGCGCCAGTTGTCACGGAGTCCACAAGATTTTGCCATCGTCAGACCCGCGGTCGACGATTTACCGCACCAACCTGGTGGTTACGTGCGGCAAGTGTCATCCCGGCGCAACTGAGAATTTTGCCGCCAGTAAAGTGCATATCGATATTGCGGCGGCAAAAAGCGGCGACGGAGTAGGGGACCGGATTAACTGGTGGGTGCGCCGGATTTACCTGTTGCTCATCTTCGGCACGATTGGGTTCATGCTGGCTCATAACGCGCTTTTATTCGGCAGGAAAGTGGCCGCCCGTTATCGCGCCGCGAACTTGAGTGTTCTGCGGATGAATCTCTCACAGCGCATGCAGCATGCGGTTCTTGCCATCAGCTTTATCGTTTTGGCGATTACCGGCTTCGCTTTGAAGTTCCCGGATTCATGGATTGCTAAAATTTTGGGCTCGAACGAACCGTTCCGGCGCTGGAGCCATCGTGTAGCGGGCGTGGTGCTGCTGTTGGCGGGAGCTTACCACCTAATCTATATCCTCACGCGCAAAGAAGGCAGACAACTCGTCAAGGACTTTCTGCCGAAGCCGAAGGATTTGCGCGACCTCGCTGGCAACGCGCGTTACCTCAGCGGCCATAGCGACGAGAAGGCAAAGATCGGCCGCTTTGGGTACGCGGAGAAGATGGAATATTGGGCGGTGATCTGGGGCACCATTATCATGGGCGTGACCGGCTTAATGATTTGGTTCAAGATGGACGTCACCCGGTTCCTGCCGCGTTGGGCTGTTGATGTCGCCCTAACTATACACTACTACGAAGCCATCCTGGCCTGTCTGGCGATCGTCGTTTGGCATTTCTATCACGTGATCTTCGATCCCGACGTGTACCCGCTCAATTGGGCATGCTGGAATGGTAAGGTGTCCAAACATTGGCACGAGGACGAGCATCCATTGGAGGAGACCGAAAGCGAACTTCAGTCTGCTAAAGCGGTTGCGGCTGTGCCGGAGCCGGATGTTCTGGCAATGGCCGGCCCAGGAAGACGAGATGGCGATGAAAAGGCGCCTGGAGCAAACGGAGAGCCCAGCAAGAAGCGGAGTTGATCCCCTTCGATTCAATACACGATCACGAAACTGCCATCTGGCTGCGGAAATGTCGCTACCAGACTCCATGGAGCAAGACCATCGGCCCGGCCGGCTTCTTTCGTTGGCTGTCCAGCCACATTGTAAACCTGCCAGGCAACATGGCCGCCTTTGGCCCAGCCTGTGCCTTCGGTCCATGCGAGCAGTACCTCGCCACGGTTATTGCTAATCGCTACGGGGTGTTTGCCCTTAGCATCAGGAGAAACCGGTTCGGAGACTTTGCCGGTCCTGGGATCCACGCGAACAAAAAAGACACGCTCGTGCGTTTCCGCTGAGGCCAGCAAACCGGTTTTGGATTCCGACAAGAAGGCACTGCTCATTGGGCATGAGGAGATTCTCCAAGGGTGTTCGTAAATCGTTTCGAAGTTCGCTCCATGATTTCGCGACAGTAACAAAATCTCATTCCGGTTCACCATGTCTAACGCCCCACGATACCAGGCGAGCACGTTTCCATTGGAATCGGCGAAAGTTTTCATGCCACAGCAACCGCATGCTCCCGTCGGCGTCGTAATTGCCGGTTTCTCAGCTGCGAATGTTCTGCCGTCGTCGACGGAGTGAGCAACAAAGACGGCCCGGCCGGATTCGCCATTGGTGTTGCCTGGAATCGGGGCATGCCACATCACGTAAACATTGCCCTGCCTATCCGCAGCCACCGAGCCTCCGCCGTCCAGGCCGCGAGCCGACGTGATCATGTTTCGCTCCGGCTCGAATGCCGTGCCCGCATCGTTCAAGCGGGTATAAAGCATGGGTGCCTCGAGGTAACTACCTTGTTTCGGAGCAGGACCGTTCCAGGCCACGTGCACGCGGCCATTTTTCCCAATGGCCAACTGCGCCCCGCGAATGCTGCCAATGGCCATGGCACTGCCCGGTCGGTGGTTGACCTGCAGCGGCGCCGAGAAACTCTGTTCACCGGGAGGGCGTTGGACGTAAAAAATGTCACCGGCGGCGGGATCGCCTTTGAAATAGATGAGATGAAGCCCACCACGGGAGTCGGCAACTGCCTGGGGCTGAATACCGCCATTCGGTGTTCTGAGCAGAGTGACTGGAGCGGCTGGCGCCTGGCTTCCAGCGAAAGCCGCAATCAGCATCAGAACAAAGGTGAGTTTCATTTGGTTGGCGCGGTAACAAAACACGGCTCCGGTTCGAAATCAAGACCTGGGGGCACTTCAGCCGAGAAGCATGCCAAAAAATGCGAAAGGAATAGCAAAGGATGTAGTGCCGATTCGGGGGTACCAGCGGAACATTTCTGCAATGACCGCCTCTGCTAAAACCGGCTCAGTCCTGGGCGCGTTAAGCCTGGCGTTTCTCGCGCTTGGCGCGGGCTTCTACTTCAATGTCGGGGGTAAACCGGTTCACCTTGCCGCCTGGCCCCTGGTGGACACGAACTTTCTAAGCACCGCTACCGCGCGGGTTTCCGCGGCCGACCTAGCGCGGACCGGCGGCGACATGTCCGATTTCGATTGTTACACATGCCACGAGAAGAACAAGCCGCTCAAGCTCAAGCTCAATGCGGAGGGTGAAGTCATCGTGCCCAGTGAGCATAAGGACATCGTGATGAACCACGGGCGGCATCATCGCAACAACAACTGCTTTAATTGCCATGACGAGACCAATTTGGAGTTGCTTCAGACGCGTGACGGCCGGCACTTGAAGATTGTCGACAGTCCCGCGTTGTGCGGCAGTTGTCATGGGCCGACCTATCGCGACTGGGAGGCGGGCGTGCACGGGCGGACCAGCGGGTATTGGGATCGGCCACTGGGTCCGATCGAGCGCAAAGGTTGTCCTTCGTGCCACAACCCGCACTCGCCGGCGTTTCCGTCCCGCGCCCCGGCTCCGCCTCCGCACCCGTTGCATCCGGTGCCGTCGGCGGCAGTTCAACCGGACGAGCACCCTTGATTGAGTCTGCTGCAAAACTGACTCCTATGCCAAAAACCGAAAGCCGAATCCCCGAAGGCCGAAAGAAGGCCGAAGGTCGAAGTGCGAAGACCGAGTCAACGCGAGTGGATTCGGCTTTCGGCCCTCGGCCTTCTTTCGGATTTCGGACATCGGACTTCGGCCTTCCTGTGGTTTTTGCAACCGCATTTCATCATGTCTGATAACAAATCCAATTCACCGGCTTCGGACATTTCGCGGCGCAGTTTCCTGCGCAGTTCGGCGGTGCTGGCGTCGGGGATTGCAGCGCTGGCGGCCAGCCTGGCGCCGTTGCGGGAGTTGAAGGACTACACCTCGACCGAACAGTTTCTGCAAAAGCATTACAAGGAGATGACGCCGGCAGAGATGCAAAAGGTTCTGGACCGGATCGCCCGCGAGGTCGAGCGGCAGTACCAGGTGCGTCCGCACGTGCGGGATTACAAGCCGATGGATGGCGTGGAATTTGTCTATTGCCTGAACCTGACGCGATGCATTGGTTGTCGGAAGTGTGTGCACGCCTGCGTGGCGGAGAACAACCAGTCGCGCAGTCCGGAGATTCAG
This sequence comes from uncultured Verrucomicrobiota bacterium, assembly GCA_964623885.1. Taxonomy (GTDB): domain Bacteria; phylum Verrucomicrobiota; class Verrucomicrobiia; order Limisphaerales; family UBA8199; genus CAZUVM01. The sequence continues at coordinate 3,964 of CAZUVM010000039.1, forward strand.
TACATCCGCGTGCTGAAAATGCCGCACGGCTCCCTGGACGTGGAGAAAGGCGATCACAACTACGCTCCGGCTTCTGTTCCGGAAAAGGGATTTTTCTACATGCCGGTGCAGTGCCAGCAATGCCGCAACCCGGCGTGCGTGAAGGTTTGCCCGGTGAAAGCAACGTGGCAGGAGCCGGATGGCATCACGGTGATCGATTACGACTGGTGTATTGGATGCCGTTATTGCGAAGCAGCATGTCCCTACTTCGCGCGCCGGTTCAACTGGACGAAGCCGTCGATCCCCAAGGAGCGGCTTAACCCTGAAATGTCCTACCTGGGCAACCGTCCGCGCAAACAGGGCGTCATGGAGAAGTGCCATTTCTGCATCCAGCGGACACGGCAGGGCCGTTATCCTGCCTGCCTGGAAGTGTGCCCGGCGGGAGCGCGCAAGTTTGGCAACGTCCTGGATCCGGAGAGCGAGGTCTCCTACATCCTGAAGAACAAACGTGTATTCATCCAGCTCAAGGAAGAGGTCGGGACTTCGCCGCGATTTTTCTATTACTTCGACGTATGAACCTGCAAAGCAAGACGCGAAATTATCTGGTATTTCTTTGGCGTTGCGGGCGCATCGCATTTGTTGGGGATTGGCGGTATTACGCCTGGATGGGCTTGCTCAGCGTGGTGGTGTTGCTGGGCATTCACGCCTACGCGCGGCAGTTTGTGAACGGACTCATTGTGACGGGCATGAGCGATCAGGTGTCGTGGGGCGTGTATATCGCGAACTTCACCTTCACGGTTGGGATTGCGGCGGCGGCGGCGATGCTGGTGATCCCCGTTTACATTTACGGGAACCGGGAGCTGCACGACCTGGTGATCTTCGGCGAGCTGCTGGCGGTGGCAGCGATCCTGATGTGTCTGGCGTTCGTGACGGTGGATCTGGGGCGGCCCGATCGTTTCTGGCATTTGATTCCAGGCGTCGGCAAATTCAACTTCCCAGGGTCGATGTTGAGCTGGGACGTGATCGTGCTGAACGGCTATTTGCTCTTGAACGTTCACATTTGCGGCTACCTGCTGTACTGCCGATATTCGGGGCGGCTGCCGGCGAAGTGGTTTTATATCCCGTTTGTGTTCGTGGCGATTGCCTGGGCGATTTCGATCCACACGGTCACCGCGTTTCTTTACGTGGGCCTGGGCGGCCGGCCGTTTTGGAATTCATCGATTGTCGGGCCGCGTTTTCTGGCTTCGGCATTTACGGCCGGACCGGCGCTGATCATATTGGCGATGCAAATCGTGCGGCGGGTGACGGCGACTGCCCCCGCCGCTGAAACAACGCGCTGGCGCGAGGCGACTGGAGGCAAGCGCGCGGCAACGCTGCTGGATTTGGAGGAGCTACAGCGGCATCTGCCCGAACTGGCGTCGGTTCCGGCGGAGGCGCGCCGGGGGTTATTGGAAAGCGCGACGATTCTGGAAGTGGCGCCGGGTGTTATCCTGTTGCACCAGGGCGATACGGATAAAGAGGCATTTTTCGTTCTGAAAGGCCGGGTGGTCGTCATGCGGCAGGAAGCCGGGCGATTTCGGATTACGCGCAGCGCCGGGCCGGGGGAACAGTTCGGGGAAGTCTCGGCGCTGGCGGGAACACCACGGGAGGCGACGGCGGTGGCGGAAGAACCGGCGAGCGTAATGCGGCTGCCGGCGGAAGCCTTGCGCAAGCTGATGAAAACGCCGCCGATGAACAAGGTCATCCGCGCGCGCATGTCCGAGCGATTGATGATCACGGACCGGGCGCTGATGATGCTGCGCAGCATCGTGCAAGTGTCGATGCTGATAAACGTGTTCCTTCTGCTGAACGAAATCTTCAAGGAGTTTTACTCACGCACGTCGCACGTGGCCTCTTCCCACTATCTTTTCTTCGGATTGCATGGTCATCACGCGCTGGTGCCCTGGATTTGGACCGCCATTGTGTTCAACGTGATATCGATGTTTCTGCTGGTTTTGCCGGTCACCCGAAGCCTCAAATATCTCAACGTGGCCTGTGTGCTGGCGATTCTTGGCATCTGGATCGAGAAGGGCATGGGTTTGGTGGTGCCCGGGTTTATTCCGACGCCGCTGGGCGAAATAGTGGAGTACTCGCCCTCCATCAATGAGACGCTCGTTTGCCTGGGCATTTGGGCGTTCGGCCTGCTCTGCTACACGGTGTTCCTGCGCATGTCAATTCCGATCCTGCAAGGGCGGCTCAGCCGGGCCAACGAGGATGAGTTTGTCAGACGTGGCGCGCCGATGGATCCGGAAACAATTCCCGCTCAACCTGCGCATTAATGAAACAGCTCACAGTTGATGATGCGCGACAGTCGCTAAATGCTCACGTGGCCGCCAAGGGCCAGGAGCTTCGCGAGAAGTACGGTCCGCAGATTGGGTGGCACGAGTTGCTTCGCATCCTGGCCGACCGGGAGTATGTCCGCTACCCGTGCGAGATTCGCTTTGACTCTGAGCCGTTGCTCGAAGGCGAGTTCGCGCATCCGCTGCCGAAAGGCCAGCGGCCGGAAGAAGGCTTCACGGTGTGCGTCCATCCGTTTTTCGCGACACAACTTTCGGTTGTGCCTTATCTCGTGTTGTATCAACTGGTGTTGGTAAACTATGGCGAGTTCGCCTCGGCGCAGGATGCTGAAACGTTTGGGTCGCGCGCGCTAGGCATTTCGCAAGAGGAGTATTACCAGAAACTGTGCGAGTTGGCAGACGAACTCGCGATGGAGTAACCAACTCCGTCGGCGAGAGGGTCAAGGGCTGTTTTCCATGATCGGTGGGCGAATAACTGGCCCCCATGAACCGGAAAAGCAATTCCACCTCACCCCAACCCTCTTCTCGGAGGAGAGAGGAGAGCCGCCGGGGCTTTCGGGCGGTTCATGGTCCCAATGCGCGTGCGGCGCTTTGGGGGAGGATTACGATTAAGAAGGAACAAAGCCTCCTCTCCCCCAGTTCCTCTCCTCGGTCCGGGCCGGACTGGCCATTGGAGGCGAGGGGCGACGGACGGGGGCAGGCGCTCATTTTATAAATTAGGTTAAGTGAAGTGGCAATATAACATAGATAAACACATCTATTGTCTTCGAAATTGCGTAATAGAGTCGGAGTATTTGGAACCGCCAGCACTACCCGCCGCCTGGGAGATAATAGCGAAAAGCCCAGGATTTTCGGTGACACTTAAGCAATCAGAATGCGAAACAATTATATGATTAGCAGTAATTGTGCATGGATTGCTCTCCAATTGCAATAAATGTAAAGGAAAAGCCAAGGAACGACGAGCCACTAAGGGGGCTTGAGTTACTGTTAGAACGTGAAACAGAACCAGGCAACTTGGATTAGCGAAGCGAATCGCAAAATCGAGTGACCTATGAACCTCTTTGTCGCCGGCCTTAGCTACAAAACTGCTCCCGTGGCGGTGCGCGAGAAACTCGCGGTCAGCCACACGCGCCTGCGTTGCCTGGGTTGCCGGCTGAAAGTGGCGGGCAACCTCTCGGAGGTGGTGGTTCTTTCGACGTGCAACCGGGTGGAGATTTACGGCGTTGGCCCGTGGGGAAAGGCGAAGGCGTATCGACTGTTTGAACTGCTGGCACCCACCCAAGTGGATTTCGCTCCTTACCTTTATATCAAAGAAGGCGCCGAGGCGGCGGAACATCTTTTCTCGGTAGCGGGCGGGCTGGATTCGATGGTCATCGGCGAGACCGAAATCACCGGCCAGGTGAAGCAGGCATACCAGGCGGCGCAAGAGGCGAAGCTCACGGGCAAAGTTACCAACCGCTTGTTCCAGACCGCGCTGCAGGTAGCGAAGGAAATCCGGACCCAAACGGGGATCGGTCGTGGTTCGGCATCGGTGGGCAGCGTGGCAGTTGAATTGGCTGAGCGAATCTTCGATCGGGACCTGTCGAGCAAGACGGTGATGATCATCGGCGCCGGCAAGATGGGCGAAGCTTGCGTAAAGCACCTGGCCAAAAAGAGCGCGCAAACGGTGCTGGTGGCGAACCGATCTTTTGAACGGGCGGCGAACCTGGCGTCGGATTTCGGCGGCCGGGCGGTGGCATTCGAAGATTTGCACACGGCGATGGCTGACGCGGACATCGTGGTCAGCTCGACCGGTTGTCCGCAGACGATTCTGCATCGGCAGGACCTCTCGGGCGTGATGGCAGGGCGGGGGACTCGTCCGCTGTTTCTGATCGATATCGCGGTGCCGCGCGACATCGATGCGGACGTGCAGGAACTCAACAATGTTTATCTCTACAACGTGGACCACCTGGAAGACATCGTGCGTGAGAACGTGCGGATGCGCGAACAGGAGTTGTCGCGTTGCCGGGAGATTATCGCCGAGAGGGCAGGGGCATTGCTCGCGCGGTTTTCGGCGCCGCAACCTGCGGTCGCGGCGAGGGCAGGGCAAGACAATTGGGCATTGGGCGCCGCGACCTGCGCCGGTTAACAAATACCACCAACGAGCCCATGGGCAATTCTCAACAACAATTTCGACGAAAAGACGCGGCCGACATTTACGGCGGCGGCCTTTCGTTGGAGAGCGCGTTCGGATGACGCGTTTCCCGGCGGCATCCCAGCTGGTGCCGCAACCAGTTAGCGACACTAAACACAGCAATAGCACGTGCCACATATGAAACAGACCAAGCCCCCGTTAAGGTTAGCCCAGGCGATCTCCGCCCGAGCGACCGTTACTGGTCCGCCCAGGAACCCTCATCGAACGACCATGCTTATCGCCGGCCTCATGTTAGCTGCCGCGATCGGCGCCCAGGCCGCGGCCGTTACACTCAACCCCCGCGTTTACAGCCGGCCGGTGACGCCCACCGACAAGACGATTTACGGATTGCCGTCCAGCACCGAAGTGTCCGGCGGCTTGTCCGCGACTGGCATTGGAACTCCGGCCTACCTCGAAGCGCAAGTGAACTTGGCGGTGGCGCCTACAAACATTCTGAGCGTGACCTGGGCTTTGACCAGCCGTCCGATTGGCTCGGCGGCGGTGCTGACGAACAGTCCGTTGGGCACCAATGTCCCGATCTACACCCCGTCCGACGCCATGTACTACCAAATTGTTGGTAGTCGCACCCTGTTGCGCCCGGACATCGGAGGCCAGTACACGGTGACTGCCACGATCACGACGGCCACTTTTGGGACCACGAACGTGGCGATCACGATTACCGCCGGCACCTACCTGGGTTGGTCTCAGGGCTGTATCGCCTGCCATAGCGGCGGGCTCGGCAGCGCTCCCAACATGAGCATATGGACCAACACCCTGCATGCGACCAAGTTCAGCCGTAGCATCGATGGCCTCGTCGGTTCCTACAGCCTGAGCTGTGTTTCCTGCCATTCCGTCGGCTACGACGCCAACCCGCTCGCCGTAAATGGCGGGTTCGACGACGTCATGACCCAAACCGGCTGGAAATTCCCCACCGTCCTGACCAACGGCAATTGGGCCAGCATGCAGACGAACTATCCGGCAGTGGCAAACGTGGCCAACATCCAATGCGAAAACTGCCACGGTCCAGGCAGCACGCACGTCGTTTTCAATGGTATTTTGGGCAATACCAACGCGATCGCGATCAACTGGGACGTGGGCAACTGCGGCCAGTGCCATGACGCCTACAGCCATCATATCAAAGTGCCCGAGTGGAAGAACTCCTCACACGCCGTCGGCGCGACTGTGCCCTCCGGCCCTGGCCGCCAGCAATGCGTGCCCTGCCATACCGCCATGGGCTATGCCTCCCGCGGCGCGGCCTCCACCAACCTCACGTGGATACCCATTACTTGCGTCGCCTGTCACGACCCGCATGACGCCAGCAAAGAGCATCAGCTCCGCACCACCGGCCCGGTGGCCATGGGCGACGGCTCGATGGTGGACGGTTACGGCACGGGCGAACTTTGCATGAGCTGCCATCACACCCGCAACGGCGCCGCCACCAACAACGTCGCCAACTACAAGGCCGGCAAGCCGACCTGGATTGGCGGCTCGAGCTTCGGTCCGCATGACGGCCCGCAAGGCGACCTGTTCCTGGGCATCAACGGCATTACTTACGGCAAGAACATCCCCAGCTCGGCGCATCGTGATGCGATTGGCGATGCCTGCGTTACTTGCCATATGCAACCGACGCCCGCGACGACCAATGCGAACTTCCTGCTCACCGGCGGCCATACGTTCGCGGTGAAAGCCGTCACGGCCACCAACACCATGGAAATGACCGATGCATGCGCGCAATGCCACGGGCCGATCACGAGCTTTGACATGGTCCGGGAAGATTACAATGGCGACGGCGTCATCGAGGGCGTGCAGACGGAAGTACAGCACCTGCTCGACCAGCTATCGACGCTGTTGCCGCCGAGCACCGCGGTGAAGACCAGCCTCAGCACCACCACCAATTGGTCGATCCAGCAGTTGAACGCCGCCTGGAACTGGCAGTTCGTCAATAACGACGGCAGCCATGGCGTGCACAATCTCGCTTATGCGGTCGGCCTGTTGAAAGCGTCGATCACCGACCTGACGGGCGACCCGGCCGGGCTCGGCCCGCGCACGCCGGCTGACCTCGCGTACTACGCGTGGCAAGTGCAATACTTCGGTTCGGCCACGGCGGCGAATGCCGGCGCGAACGCCACTCCCGCCAACGACGGCGTGCCCAACTGGTTGAAGTACCAAATGGGCCTCAACCCGTGGGTGGCCGGCACTCCGGGCGTGGACGGCGGCATGGTGTGGACCTCGAGCAAAGCCTTGGGTGGCAACAGCCCCACCAATACCATCCATATCTATAGCGCGGCGGAAATCACATTCGACACCCAGGCGAACACGAGCTACCAGGTGCAAGCCTGCTCGGCCATGAACAATGCCTGGCAGAACGTCAGCACCAACATCCCCGGCACAGGCACGGCCGTCAGCTTCCTGACCCCGACCCGCCAGGGGGTGCAGCAGTACTTCAGAGTCGTTCATACGCCGTAAGGGCGCCAAGATCTGAGAGGGAACCTATCCAACCCCTCCGCGTTCGCGCGGAGGGGTTTTTAATTGTGGGCTGCGCGGGCAGCTTCCGGCTCCGGCAATCTGGCAGGTCTGCGCCGCCGATTTGGCCGGACGTGGTGGCGCCGTGGATGTTTGAAAATCGGGGAACTGCATGTTTTGAAAAAGTCTTTTTGGTGCAATTACACGCCAGTAACTGCAATTAGGCGCAATTGCCTGCCGGATACTGGATGCTGGACAGACTGTGTTGCATGTCATCCTGTATGCGGAGACAAATCGCGTCTCTTTTGGCATCGCAATTTTTGAGCACCTCTCATTAACACCCCGCTTCAGCCGGAACGATTCAATGGAAGGGAGCGCGCCCGCCTCGGGCGCAGCGGTTGGTGCCCTCGCCAATCGCATCCCCGCTTCGCCATTTCTACTCACTATTTGGTGAGCTTGGGCCAATGACGAACCAGCCGGCGAGGGCGCCGGTTGGCAGCGCCCGAGGCGGGCGCGCTCACCGAAAACAACTGCATCGTTCGGGCCTGAAGCCAGGTGTTAATGAGAGGAGCCGGCCTCCCAAAGTTGAATATGCCCATCTTCTATCCGAGGCGCATCTTTGCAGGTTGACTATGGCTGTTGCGGACGTACAACTAGCTGCATATGAGGTCCCTTCGCCACAAACTGGGAGAGGCTGATGAGCGAACCAGTCGTTCGCTCAATAATCGTTGGTCGTTGGAGAAATGCCATCAGCCATCAACCCTGAAAGGGTTGTGGCCGCTCCGGGACGGAGCGGCGCAACCCCGTTGGGGTAGAAAATAATGTTGCTACCCATGACCCAAGGTAGCGCCGGCTACGCCGTCACAACCCTGGGCTTCGGGACGGAATCCCGTTGGGATTCCCGGAGACAGAGCAATGACATGCAATCGAGCCTTGGGCGGCCAACAACCGCATGCTGCGGACCCCACGAGTCCGCGGTGTTTGTCTTTCAGAGTTCAGCGGCGCGGGGCGGCTGCACTCATCGTTGGGCGCGTCAAAGCCAATGAGTGGCACCAGCAAAAGAGCTGTAGCGACACGGGTCTAAATTCTCTCACACTTCAAGCGCCAGCGATTTTCCCTTTGCCGGCGGCGGTTGCACCAACTGCGCGAACCCCACAAAGCTTTGCACGAACGAGACTAGATCTTTGTTGTCGTGGGTTTTGACGAAAAGAAAGTCCGCCCCCAACTCGCACGCTTTCGAAAACAGCCGCACCTCCGGGGAACTGGACAGCACCACCACGCGGATGTGGCGCAAATGAAGCTGGCCCCGGAGCCACTTGAGGACTTCGAAACCATCCATGCCTGGCAGGTTCAGATCCAGGAACATCAGCTTGGGAAGCGGGTGCTTTTGACGATCCGCGTACTCTCCGTCGCCAGACAAATACGCAATCGCTCTTTCGCCCGACTCAACAACGCGGATCGGATTGTTGCTGGCTGACGCGGCTGGATCGTCGAGGACCGGTTCACGGGGTCCCTGGTCTATCGCAAGCAGCGCGGCGCGCGAACTTACGAGGTGCATTTCTCGCGTGAGAACGGCGGATATGCGCTTGGGCCGCAAGTCCGCTTGATCGGCGAGCCGGAAGGCAAATACCTAACACGCAATCAATCGGAGGAGGTCCTGGACGGGCTTGCTAAGCAGATCGCGGGCAAAGGCTACACGGCTCGCGTGTTATTGTGGAGCTGACCGAGGTCAGGTGGAACCGGTCCGCATCGAGCAACGCGGCCGAAACTTTTCAAATGGGTTCCGGACCTCGTTGAGAACTTCCAAATCGCATGAGTTTTATGTGCATGCTCTCGGTTTATAGTTCCAGAAGGAAGGCGGGAGACATCTGCACACAGAAATTATAAACGTGGCTTCCGCACCCTATCCAGCGAGGGGACAGTGTTGAGAAATCCAGTCGTCATCAAGCTCCTTGACTAGGTCAAACAATGCCTTCAAACCGGAGGGCTTTACAAAGCAAGCGCAGCACCCGCGTTTCCTTGCTTCCTTACCGCCGCTGGTCGATCTAGACCTTATGCTTCAGAACTGCTCCAAACTGTCGGCCGGCTGGTCACTGGTGTACTACGCCTCCAATTTGTTACACTTGGACGTCGAGATTTCGACCTTCAGCCGATAGACCGACCTGGGTGTGTCTAATTGATGGCCGGTGCGGACCTTATGCGCGGTTCTAATTACAACAATTATAGCCGCTTACGCAGGGCGCTCACCCGGTTGAGGCCATTGGCATGAATCCAGCCGACATTCCAGGCAGGAAACTGCCCGTGAACTATGCCTTCGACACGCTCTCTGTGACCCTGCGGTTGATACGGATTGAAAGGCAATTGTAGTTGGGCCGCAAGTGGTCCTCTCTCAAGCCGAAACCCAAATTCCAACAAAATCAATCACCACTACCGAAACTGTTACCAAAAAGCACAAAAACGAAAGGGACCGGCAGATGAACACCAAAGGGAAACTAACACTCACGAGATTGGCGACCGCTGCACTCCTCGCTGCTGGCGCACTTGCACCCGCACTTGGTGCAGACAAGAAACCCAATATCGTTGTCATCTTCGGCGACGACATCGGGATGTGGAATGTCGGCGCCTACACGCACGGCATGATGGGGCGCACGCCGCATATCGACAGCCTCGCTACCCAGGGTATGCTTTTCACCGACCATTACGGCCAGCCAAGCTGTACCGCCGGCCGTGCCGCGTTTATCCTCGGCCAAATGCCCATCCGAACCGGCGAAACCACCGTCGGCATCCCAGGCTCCACGCGCGGAATTCAGAAAACCGACCCCACTCTAGCCGAGGTCCTCAAAAGCCAAGGCTATGCCACGGCGCAATTCGGTAAGAATCATCTGGGGGATCGCAACGAATTCCTGCCCACTATTCATGGTTTCGATGAATGGTTCGGCAATCTCTATCACCTGAACGCGGAGGAGGAGCCCGAAGAGCTGGATTACCCCGGCCAGAAAAACTCCGCTTACAAACAGAAATTCGGGCCACGCGGCGCTCTGCACACCTGGGCCATAGACACTGACGACCCCACCACCGACCCGAAGTTTGGCCGAGTCGGCAAGCAGAAGATCGAAGACTCCGGACCGCTCACGCGCAAGCGCATGGAGACCTTCGACAAGGAAGTGCTGGATCAAACGCTGGCGTGGATGGACAAAAACGGCAAGGGCGACAAGCCCTTCTTCGTTTGGTTTAATTCCACCGCCATCCATGTCTGGTCGCACCCGAATCCGAAGTACTTGCAGATGGCTGTGGATGAAGGCCGCGCTGAAGAAGACGTCGTGCGTGCGCGCATGCTCGAGCACGATGAACACGTCGGCGCCATCCTCAAAAAGCTCGACGACCTGGGTGTCGCAAACAACACCATCGTTGTTTACACGACTGACAACGGCAACGAGTTCATGTTCTGGCCGGACGGCGGCTATGCGCCGTTCCGCGGCGAGAAAGGCACCACCTGGGAAGGCGGTGTGCGCGTCCCCTGCATCATTCGCTGGCCCGGGCACATCCAGCCCGGCAGCGTCGGTAATGGCATTCAGGCGCATGAGGATGTTTACGTCACGCTCGCCGCGGCCGCCGGCCTTCCCAACCTCAAGAACGATCTCCTCAAGGGATATAAAATGGGCGACATGACCTACAAAGTCCACCTGGACGGCTACAACAACCTGGATTACTGGACCGGAAAATCCCCGAAATCCGAACGACGCGAAATTTTCTATTATGACGAGACTGACCTCATGGCGGTTCGCGTGGATGCGTGGAAGCTGCACATCGGTGTTAAGCATCACGGCGATTGGTTCGACGAGAAATCGTACCCGAGTGTTCCATATGTGGTGAACCTGTTGATGGATCCAATGGAAAAGGTGACCCCGGACGCGCCCGGCTTCGAATACGAAGGGCGCAAGTTCTTCGCCTCAAAACTGTGGGCCCCCACCGGCGCCGGCCCGTTTCTGGCGGCACATCTCAAGAGCCTGGAAGAATACCCGCCCAGCCAGGGCGCCGACACCCTCAGCATGAAGAAGGCCGTTGAAGAGGCCATGAAGAAGCTGGACAACCCTCACGGAAGCAGCAACTGACGCCTTAATGCTTATCGCCGCGCTTCGCCGAATCGTGCTACTGCGCGCCGGCCTTGAGTCGCTGGAGCGCTTCAACCTGGGCCTGGGATTTGCCGATGATTTGCTTCAGCAGTTCGGTCTGTTCCTTTTGCAGCTGCAGGATTTGTTGCCGGGCGGTTTCCTGGTCGGGAGCGGAGTGACTTTTTTCGGCATCGAGATATTTTTGCTGGGCTTCCTTAATGCGCGCGTCCATTTCCAGGCCGGTTCGCTTCAGTTCATCCACGGCTGCCTGGCGCAGGATGCGCGTGCCGTCTTCCAACGAAACCGTAGCCAGGTTGGGCAGCGCCTTCTTCACTTCCTCCTCGACGTTCGGGTCGATCGGCGGCGGGGCGGTAGTGGCAGCCGGTTCGCCACTGGCTTCATTCAGCCGGACGATGGCGCGGGACAGGTCGGATTCCAAAGCCGATTCCCACTCGGGCGAGAGCTGCGCCAGGGTTTCCTTCTTGTCCTTGCGCACGACGGCGATGCCCAGGTAACAAGCGTCGCCTTTGTCCTGGTTAAAGGCTTGGAGTCCGTCCGCCAGAGCGCTGTTGGCGCTGGCATTGGATGCCGTATCGACTCGAGTCACTTTGACACGCCCTTTGCCTGCTTGTTCGTATTGTGCGAGCAACTGGTTCACGCGTCCCGCAAAGGCGCGTGTCGAATCGGGAACCGTCGCCGGGTCGAGCAGCGAATAAAAGCGGATCTCGAGGGGCGAGTTGAGGTGTTGCAGGATTTGCCGGGTGCTGTCGGACAAACCGGCGGGTGCGGCCGGAGACGGCGCCTCAGCCTTCGCGCCGCGGCGATAAAACCACATGGTGCTGAGCCCGAGGCCGAGGCAGAAAAACACCAGGGCCAGGACGATCAGCCGGGTATTGGCCTGTTGCCGGCTCGCCGAATTGCTCAGCCGAAAAAGCCGGTTCGAGAATGAAAGTTTCATTTGAAAAAATAGCGTGCAGTGGCGCGCCCGAGTTTTCGGATGGTGGCAGTACATTTTTGGGCCGGCGAGGAAAATTGGTAAGCTGTCTGATAACGAAGCCATTTCGGCCTGCGGCCTTCTTTCGGATTTCGGGATTCGGGCTTCGGATTTTCGCTGCCCGCAAAAGATTGTGTAGCTGGCAAGCTGCCCCTCTTCTTGGTAGCGCGGAAGCAAATAACGCAAAGTATCCGACAATATTTGGATAGCTCGCCAGGAGTGCGATGGATACCGTCAAACATGATGTTGGCTTTCTTGTCGATGTCGCAACGCACTCTGGTTTTTGGTGTTGCGCAAAGTGCGCCGGTTGCCCAGTCTCCCTTGCGCAAGCACCCATGAACGTTGTGTGGCCAAGTTCGAGCGCCGCTAAACCGAAATTGCGGTGGCAGTCCTATCTTCAGCTTATTAGGCCTGCAGTCGCGCGGCTGGCCAACCGGGCCTTGCTCCTGCTGATGGTGGGCGTCACATGGTGCTCGGAACTGAGCGCACGATCCGACCAGCACCTGAGCCTCATTCAACCGGGCGGTCTGCCTGGCTGGCCGGTGATGACCGGAGTTGTGCCCGGCACAAACAGCGCCACAGTCACCTGGGATGGGCCCAGCGGGTACTACCAACTGTTCTACAAGCACGGCGTGAAGGATCCGACGTGGCAAGCCTTGGGCAAGGCCACGAATCTCTCGCGGATGGCCATCGTCACGCCGCTCACGAATAACGAATTCTTCCGGGTTGCCGGACCATCGCCGCAGTATGCGGGCTGGCAAAATTGCGCGGAATGTCATGGGCCGACCCTGAGTACGGTCACCAAAACTCCGCACGCCGCCGCGTTTACAAATTCCCTGTTCGTGTCCATGGGTGGACAAGCCAACAGCTCATGTCTGGCGTGCCACACTGTCGGCTATCATCTGCCCACTGGGTTTAACACCAAAACCTCCACGCCTCAGCTTGGCGGTGTGCAGTGCGAGAACTGTCACGGTTCAGCGGCCAATCACGCGGCCAACCCGGGCGATCCGATTTCAGTGCCGCGCGTCGAGCTGGCGGGGACACTTTGCGGCGGATGCCATAACGCGAAGTTCGCCCCGGCTCGCGTGGCTTCCACTCATCCGCCGCTGTTCGAGGAATGGAACGGTTCCGCTCACAGCTCCGTGGTTCCGGACGTGGCGCAGAATTTCCTGGGGAACAGCAACATCTCGCAATGCGGCCGTTGCCATTCCGGCAGCGTGCGGGAGGCGCTTACCGAAAACGAAACGTTGCCCGGCGGCCAGGAAGCGGCGGCGATTGGGATTACCTGCGCCACCTGCCACGATCCGCATGAGAATTACATCTACACAAATCGTTTGAACGGCGTGGTCACCAATGTGGCCGCCGGCGTGTTCTTCACCAATAACCAGCTCGGCGCGGTTTATACCAACCAGCTCCGCTATCCGCTGGCTTCAACCAATGATTATTTCCTGACGACTTCGGCCGCGTTCACCAATAATCCGAACATCAACCTGTGCGCCCAGTGCCACAATCACCGCGGCGCGTCATGGCAGAGCACCAGCCGGCCGCCGCATCATTCGCCCCAATACAACATGCTGCTGGGAACCGTGGGCGAACTCGAATCGGGCACGAATTCACCGCAGCCGGCAACGCACGCGTTCCTCGAGAATCAATGCGTGCACTGCCATATGCAGACCCCGAACGGCAGCGCCGGGCATAGCTTCGAGGTGACAACCTATGATACGTGTCGCCAGTGTCATCCGGCGCCGGACGTGTCCGTGAATGTGATCACCAACAGCATCTCCCAGCAGATTGTGTACATCAAAACTCAACTGCTCGATTATTGGGCGCAGACCAGGGCGCCGGCGACGCTCTGGACCAAATACGGAACCCGCGCCTGGGAATACACAACGCCCGGCGATTTATCGCCCGGCGGACCGGGCCCGAGCAGCAGCGAACAAGCGTTGATTCCGGTGAACATTCAGAAGGCGCGATACAACCTCTACCTGGTGCTGTATGACGGCAGCTTCGGCGTTCACAACATTAACTACATCGCCCAGTTATTAGCGGCCGCGGAGGATTGGGTTACCGCGGAACTGTACCAATGAGCGACGCAAAGCAATTGCACTGGGAGCGCCGGAACGATTCAGTTCAATCACAGATGAACACAGATAAACACTGATAAAATGCACGGAAACCACAACTGCTTTAGGAGGTCTCCAAACGGTGAGCCCGTTGTTCTTGGGGAACGCCCGGTGAAACTTCTGTTTAATCCGTGTCTATCTGTGTTCATCCGTGGTTTTCAATTGAATCGATGCGGCAGTGGGAGAAGCCATCTGAGCAGATGAGTCGCAAAATGTTTAAATTTGTAATCCGGGATAGCCTGTGGATCCGCGGCGCAGTTCTGGCTGTAGGGCTGGGCCTGTTGTTGGTCGTGGCACTTTCCTGTGGCACCGTGCATCGGTCCGTTGTGATTCTGCCGGATGTTCCGGGCGCGAAGTACATTGGCTCCAAGGAATGCGAGCAATGCCATGAAGAACTTTATCGCGGATTCCAAACCGCGGACCACGCCAGGTTGATCGCGCAAGGCCCGAATGCCTTGAACGCCGGTTGCGAATCCTGCCACGGCCCGTGCAGCCTGCATTCCGATTCGGGTGGCGAGGTGAAACCGCCTTACAGCTTTGCCAGTGGCGGGCGCCCGGCCGCGAACAGCTACGGCGCGCGTTTGGCCGTCCCGCCGTCGCGTTCGGTCGAGACGGTCTGCTTCCAGTGCCACACCGACGTGCGCGGCAAGTTCAACCTGCCCAGCCATCACCCGGTGCCGGAAGGGCACCTGAGTTGCACCGACTGTCATTCGCCTCATAAAGGTTCGATCTATATTGGAGGCGGCACCCAATTGCTGTCCGAGAACGAAAGCTGTTTCCGCTGCCATCCCGCCCAGCGCGGACCTTACGTGTTCGAGCACGAAGCGTTGCGCGAAGGTTGCACGATCTGCCACAACGCCCACGGCTCGGTAAATGCCAAGCTGTTGACCGAGCGCGATTCGAACCTGTGTCTCAAGTGCCATTTCCAACAGGTCAGCGGCGGCCGGTTGCTCATCGGTGGCTCCGACCACACGCTCCGGCTGCAACAAGGCACGTGCTGGACGGCGGGCTGTCACGAAGCCGTCCATGGCTCGCGCGTGAGCCCGTCACTCAGATTCTAACGCGTGCAACCTCGATGAAATCAGAAAGTCGAAATCTCCTAAAACTCGCTCCATGAAACGGGTAAGGCAAAAAAGAAATTCCCTTCACCCCAGCCCTCTCCCGAATGGGACCATGAACCCAACCTGCGCCGAAGGTTTCTCCCTCTCCCCATCCGATGGGGAGAGGGTTGGGGTGAGGGGTCTGTTTGCCTCCGGTTCATCGGAAGGAGGCCCAGCGCAAAGCTCTCATTGTTACACCGTTCTAGTGTGCTGTTGCGCAGCCGCATTTATTGCATTTGCGTTCCCCGGCCGTGCTGCCGATACCAACGCGCCGGTGGTGACCAACGCGCCGGCGGCGGTTACGACGAATGCGGCGCCTGCTGAGTCCACCAACGCCGCGCCCGCCAGCACCGGCACCAATGCGGCTCCGCCGGCAGCTACCAACGCGCCGCCGCCACCTCCACCGCCCATGACTCCCGAACAGTTTTTCGAAGGCGGCACCAATACTTTTAGCAACTGGGTCGATCTCTCCGCGGGCGGTTTCATTATTAATGGCAACAAAGCCCAGGCCCAGCAGCAGCACGATCGTTCCGGCAATGCGTTCGGCGGCATCGAGGATTTTCATTACGGCGGCGAAATCTCAAAAGGAACCACTTTCACCGCCGATGGCCATGCGCTGTTTGATGAGCACGACTACAAGCTGACTCTGGGTGTGACGAAAGAAAAACTCGGGTACCTGCGCTTCACCTATAACGAGTTCAGGACCTGGTACAATGGTGACGGCGGATTCTATCCCCCCACCGACCTTTGGTTTCCGCTGGCCAACGATGCCCTGGCGTTGGACCGTGGCCAACTCACGTTCGAGGGCGGTTTGGTGCTGCCCAAGAAGCCCAAGATCACTTTCAAATACACCCATGATTTTCGCGATGGGGACAAGAGTTCCACGAGCTGGGGGCTGACGCATCCGGATGGCGGTTCGCTCGTTCGCGGGATCAGTCCCACGTTCTGGGACATTAATGAGCACAGCGACGCCTTTCAGCTCGATGTCACCCACAAGATCAAGGCGACCGACCTCGGCCTGGGCGTCCGCTACGAAACCGGCAAGTTGGACGATGCCTTGAAGATCGATCAGTTTCCGGGTGAACCGGTGCAGCAGAAGATTACCGATCGGCAGGGCACCAGCTACGACATGTTCACAGCGAATGCTTTCACCGAAACCTGGATTAAGAAGAACCTGATGGTGTCGACCGGATTCTCGTATTCGGACCTGGACAACGACTTTACCGGCAGCCGCATTTATGGATCGGACTTTGACGTCAACTATGTGCCGGCCGCTCAGAACGGATTCGGTTACTATGGCTTGAGCGGCGGCTCGCACCTGCACGATTACGTGTTTGACGTGAACCTGATGGACAAGCCATTGCCCACCCTCAGTATCGTTCCGTCAGTACGGGTGCAGAAAGAAGATTGGAATTCCGACTCCACCGGGCTTGAAACGCTGGGCGATAATGCGCCCGTGCCTTTTTCTTCAACTGCCGATCGGGATGTGATCGACGTGCGCGAGCGCCTCGACCTCACTTATAACGGTGTCACCAACTGGGTTTTTTACGGTCGCGGCGACCTGACTCAGGGTTCCGGGAACCTGAACGAGCTCGGTGGTTTGGTTCCGGTCAACGGCATTGGAGTTCCGCCCATTCAACGCGAGACCGATGACGGGCGTTTTTTCCAAAAGTACAGTCTGGGCGCGCGGTGGTATCCTTCGCGCCGCGTGATTGTCGATGCCGGCGGCTATTACAAACTGGATCGCTACGATTACAATCATGAGCTGGACAGCACGCCCAACGACCCCACCAGCCCGGACCGTTACCCGGCCTATCTGACCCTGCAGGATTTTGAGACCTATGACGGCAACGTCCGCCTCACCTTGCGGCCGCTGGCAAACCTGACGGCAGTCACGCGCTACGAATACCAGTTATCCACCATTCATACCGCCCCCGATCCGATCTCCGGATTGCCCGACGTTACGGCGTCGCGGATGACCAGCCATATCATTGCCCAGGACGTGAGCTGGGCGCCCTGGTCGCGCATCTATTTTCAGGCGGGGTTCAATTATGTGTTGAGCGAAACCAAGACCCCGGCTTCCGAGGTGACCCAGGCCATTCTCAATTCCCAAAACAATTATTGGACCTTGAACTTCTCTTCCGGTCTGGTTTTGGATGACCGGACCGATCTCAAAATCAGTTACTTCTACTATCAGGCGGATGACTATACGGATATTTCGAGCGTAGGACTGCCGTTGGGCGCCGCTGGTCAGGAGAACGGCATCACGGCTACGCTGACGCGCCAGCTCACCAGCCACGTGCGCTGGAGCCTCCGTTACGGCTATTATAAATATGACGATCCGCTTTACGGGGGAAATAACAACTACTCCGCCCACGTAATCTACACCAGCCTGCGCTACCGGTTTTAGGCAGTATCCGCGCGGTTGAAAACCACAGATGGACACAGATGAACGCGGATTCTCCTTCTCATCTGTGTTTATCTGTGTGAATCCGTGGTTAATTAAAATGTTAAGAGCGTTTTCCAAATATGCCCTGAGTCTTCTCTTAATTCCCGCGCTTTCGCTGGCCCAGGATTGGCAGCCGCTGTTTGACGGCAAATCACTCCACGGTTGGAAAGCCGGCGGAAACGCAAGGTCCTTCGGCGTCATTAATGGCCAGATCGCTTGCGAAGGACCACGCGCTCACTTGTTCTACGTTGGTCAAGACGGCGAAATTGATTTCAGGAACTTCGAACTCTCCGCGGAGGTGATGACCCACGGCGGCGCCAACTCCGGGATTTACTTCCATACCGCTTATCAGCGGCGAGATTTTCCTCAGCAGGGGTTCGAAGTCCAGGTATTGAATGTGCGGCCAGCGACCGGCAGTTATCGAGAGAATAAATTGACCGGCAGTCTGTACGCGCTGAGGAACGTATATAAGCCGCTGGCAAAGGATGACGAGTGGTTCACCATACACATCCGCGTGGTCGGAAAGTCAGTCCAGGTTCGTGTCAATGATCAGCTAGTGGTTGATTACCTCGAACCGAATCCTGCCCCGGATGTTCCTGGGCACCCCGGGCGTAAACTCGGCCATGGCACATTCGCGCTGCAATGCCATGACGAGACCGGCAAGGTTTTCTATCGCAACCTCCGCGTTCGCATGTTGCCCGACGCCGTGGCAGATTCCGCGCCTCCTGTGCTTGCGCTCAATGAATACGACAGAGAAGTCATCAGGTTGAGCGCAGCCAATTATCCAGTTGTGAATTATCACGTTCACCTCAAAGGTGGCCTCACGCTTGACGAGGCTCTCGCTGCTTCACGCCGGAGTGGCGTCTTTTACGGCATCGCTGTGAATTGCGGATTGAACTTCTCGGTGACGAATGACGCCGGAATAGATGATTATCTGAAGTCGATGCAAGGCCAGCCCTGCTTTGTAGCGATGCAGGCGGAGGGCAGGGAATGGGTGAACCTCTTTTCCAAGGCGGCTATCTCGCGCTTTGATTACGTGTTCACCGACGCGATGACTATCTTCGATAACCAGGGCCGGCGCATGCGCCTGTGGATCCCCAGCGAGGTTCCCGAGATCAAAGACCCGCAGGCATTCATGGACATGCTGGTCGAGCGCACGGTGAAAATCCTGAGCACCGAGCCGATCAACGTGTACGTGAACCCGACCTTTCTGCCGGAAAAGATCGCAGCCGATTACGACCGACTCTGGACCGAGGAGCGTATGCAGAAGGTCGTTACAGCCGCGGCTCAGCACCACATCGCTGTCGAAATCAATAGCCGTTACAAACTGCCGCACCTGGCATTTATCAAACTCGCCAAAGCCGCCGGATGTAAATTTACGTTGGGCACGAACAACGGCGACCGAGAAATTGGTCGGCTCGACTACTCGTTCGATATGATCAAGGCCGCCGGCCTTCAGTGGCAGGACATTTGGACGCCAAATTCATAATTACGGCATTGGTTTCGGCTTGGCCGCGGGAGCGATCGTGGGTTTTGACTGTCGCACCGCAACTAGCACACGATAACCGAGCAAAAGGACAAGGATCCCGGCGAACACGGTTGGTTGCCGCACATCGGCTTTCACCTGCATGTAATAGTGTATTGCCCCGGCCGCCGCGGCCACATAAGCCAGTCGATGCAACGCGCGCCACCGTTTGCCACCTAACCTTTTAATCATTCCGTTTGTAGAAGTAATCGCCAGCGGCACCATGACCAGCAGCCCGATGCTGCCAACAATCAAAAACTTGCGCTTCGCCATCTCCGCCAGTGTGCTGGAAATGCTGAACGAGCGATCGAGGCTGAAAAAAAGCAGGAAGTGGACGCAGGCATAGAAAAACGCATAAAGGCCGAGCATGCGCCGGAAGGAGAGCAGCCAGTTCCATCCCGTCACTTTGCGGACCGGCGTCACGGCCATCGTGAGCACCAAAAAAATCAGAGCCATCAGACCGCTGGTCAAAATGGCAAAGTTCGGCGGGTTGGCTCCCAGGTGATGATGCCAGGCGTCCCATCCCAAAAGTACAACAGGCACGGCCCCGTTTATCAGGATGAGCATTTTCGCAAATCGGATGTTCGACTCCTTCACGCAGCAGATTAAAAATTCACCCGTAGATCCATGCCGGTGTAAAGATGTGCGACCTGCTCAGCATAACCGTTGAACATCAGGGTAGGGCGCCGGCCCGATTCGCCAATCCGTTGTTCAGTGGCCTGGCTCCAACGCGGATGGTCTACTTGCGGGTTCACGTTGGCATAAAAGCCGTATTCATTCGGGGCGGCCGTGCTCCAAGTCGTGGGCGGCTGATTGGAAACCAGGCTGATCTTAACAATCGACTTGATGCCTTTGAAGCCGTACTTCCAGGGCACCACCAACCGGATCGGCGCGCCATCCTGCGGCGGCAGCGTCCGGCCGTAAATCCCACTCGCCAGAAGCGTCAGCGGATGCATGGCCTCATCCATTCGCAAGCCTTCAACGTACGGCCAATCAAGCACTTCGGATCGCTGTCCCGGCATGCGTTTTGGATCCAAAAGCGTCTGGAAAGCAACGAACCTGGCCTCGTTGAGCGGCTCGACCACATCGAGCATCTTTGAGAGTGAAAAACCAATCCACGGAATGACCATCGACCATGCCTCTACACAGCGCATCCGGTAGATGCGCTCTTCAGGCGGACTGATCTTGAGTAAATCCTCCAGACTAAAAGTCCTCGGCTTTCGAACAAGGCCTCCCACTTCTACCTGCCAGCCGGTTGAATCGAAACGGGCGGCGGCGGGAGCGACCCCCTCCTTGCTGGTCGAGAATTCGTAGAAATTGTTGTAATGAGTGATGTCCTCAAACGAAGTCTGCGGTTCGTTTACGCTAAAGCCGCCGCTCTGTGCATTCGTAGCCGGTGCGGTTACGCCGGAGATCGCCGCGGTTTTGACCTCGCCCTGGCCAACCGGGTTGAGCTTGCGATATACCAGGCCGGTGGCTGCCACGCTCGCCGCCAAAATCCCGCCTCGGATAAACATCCGCCGGTTAAAATAAACGCTGGGCGGCGTGATTTCGCGATTTGAAATTTTATTCGAATCAGGCACCGGCCGAGTATTGGATTAAATGATATATAACGGTATCAAAGTTCATCGAGGAGGCGAATAGTTTTCGGTTTCCTTGCTTGACGATATTTGGTCAAGCTTTTTCAATGGTGACATGTGCGACTTGCGGTGGTTCGTCGTCCACACCCGGCCGCGGCGCGAAAAGAAAGTCAAACGGTCTTGCGACCGCGACGGCCTTTTGGCGACGCTTCCTTGCTACCGGGTTGCTCATCGGTATCGCGGGAAAACCGTCACGTTTCAAAAGCCACTTTTCCCGGGATACGTTTTCTTGCAACTCCAAGCTGAGCAGAAACTCAGAATCGCTCAGAACGAGCATGTTGCCCAGTTGTTGTTTGTCCACGATCAAGAACTCTTCAGTCGCCAGCTTGGCGAAATTCTGCAGGTGTTGGATCAAGATGTGGAAATTTATCTGGCACCGCAGATAGGGACTGGTTGCCGCGTTAAAGTCCGCTCGGGTCCCTTGCGGGGCGTTGAAGGCTGGGTTGAGAAGCGGTATGGGCCGAGCACGGTTCTCTTGCGTTTGGATTTCATCGGCCAGGCTGCCGCCGTTAAGCTGCAGGCCGATGAGTTGGAATTAATATAGAGGCGCTGACCGAAATTCGTACGCTGTCCGTAGCGTGTCGATTCCCTGCGCCTGAAAATCCTTTTCGAAATCGGTTACCAACGCGGCCAGATCAGAAGGTGTTTCGACTTGATGGAACAGCGGGTTTTTGCTGAACACCTCTTGCATTTGGCGGAAGTACTCCTCATGGTCGGTTCGCAGGAAAATGGTTCCGCCCGGAATCAACACCCGGCTTGCCAGGACAGGAAAGCAGTCGTTCACCAGGCGATGCCGCCAGTGCTTGCGCTTGGGCCAGGGATCGGGAAAGTAGATGTGCAATGCCGAAACGGAACTGGCGGGGAGGAGGTATTCCAGAAAATATGCCGATTCAATGCGCAGACCCCGCAGATTTGTCAGGCCAACTCGGCGGCCCTTTCGATCCAGCTTCTGGATCCGGCCCAGCAACCGTTCGACTCCAATGAAATTGCGCTCTGAATGCTGCCGGGCGTATTCGACCAGGAACGACCCGTCTCCGCTGCCGAGTTCGATATCCAATGGCTGTGGCCGTGGAAATAACGCGGCAAGGTCGATGCGATCCAGGATCGAGCGTAATTCGTAAATCAGGCTGCAAGTTTCGGTAACCATTCGGCACACGCTCACCAATTACTCAAGGTTACGACGAGGCGGACTGTGGTTCCGTTGCCAGGTGCGCTCTGGACGCTCAGCGTTGCGCCCATCGCCTCGGCGCGACGATGCATATTGCCCAAGCCGTGTCGTTTCCCAGCTTGCGGGCTCGGTGGCGGTTCGAAACCGATGCCATCGTCTCGGACGCTGATTTCGAGGGATCGCTTCGAAGCTTTGGCCTGAACATGCACCTCTTTAGCCCCGGCATGCTTGAGGGCATTCGTAAGCGCTTCCTTCACGATCAGGAAAATGTTATGGCGCATTTCCGGCGGCAACGAGGCGGTGGGAAGGTCGTGCTGCAAATCCAACCGGCACCGGGCCTGGTCGCCATCGAATAGCTCGGTCGCAAAGTGGGCGATATACTCAATGAGGCTTTGGAGCGTGTCGCTACCGGGGCGCAAGGCCCAGACGATTTCTTCCAGCGCGCGCACCGTTTGTGCCGCAGAGAGGGAGATTTTGGCGGCGTGCGTTTCCACCTGTGCGGGGCTATCGCTGTCGGCTTTGACCAGATCACTCAATAGCGAAATGCGAGTTAGCGACGCGCCCAATTCGTCGTGGAGGTCCTGGGCAATGCGGGCGCGTTCGCGTTCGAGGGTGCGCTCTTCCTCCAGGTGTTGCACTTGGCGCAGCATCCGTCTTTTTTCAGCTAATCGCGCCATGCCACCAACCGAGCCGAGCAGCGCCAGTCCGGCTACGGCGCGGAACCACCAGGTCTGCCACCAATGAGGCGCGACGACCAGGGCCAGGCTCGTGCCAACCGGATTCCAAACACCGGCACTGTTGCAAGCAGTAACGAGGAAACGGTATTCGCCCGCGGGCACATAGGGATAATAAGCCGTCCGCCGCGTTGCCGCGTCCACCCAATCCGAATCCAGGTTTTCCAAGCGATATCGGAAGCGCACCCTTTCGGGGGCAGCGAAACTTAACCCGGTATAATTGAACTCAAGTCGGTGCGGCCCAGGAGCCAGGTGGAGTACCGGCTCAGATTTGCCGGCGGCAACCGGGAAGAGAGCACCGTCCACCCCTATCTCTTCGAGCAACACGGGCGGTGGCGGTCCTTCTTGAGTGCTCGGCCGCGGATCGGCGACCACGATGCCCTTTAATGTCGAGAACCAAAGCTGTCCCGAGCGGGTCTTGAGGCCTGCGGGACAAAACCCTCCCGTGCACTCTTCTGACGCCATGCCTTCCGAGCGTCCGAAAACCTGGGGGTAGACGGCTGCATTCTTTCCGGCGGCCAGTTCATCGAGTTCGTGTTTACTAATGCAAGCCAAACCGCGATTACTGCCGAGCCAAAGCCGCCCGGCATCATCCTCCAGGATTTGAGAAATGGTATTATCCGGCAAACCCTCGTGGGTTGTGAAAGTAGTCACGCGTCCTTGGGGCGATCGCCGTGCCAGACCGCCACCCGCGGTACCGATCCAAAGCGTTCCTTGTGAATCCAGGTAAAGCGCGCGGACCAAATCGCTTAGCAAACCGCTGTGCTTCCCTAGTTGAGCCTGGACTGAGTCGGTGAACCGGTACAAACCGCCACCTTCTGTCCCAATCCACAGTGCGTCACCGCCAGCGTCCTCGATTATGCCCGTGATGGCGTGGTTCCGCGGAAAATTGGTTTGAGCTATCCAGGTCCCGCCGCGTCGGCGCCACAATTCGCCTTCACGGGTGCCGGCCCAAACGATCCCGTCTCGGGCCTCAGCCAAAGCGACCACATTCTGACCAAAAAGTGAAAACTCATTTGTCTCCGGAATGCCTGCTTGCGGATTCAGGAAGTGCACCAATCCCTGCGACCAACCGACCCAACAACCGCCGTCGCGGGTCGCAAGCAACGCATTCACTTCTGGATTCTGAGGAAATAAATCGGCGCAAAGTCGCGCGAATTTGTTTCCAGACCAAGCATAAAGACCATCGGTCGATTTGCCCGCCCAAATCATTCCGGGATACGCCTCAGCAAGCCCTTGCACTGCGCCATAGCCAAGTCCCTCATTCTGCGATAGCACGCCCACACCGCTGCGGCGCAGACGCGTAAGCCCTGCGCTCGTGCCGACCCACAAATTGTTTTCGTTGTCGGCCAGGAGAGCCTCGGTCGCATTGTCGGCAAGGCCATTCGTAGTGGATATGGAAAACAGTTTGCCTTCATGGAATTGGAACAAGCCTTCGCTGATCGATCCCGCCCACACCGTGCCATCAGATTGTTGAGTTAGAGCCCCGACAAACGGCCGCGCCAATCGCCGCGCGATGCGGTACCGGCGCCAATCCGTGCCCTCATGACACAAAACCAAATCGTTACCCGCGCCGATCCAAAGTCGCCCGCTTGCATCTTCGAGGAGTGAATGCGTGTCACTGAGCAGCGACTCCATTAGCGGGTCATTCAGCCGCTCGAATCGTGAAGATTGGTAATGGAACACTCCGGAACCGGCCAGAGCCAGCCACATCGAACCTTTCGCGCCATTCCCAAGGGCGCTCACTGTTTTTCCGCTGAAAGTGGCAGCCGCCGACAAGGGCGTCAGATGCCCATCCTGCCAGATGATTAGTCCGGCTTCAGTGCCGATCCAGACTCGATGCTCTGCGTCCTCTGCGAGCGCAGTGATGGAATCTGAGGGAAGGCTGTCCGCGAGAGTCCAGGTTGTGAACTGGCCTTCGCGCAAGCGGGTGACACCGCCCCCTAGAGTCCCGATCCACAGCGAACCGTCAGCGGTCGAAAGCAACGCCCGAACGCGACCGCTGCGCAGACCTTCGCGCAAACCGAATGATACGAAGCGCACCCCATCAAAGCGCGTCACGCCGTCGTCGCTGCCGATCCAGATATAACCTTCGCGCGTCTGGGCGAGGGCATGCACCGAGTTTTGTGGCAGCCCTTGCTCTCGTTGCCAGGTCCGAAACGTGTAAGGCAGTTTTGCGCGAGTGGCGGCATCCGCATTGGCGGAGTTGACGAAATCGCTAAATGAAGTCGCAATCGCCATGTCGCTGAAGATCCAGCCATCCCCGCCTCCACCATGGCGTAGATGGATGGCATCAAAGGAGGCGTTCGCAGGGAAATGCGTGACGAGCTTCGCCGGTTGGTTGCTTTCGGTTGCGCCAGAACCCAGGTCGGGATTTAACCATACCGTCACCTGGTCGTCGGCCGCCGGCATATATTGCACCTTGAAGACAATCGTGCAGGGGATGCCACGGTGCGGCCGCTCGTAGGACGGAGAAAACCCAGGCTCGATCGGCCCTGCCCGAGCAGAGTGAAAATCAAACTCCCCCGGCACGCCATTGGACTCGCCCATGCTGCTGGTCTTGAAGGCGCTGTAGGCCCAGGCCGCCAGCGCATTGCCAATACCAAGACACTCGGCGTTGCCGTCGTAGAATTGAAAGCCCGCAAAGTAGGGTTCCGTTCCCGCATCCGAAAGCGGGTCGACATGGAACTTGAAATAGAGCGTGTCCGAAGCGGTATCGTCCCGCTTAATGACGCCACCCAGGATGTCTGTGCCCGCGCCGGTTTCCTTCACGAGGGCGGCTCCGAGATCGCTCCACAAAATCTCGCCCTCCAGCGTGTCACAAAAATTTAAGGCAAGCAGGGCCAGGCAATAATAGGCAAGAGCCCTGCCGCGCAGCAGGCAAGCCTTACAACTTAGGACCCGGCTTAGGGGCATCGGCTTTCATATTGGAGAAGAGTTTGACGGGAAACAATTTGGAAGTGGCGCACTGCGGGCACGAAAACTCCTTGACCCAGAACTTGAAACTAGCGCTGGTGGTCAGGAGCTTTTCCGGGCACCCCAAAGCAATCCAAACAAGCCGAGGACTGCGCAAACAATCCCACTCACCAGAAACCACATCGTGCGATCGGTCGGCGACCCACTGAACGCCCGCGACACCTGCGAACCGAACGAATTGTTCGCATTTATTCCAAAAACCAAAAGGACAATGCCGACGGCCAATAAAATCACTGATAGCCCGAGCGCGAATGGTCTGTTCATAGACTGTGGCTCAAAACTAAACCGTCAGCCAGCATTAGGACAGGAGGTCAAACCCTCAAAGCCCACCTGCTATGATTTTGCGGGGGAAAATAGAATTTGAAAGTGACCGGTTGCGGCGTTTTATTAGCCGTAAATGGAGTTGGAGTCACATGACCCTCAAACAAGTCAACATTCCGGTTAAAGGAGCACTACTCAACGGGGAACTTGAATTAGCATCGAGCGGCTCTTGCCTGGTGCTATTCGCGCACGGCAGTGGCAGCAGCCGACACAGCCCGCGTAATCAATTTGTGGCTCGCCGCTTGCGGGAAGAAGGTCTGGGCACGTTACTATTCGACCTGCTGACACCCAAAGAGGAAGAGGCCGAAGCCGCTACGCGTCATTTGCGATTCGACATTCCGTTATTGGCGGAGCGGCTGGTCGAGGTGACGCGATGGGCGCTGGACCGGGTTTCCACGGCTGATATTAATATAGGCTATTTCGGCTCGAGCGCGGGGGCAGCGGCGGCGCTGGTTGCCGCTGCCGAGTTGGGTGAAACTATCGGCGCGGTTGTGTCGCGTGGCGGGCGTCCAGACCTTGCGGCCGAAGCGCTGGAACGCGTCACGGCGCCGACGTTGTTGGTTGTGGGCGGAAGTGACACGCCAGTGATTCCGCTTAATGAGGAAGCTTACACCCGGCTCCGTTGCGAGAGGGCATTGCGTATCATCCCCGGCGCAACGCATCTATTCGAAGAGCCTGGCACTCTGGAACGCGTGGCGCGAATGGCAGCCGAGTGGTTTGCCCATCACCTGCAGCCATTGGCTCAGCAATCGGACTAGGACGGCGGTTCAATACTCCTTTCTCTTCATCCGAGTAATCCTCGACTTTAGAACTTCATGGCGGCAGCTTCGGGAAATGAAACAGATTTCCCGTCGTCAGTTCCTGGGACGTTCAGCATTAACGGCCGGTGCAGCGCCGCTCGCGTTGGCGTCGCTATCCTCGCCTTTCAGTTCGAGCCGTGCAGCGGAGGCGGTGCCGAGCGAGAAGGTGAGGCTGGGAGTGATCGGCTGCGGCGGCATGGGGCGCGGAGACCTGGAATGTTTCTTTCTTAATCCCGAGGTGGATTGCACCGTCTTGTGCGACGTGGATGACGCGATGCTGGCCAAAGCGGTCGAGATTTGTCAAAAGCAGCGCAACCACAAGCCGAATACGGTGAAGGATTTTCGGCGTGTTTTAGACCGGAAGGACGTGGACGTTGTTCTGATTGCGACGCCGGATCATTGGCATGCATTGCCGACGGTAATGGCGTGCCAGGCGGGCAAGGATGTATACGTGGAGAAGCCGCTCGCCAAAACAATCGATGAAGGCCGGGCGATGTTGGAAGCGGCCAAGCGCCATAATCGCGTCGTGCAGATGGGTTCACAATGGCGAAGCTGCAAACATATTCGCGAGGCCGGAGAATTCATCCGTTCCGGCAAGCTGGGCAAGGTCAGTTTGGTCCGTGGATGGGCTTACCTGGATTGGCTGGCTTCGATTGGCAAGCCACCCGATGGCACGCCGCCGGCCGGTGTCGATTACGAAATGTGGCTCGGGCCTGCGCCGGAGCGCCCGTTTAATCCTAATCGGTTCCATTTTAACTTCCGCTGGTTCTGGGACTACGCGGGCGGGTTGATGACCGATTGGGGTGTGCATCTCATTAATATGATGTTGATGGGCATGAATAACGAACCTCCCAATACCGCTTGCTCGGGCGGCGGCAAGTTCTTCTTCGACGACGCTTCCGAGACGCCTGATTCTCAGGTGACGGTGTATGAGTTTGCAAGTTTCATGTTGGTCTGGGAACACAAAGCAGGGTTGAACAATGGCCTAAACAACCGCGCGTGGGGCATCGAATGGAACGGAAGCGAGGGCACGATCATTCTAAATGATGAAGGTTGGGAGATTCGCCCCGAACGTAAACCGGCAAACCTGGATGCCCAACGCAAGCCCGGCAGTGGAGACCCGCGGCCGGCGCACGTGCGCAATTTCCTCGACTGCGTCAAATCTCGCCAGCAACCGGTGCTGAATCTCGAAGTCGGCCACCATGTTTCCACGGTCGCTCATCTGGGGAATATCGCTTTTCGCACCGGTCGCAAAGTCCGTTGGGACGCGGCAAAAGAGCGGATCGAAGGCGATGCGAACGCCGACAAGTTCGTAGGCGTTGAGTATCGCAAACCGTGGTCGCTGCCTTACGCGCGGCGAGCTTAAGCTTGAAGCCTAGGGATGACGCAGCCTGAAGTATTCGTTCTGGCCAGAGACGGGCAAAGTCATTTGCGAACCCGAGAGTGAGCCCGGGAGGTCACCCCATGCCGCCGAGTTCCGCAGGCCCGCAGCGTTGGTCTGGAGGATCCATCCTACGTAGGATGGAGGCCATGAAATCGTTAGTTTTGAGCCGCTAACTGAAGCGGAAATGTTCGACCCAACGGCTGGCACAGGGGTCGCGCTCACTTCGGCCGGGGCGCTCTCGCCGAATCGGTTCGTGGCGGTAAGGATGTAATAATACGTAGTGCCGTTAGCGACGTTAGTGTCGACAAAACTGGCACCAAAGCCGCTGCCCTGCGCGTAAGGGCCGCCATGGACGCTCGCTCGTTTAAGGTTATAGCCGAGCGCAAAGGGGACTCCCTGCCACAAAAGCAAAACCTGGCGATCCGTGGCTGTTCCGGTGAAAGACGTCGGAGCGTCGGGGACTGAAGTTGCCACCGGATTTGAAGGATTGTTTGTGGCGCTTAACCACCAAAGGGCCGTCGTGATCGCGCGGGGGTAATGCGGACCTCCGGCGAAATTGGCGTTTCCAGTTCCATCGGTCGCATCCACCCAGCCTTGATTAAACCCTAGTTGAAACTGGATGGAGACATGCCCCTGGTCCACAGCCCCATTCACGAGGTTGTTGGGGATTCCCAGCACCGTCTCGGCGGCGTACTGGCAAATGAAGATTTTGCTTTGCCACGTAATGATGTTGGCGCTGGTCATCATCCAGCCGCCCGAGGGGGAACCGATACACTTTCCCGGAGTTAGGATGGCCACCATGTGATTTGAGAGAGTTTGCAGCATTGAGGCGTATGGCCCGCCGTTCCGATCCACGGCGTTCGTCAAACCCATTGCCGCGGGGTAAGCCAGTCCTTCAATCATCGGGGTAATGGCGGCGGTACTGCTGCCATCCAAAAGCGCGGGAATATACCCTAAACTTGCATGGTAACTGTTCCAGCGATCGACAACTGTTTGCGCTGCGATTCCCGCCATATTCTGGCATGTGCTTGCATCAACCGCGTCGCCTATTTGAGTGAACATTGCGTTTAGAGCCAGATAACTTGCCCAGTTTCGCACCGTCATCCTGCCGCTGAATGCCGATCTTTGAAGCGATGCGTCGAGGTTGTCGTAGGTCGTGATCTCGCCCGAATTGACATTTTCGGGAATGCCATCACGGGCGATGGAGTTGGTGCTATCGCGCATCAGTAGCGAGTTGAGGCAGGTTTGTAGCAAGGTTGAGTTATTGGTCAGCCACGTATCGTCGCCGGTGTGACTCCAATAAAGCCCCGCAGACAAAATCCAGGACTGAAGTTCCTCGAGACCCATGTTGACGCCGTATGCCGGACCCGTTCCCGAATTCGGCCAGAGACCCATGTCGTGATAAAAGGAAAACCCATGGTTCGAGACCTGCGCATAGGTGTTGGCATTGTAAAGCGGGGTATCGTAGCTGTAGCTGGCACCGGTAAGCGCTCCCGAAAAACCATCCAGCACATTTCTTAGCGCCCACGGTTGTACCAGGGAATCATAGAAGGCATGGTCCACTGTGAGGTCGAACGTATTGATATAGTTGAAGAATCCCTCAATTTCCCACCAGTGGGCTCGCCCCTGGGGATCGATCAAACACGCGGTGTTGGCCATGTACGAATGGAGCGCATGGCTGGCCATGAACTGACGATAAGGGTTGAGGCCGGCACGATTCATGGCCGTTGTCAGTTGCTGGCAGCGCGCCAAGGCGTCCCCGAACCCCGCGAAGGCTGAATCGATAACATCGTCGATCGAGGGATACAGTGAAGTATAGTAATAGTGCGATCCTGTTCGACCATCGACGACGGTGCTGCGGTAATAGGCCAGCACGACCATTTGCGTTCGGGTTTCGCCTGCAGGTACGCTGACATGGAAGGCGAAGCCGTTGGTCATTCCATTGAACAAAGACGTAAGCCGTGAACCACTCAACAGCTCGCAAGTCCCGCTCTGCACGGCCAATGCTGCCTCGCCCAGTACGAAACCCTGATAAGCGTTATTGGCAAAGGTTTTTTGTATGGAAGTTACCGGTAGTCCAAAATAAAAATCCTCGGGTGTGCTGTTGGTATTCTGGATCGTGAATACCAGCCAGGTCGCCGGCAGCAAGTAGCGTCTCTTTTCGCTCAAAGTGGCCGCGTTGAAATCAGGCATGGACCAGGCCGGAGTGTAACAGATGAAACTCAGACCGGTGCCCGCGACAATATGCTGGTCAGTACAGGGGGTGATGGTTCTTTGGATGCTTGAGTCTGCAAAAAAATGCGCATTGATTGAGACGCTGGCTGCCGATCCGACGAAAGGCAGAATCTGTAAGCCAGAGCTGCCGGATAGCCCCATGAGCACTCCTCCCACCCCGCTGTAATAGGGATAGACACCCGTGGAAGTCCCAACGCCACACGTTGTGCCTTTGTAGCCGTAAGTGATCGTCGAGCAAGCGCCCATCGGAGCGTGATCCAGGTTGATGAACACCAGTTGATTCGAAGAAAGCAGCGTGAAGGCGGGAAGTGAATGTGTTCCGATGCTCAGCAGAACGCCTATCGCGGCGAACAGACAAGTGGACTTGTTAAGCCGAAAAAGCGAAGTCGAATGATAAACAATTCCCGGCGCGTTCATAGGCGAGCGGCGGCGAAGAAACGTTCGTGTGAGCGGACTACGCAACTCGTTCAGCAATGATATGTCTTGACGGCCGCATCAGTCAACCGAGTTTTTGCCGAGTGGCGCTACCAGGCGCGCGAAGCACCGACGACGACCGCTGTTTCCGATGAGGTGTGAAGGAAACCTAAGAAGAAGACGGAAGCAGTGGGACCGTCGCCGATGACGCGCTGAAGGCGAACGGCCGCGGATGTTGTGTGCGAAGCGCGCAATGGTTCAGAGAGCGCGCTGAAAGTCAGTTCGAAGGCGTTGGGCAGCGCCACGGTGGCCTGGAAAGTTGCTTGAATGCGATTTACCGGGAGATAACGCAGGCGCGCATCGATTGCCAGAGCTGGGCGGCCATCGAAGTGTCCGATCTCAGAAGCAATATAACCATAAGGAGCAGTGCGCGGCCGAATGCCGTATCGCAACGTGCTATCGTGCTCGCCGCGTCGCCACCAGGATTCAGAGGCCGAATAAGCCGGAGTCAAATTCCCGAGCTCTTGTTCGGTCGTATTGCCCAGGGAACCTGTGAAAAGCCGTTCGGCGGCGTTCTGCCATTTCTCCAGCGGCAGGATTTCGAGCCACTCATCGACCGGGAAAATCGCCAGCGCGGTTTCCTGCGCGCTATCCTGCAGCGCTCGAGCGAAGGCTCCCGTCGCGCGAGAGCTCAATTCACTAAACATGCCGTAGCGCCGAATTTGAGACTGTCGCGTCAATTCGTATCCGGCCGGCGGCCCGAGTCGGTCGAACACCACCGGTTGATTCTTGATGAGTTCGCGACTGAACCGGACTTTCCAATCGGTGCTGGTGACGGTGTCATCGAATTCGAAGGTTAGGGGTGGGCTGACGGCCCACATTTCATTGGTGGAAAGAGGATCATCGCTTGCTGCGGCATGGGATGACGCCGCCATCATCACCATTCCCAGCAGCCAAGCCTGCCCTACTATCCGCCCTGACGCATTCATCGCGTTGTCCGAAGGCAGTTGGCATAGTTATGCCTCCGTAGGCCAACCGGCGATCTTCTGGACTATCGACTGGCAGCGCCGTCTCTGAAATGGGTTTGATTACTCCGAGTGAGCTGACAGACGTCCCCTTGAACCACCAGTAAGAAGCTAACCGAAACACCTGGCTGGAATACTCGAACTTATGGAACTGTCGTGATTTGCTTAAGCGCTTGCCAATCTGTATTGCGCGGGCTGATTTGCGCTCCCTCAAAACCCAGGCGCTGGCTTTCAGGGTCGCGCAGTTTGCAAATTGCTGCGTGCCCATCGGCGAACGTCAGGGTGTAGGCGCGCGCGTGTCGGGTGGCCGGAGCGCTGGCAAAGGGGCGGCTGTCGTCCATGGTTACGAGAAACCATGCGTCATCAATCGTCGTTTCATTTTCGTCGATCATGACCCAGAGCATGACGGGGCAGGCAGCGGCAAGTTCGCTCTCGCGAACAAAAGTGCGAAAGCTCTCGGTTGCATAAGTCGTTCCCATAACTCTGCTGCCCATCCATCCGTTCATGGAGTAGCTCCGGATGCGGGGCAGGTTGTTGACGCGTGACGCATCGGCTGGACAACGATAAACACCCGGATTGGGCGCATAAGGGAAAAGCTTTCCCTGCAGGATTAGCGCCTCATTTGTCGCATCGGTGGCTAGGCGCATATTTCCGGCAACCCAATTCGTGCTCTGCCCGGGCGGGACCGTCGGCTGAGTTTGAGGGTAATTCGCCGGCAGCCGGCCATTATCATCAGCGGTGTACATTTGGTCGGCGAGGGCGAGTTCCTTGAGGTTGTTGAGGCAGGCGGCGCGATGGCTTTTGGTTTTAGCGCCGCCGAGCGTGGGTAGAAGCAAAGCAGCCAGCACTGCGATGATCGCGATCCCGACGAGCAATTCAATCAAGGTGAAGGCACTACGAACCATCTCAAATCCACACGGCTGAAGATACCCTTGAAGGCAACCTGCGGCAGTGTGCGTCTCTGGGCACACCAGCGCTTTTGGTTGCGCGCCACCTTCAGCACAGAGATACTGGGGCGAACGATCCTGATGTGATCGCAAGCGAATGAGAACCGGGCGGCGCTTACTGTGGCTGGGAGCGGCGCTGATAATACTGGCCGAGACATGTTGGAGCCAGCGGGCGTCGAATTGGCGCGCCTACAAAGTCGTTGACGGGTTGCCCGAAGCCGCTTGTATTTCGGTCACCTTTTCCCCCCAAAACAAGGTTCTTGCCCGTCACTTCAGCCAGCCATTAATAACCGAACTCGACGGCTACGGCATTACGAACATGCCTGCTCCGGAGGGAAGCAAAAGCCGTATTTACCAGAGTCCGGGAGGCCAGCTTTGGTCGGTTGCTGCGCAGGGGCTCGACGAATTTAGCTTTAAGACGCGTACCTGGATCTCCCATCACGTGCAGGAAATCGCCGCGCCTCATCGCGGGCTGGCGCCTCTGATTGACCCTATCCCATTGCGACCTGTGCGGCAGGGATTGGTGATTTTCTTGCTTCCCGAGCGCCTGATGCAATTCAACAATGAAGATGCCAACCGGCCGCAGACGACCTTGCTGCGTTCGTCTGCGCAGACTCGGCTGGGGGAATTCTCAGGGATGGGCAATGCTCACGATGGCGGGTTATGGATTGCCGGCAGCCACGGGTTGGCCAAAATCCCGCCGCCTGTCCGCAGCTTGACCCCGGAAACCGAATGGCGCGAATATCTCGTCCCCGCCGAGTTGCACATTGAAAACCTGCAGGCGCCCCATGAAGACGAAGACGGCGGAGTAACAATGATAGCCGAATCGACAACCAACCACCAGAAGCTCGTTTTGTATTTTGATGGTAAATCCTGGCAAGCCAGCGCACCGGTCGCCGAAAAGCTTCGGCAGGCGTGGCGAGCTGGCGATCGAACCTGGTGGGCCATGGCGCTCGACGCTTTATACCGGTGGCGCGAGGACCAGTCGGGGCTGACGGAAATCGATGAAGTTTCGGCGCGCGAGTATTTCGATGTGGCGATCGAGCCCGGCGGCGCCTTTTGGCTCGCTACTTCGGACGGTTTAATTCGCTACGCTCCTTCCTTGTGGCGGAGCCCAGGTTCGCTGCATTTGCAGAATGCTCAGGTGCGCTGCCTTGCTGCCGATCGGCAGTCCGGCCTTTGGTTTGTGGCCGGTGGAAGGTTACACCACTTGCAGGACTTCACTCTCGAGGAGTTTCCCTTGTCCACTGAGCGCGCCGCGCGAGCTTTGTATCCACTGAAAAATGGCGCCCTCGTGCTGGAAACCGAGCCCGCCGAATCCGGGAAACCCGGCGCCCTTTTCACGCTGGACCCGGGGCAACGCAGGTTCAACCGCCTGGACGAAGGAGGTCGGCCAGCGGGACTCAAGGCGCTGGGCTTGTTGCCGGATGGCAGCCTGTGTCTCGAGGTGTTCGGGGATGGAAGCTCGAAATCGAACTGCGAATTGAAGAGATTCGACGGGACGCGATATGAAGCGTGTCCTGAGCCCCCGCCAGCTTTGGGCACCAATTGGGAAACCCTGTTTGTCGCGCAGAACGGAGACTGGTGGATCGGCAGCGAGCTTGGCACTGCCTGTTACCACGACAAAGCCTGGCGCTGTTTCACGGCTGCCGACGAGAGCCTGCCGGCCGCTCCCGTGGCATTTACAGAATTGGCCGACGGGAAGATCTGGTGCGCGACCGAGACGCAGGTCTGGGAGTCTGACGGGAACTCATGGCAATTAGTGCGCGGCGGGTTTGGCCGAATAAACAGCCTGGTGCGCTCGCGTAGAGACGGCAGTATTTGGGTGGGCGCCAGCAGTGGTGTGCACCGGCTTATGCAAGGGGTCTGGATCGAAAACGGGATTGAGGATGGGTTGCCGGCTGCATCGGTGCGGCAAATTTGCGAAGATCCGCGCGGCCAGCTTTGGGCCGCAACGACTCGCGGCCTGAGCCAGTTTCATCCGGAAGCAGACCCGGACCCGCCACGAGGCTTTATCGAGCCATTGTCGGATGCTGGAAACGACGTGCCCGAAGGGCGAACCATCTCGTTGCGTTTTGCGGCCGCCGACAAATGGAAATATACCTCTCCGGAACGCTTGCTCTTTTCTTATCGAATGGACGGACGGGATTGGTCCGCTTTCCAGGAAGCCGGACGCGTCAGTTTTCCTGATCTGGCCCCGGGCAAACACTACTTTGAAGTGCGCCCGCTGGATCGCAATGGCAACCGCGGCGAGGCGGTCCAGCTGGAATTCGCCATCTTGCTGCCGTGGTATCGGGAGTCCCGACTGGTGCTCATCTCGGCGGCCGGCGCGGCGGCAGCCCTGTTTTTCGCGGGTTTAGCTCTCAAACGCCATCGGCAACTGGTGCGCAGCTACGCGGAGGTCGAGCGCAAGGTGGCGGAACGGACTCAGCAACTGGAGGTCGCCGGGCGGGAACTCCTCCATAGTCAGAAGATGAACGCGCTGGGCGCGCTGGCTGCCGGGATCGCGCACGACTTCAATAATATTCTTTCGATCATCAAGGGCTCTGCCCAAATCATCGAAGATAATGTGGAAAATCCTGACAAGATTCGTATTCGAACCGATCGGATCCGAACCGTTGTCGAACAAGGATCGGGGATCGTAAAGGCAATGCTCGGCTTCAGCCGTGAGACCAACGAACGCCCCGCACCTTGCGAGCTCAATGCGGCGGTCGAGGATACACTGAAGCTCCTGGGCGACCGATTCCTGCGCGAGGTGCAAGTCACCTTTGAGCCGGCGCCAGGATTGCCGGCCGTGGTTGTCTCGCGGGATTTAATCCAGCAGATACTGCTGAATTTCATTTTCAATGCGG
Source organism: uncultured Verrucomicrobiota bacterium (assembly GCA_964623885.1). GTDB lineage: Bacteria > Verrucomicrobiota > Verrucomicrobiia > Limisphaerales > UBA8199 > CAZUVM01. Next base: position 39,714 of record CAZUVM010000039.1, read on the forward strand.
CCGAATCAATGACTAAGCAGCGACAGATTATAATCCGCAGCACACGACTGAGCGCTTTGCCTCCGGAGCTGGTGCTGGCGCCCGCGTCCGCGCCCGCATATCTTGCCATTTCCGTGCAGGATTTTGGCTGCGGGATATCGCCGGAGAATTTGCCGCGCATTTTCGAGCCATTCTTCACAACCAAGGCCCTTTCCACCCACCGTGGCACGGGTCTGGGTTTGTCGATGGTATATGAGCTGGCGAAAAAGCTTTCTTCCGGATTGGCCGTTGTCTCGGTTCTTGACCAGGGAAGCACCTTCACTCTGATCGTGCCTGTCGCCGCCGGCGAGCAACGCGAAAAAGATGAGCCCGGTTCGATATAATACCTCTGATTTCGCATGAACACTCCCACCGTTCTTATTATCGAAGACGATGACTTCCAATACGAAATCTACGAAGAGGCTTTGTCCAAGTATCAGCTCAGCCGCGTGCGCAGCGGGAGCGAGGCGCTCGCCCAGATCCCGGCGCAGCGTCCGGATATCGTCATCCTGGATCACGTCCTGGATAAGGGCGAACTGGGCTTGGACTTTTTACCGGAGTTGAAGGAGCTATTGCCGTTTGTCCCGATCGTGGTCGTCTCGGGCGCTTTGGAGGTGCACCAGCAGATGGCCGCGCTGCAAGGTCCACGCCGAGCGCATTATTGCCTGACCAAGCCGGTGGATATTCGCCTGCTGAAACGGACGGTGGATACCGCGCTCAAGGAGTGCGGCGAGAAAGAGGTGGTGCGGCAATTTGAAGCGCTGGAGCGCTCGCATCGCATCGATGCGCTGGACCTGTTCAGCCGTTCGACCGACCGGCTCAGCCGGCAGAATCATATCCGCGAACGCCTCATCAAATCGCGCGAACGCCCCAATATTTCCGCCCTGGCACGAGAGTTTGGCGTCGCTCGCCGCACGATCATCCGTGACCTGCAGGAACTGATCCGGCGCGGCCAGCTCAAGCCGGAAGTTTATCCCGAATGGGAGAATCCGCTGGAGACAGACTAGAACCCATCTCATAAATAGGGAATGGGTGCGCTGAGCTCTGGCGGGTGGCTGGCTAGGCGCGACGAGGGAGCATAGCCCTGCGCTCTGTGACCGAGGAGCAACAACGCTAGCCACCCGCCAGAACTCAGCCCTGCGG
>CAZUVM010000040.1:0-30391 GCA_964623885.1 uncultured Verrucomicrobiota bacterium
CCCGCAGGGCTGAGTTCTGGCGGGTGGCTAGCGTTGTTGCTCCTCGGTCACAGAGCGCAGGGCTATGCTCCCTCGTCGCGCCTAGCCAGCCACCCGCCAGAGCTCAGCGCACCCATTCCCTATTTATGAGATGGGTTCTAAGCAGCGACTGCGGCCAGCTATCTAGGGAAGTTTAAGAGATTCCATAGCTGCAGATCAAAGCTGTCGGTCTGGCACCCCTCCGGGGTGCGGGTTTGTATTTAAACGAGCTTACCGGAGGTCTCCGCTTCGGTCCGACGCTCCGGCTACTTTCTTTCAACCCTTCGGGTTGGGTTGGTAACGGTTTTCTTTAGTGCGCGAGGCCGTTTTCGTAGCCGCTGCGCGCCGGGGACGTCGCGCGGTCCGCCGGTTCGGTTAGTCGGCGAAGATGTAGGTGCGTTTGGAGACGTGCTTTTGTCCCAGGAGAGTTTTTCCCAGGAAAAGATAGGGGCCGACGACCAGGCAGGCGCAAATCAGCCAGCGAATGGCGCCGGGTTCCAGGAAGCGCCAGACACCGGCGACTACCAGGTTGAGCAGGGCCATGGGGAGCATGAATTTCCACGCAAAATTCATGAGCTGATCCATTCGCAACCGAGGCAAAGTGCCGCGGACCCAAATGAACAGCGCAATCAAGATCAGCAGCTTGCCGAAGAACCACACATACGACGGTATCCAATCGAGGAAGGGCAACGGCGCATGCCAGCCACCAAGAAAGAGAGTGATCGCCAGGCCACTCACCGCGAACAGTCCCACATATTCGCCGAGAAAAAATAAAGCAAATTTGAACCCGGAATATTCCGTATAGTAGCCGGCGATGATCTCGGACTCGCCCTCTGGCAGGTCAAAGGGAGAGCGGTTGGACTCGGCGGTGCCGGCGATTAGAAACAGAATGAAGCCTGCGAATCCCCAAGGTGTGAACACGAACCAATGGGGCAACCACGCGGTGTAGCCGGCCTGGGCGTCGACAATATCGACGGTGGAGAGCGAGCCGGCGGCCATGATGACGGTAACGGCGGAGAGGATCAACGGCACCTCGTAGCTGATCATCTGAGCGACCGCGCGCATGGCGCCAAGAAGAGAGTATTTGTTCCGGCTCGACCAGCCGGCCATGAAGACTGAAAGTTCGGTGGCCGCACCGACAGCAAAAAAGAAGAGCACACCGGCGTCCAGGTCCACCGCAACCATGTTGCGTCCGACCGGCAGGACCGCGATCGCGAGGAAGACCGGGACAACCAAGACCAACGGGGCAAGGTAATGGACGACCTGGTCGGCAGTTCGCGGGACGATGTCTTCTTTCGTCAACGTTTTGAACATGTCGGCCAGCGGTTGGAGCAAGCCGTAGGGACCGACGCGATTTGGGCCAAGGCGATTTTGAATGCGGCCCAGGCCTTTTCGCTCCAAAACCGTGGTCAGCGCGAACAATGAAGCGAAGACGATGATGAGGGCGGCCACGGAGAGGACGGCCGACAGCCAGGGCTGTGCCGGGTCGGGCACGAAGCCGACCAGCCACGCTTTCAGATTAACAAAGACCTGGTCCATGAAGTGGGTTCACTGCGCGGGAGCGTGCGTAGGGGCGGGTGACGCTGGTTTCGGCGGTGCGGCAGCTTTCGCGGCAGCGGCTGCCTTGGCCTTGGCTTCGGCATCGGCCTTGGCCTTCGCATCGATCTTGGCTTTTTCGGCTGCTAATCGGCCATCGACCTCGCCGGCCTCGGTGGGATGGATCTTGCGGTAGTACTCAGTGGATTTGGCCAATTCGGTTTTGTTCAGCAGCAACTGGGCAAAGCGGTCATCGGTGCTTAGCTCGTAAGCCACGTCCATTTTGATCGCGTCAAACGGGCAAACTTCGACGCAGATCTGGCAGCTCATGCAAACCGAAATGTCGATGTCGAACACCTTCGGCTGGAATTGAAGTTTGCCGACGTAATCAGGTTTTTTTGCGGCGTCCTTGACGATGTAGATACATTGAGGCGGGCATTCTTTTTCGCAGATTTGGCAGGCGACACAGCGGAGGCCTTTCTGCCAGTCAGGACCATCATAGACTAGAAACGGAAAGTTTCGGGTGGCTTCCTTCGGCGGCAACTTCTCCTCCGGGTACTGGACCGTTACGAGGCGATCTTCGTCGACGTAGCTGCCGACAAAGTTTCGCGCCGTTTCGGCCATGCCTTTCAAAATACCTTCACCAAGCATAGGGCAATAAAATTTCGTTGGGTGGCAATTGGGATTTCAAGCTGAAGGATGAGTCCAGCCGACGCAGACTCGGAGGTCCGCGATACGGCAGGCTCGGAGGCCTGCGCTACGGAGGGGGCGATTTGGATTAATAAAGAGTGACATTTGCAAGCAAGAGCTATCGATCGACTTCACCGAGGACGATATCAACGCTGCCGAGAATGACGACGACGTCGGCGACATGTTGGCCAAGACACATGTCTTCCAGGACCGTGAGATTGATGAGGCTTGGGGGGCGGACGCGGTAGCGGTAAGGGTTGGGTGAGCCGTCACTGATCAGGAAGAACCCAAGTTCACCTTTGGGGGCTTCGATGCGGCCGTAGGCTTCGCCGGGTTTGGGACGAAACCCGCGCAATTTGGCCTTGGGATCGACGATTGGGCCCGCGGGGATATCGCGCAAGGCGGGCTCCAGGATCTTGAGCGATTCGCGCATCTCCAGAATGCGCACCATGTAACGATCGTAGACGTCGCCGTGCTGGCCGAGCGGAATGCGGAAAGAAAACCGATCATAGATGCCGTATTTGTCGACCTTGCGGATGTCATAGTTAACGCCGCAAGCGCGGAGCATGGGCCCGGTCATGCTGGCGTTGACCGCCAGGTCGCGAGGTAAAACACCCACTCCCTGGGTCCGCGACATCAGGATTTCGTTTTCATTTAAAAGCGCTTCGAACTCGTCGAGAAAACGGGGGAACTGTGCGACCACCTGGCGGGCCTGCTCGAGCCAGCCGGCCGGCAGATCGCAACGGCAACCGCCGAACCGCATGTAATTGCACATCATCCGCGCCCCGGTAAGCGCTTCGAACAGATCGAGGATTTTTTCGCGTTCGCGGAAAGCGTACATCAGCGGCGTGCCGCTGGCGCCCATGTCCTGGAGCAGGAAGCCGCCGAGACAACAATGGTTCAGCAGTCGCGTTAATTCGGCAGTAATGACCCGGATGTATTCGGCGCGCTCAGGCACCTGCAAGCCCGCCAGTTTCTCAACCGACAAGCAATACGCCCAGTTGTTGGTAAGCGAACAAAAGTAATCCAGGCGATCCGTATAAGGAATCGAAGCCAGGTAAGTGGTGTTTTCGGCAATTTTCTCGTGGTTGCGATGCAAGTAGCCGAACACCGGCTTTAGCTTCATTACGCGCTCGCCGTCGAGCACGACGTCCATGCGGAACACGCCGTGAGTCGACGGATGCTGCGGGCCCATCGAGACTTCAAGCAACTCGCCACCAATTTCGCCGTTGGAGGGTGGCTTGGGGCGCAGCTCGTAAGACGCGGGGCGTGCCAATTCAGTTTGTGAGACCATTGCTATTTTGTCGAAGACCGTTTCTCGTGCGCTTTAGCTCTTTCCAGGACCTCGTCGTGGGCGGTCGGCTCGTATTCGTAATCGTCCGGCTCGACGTAATCTTTGCGCATGGGGTGGTCCTTGAATTCATCCCACATAAGGATGCGGCGTAGATCCGGATGGCCGTCGAAATGAACCCCGTATAAATCATAGACCTCACGTTCCTGGAATTCCGCGCCGCGCCAGATGGGCGTGAGCGAAGGGACATGGGTTTTGTCGGTGCGATTCTCTGTGCGCAGACGGAGGATAACCGGCCCGTGTTTTAGTTCCATTGAGTACAGGTGATAAACCACCTCCAGGTAACCCGGCCGCTTAGTTTCAGTGGTTTGCTCGATCTCACGTTCCACGCCGTCGATGACCTGCTTGGTTTTGGTGGTTTGCTTGGTAACCGAGTCGAGCCAATCCACGCCCGTGACATTGGACGCGTAGTCGAATCGGAGTTGGGGATCCTCGCGCAGGAAACGCGCAACCGGCACGGCGTTAGCGTTATCAACCAAAAGCGAATGCTGAGCAGACGGACTCCCGTTCGAAATGATTTCGAGGTGTGCGCCGGGAACGGCGGATTCGATCCGAGACTTGATTTCCTCGAGCGAAGCCATAATTCACTCCACTCGGGCAACTGCCGGTGGCAGCCACACGCCAGGGTTGCTTGGAGGTTCCAGGTCGTGCTCGCCAAATTCGGGCACGGGGAATTCACTGGGGGCTTCGGCAATGAGGTGGCGCGGACGCCGTTCGCCTGCGAGAGCTTGCTCGTCGATCTTGCTTTGTAAAGTCATTAGAGCATGGAGCAAGGCCTCCGGGCGCGGGGGACAACCGGGAATATGCACGTCCACGGGGATATAGCGGTCAATTCCCTTCAGCACATTGTAGCCTTGCTTGAAAGGTCCGCCGGAGATGGCGCAGGCGCCCATGGCGATGACGTATTTGGGCTCCGGCATTTGGTTATAGAGCCGCACGACCTGCGGGGCCATTTTCTTCGTGACCGTGCCAGCGACAATCATCAAATCAGCCTGTCGTGGTGAGGGGCGAAACACCTCGGCGCCGAACCGCGCGAGATCATAACGGGCCATGGAAGTGGCAATCATCTCGATGGCGCAGCAAGCCAATCCAAACCCGAGCGGCCAGATGGAGTTTTTGCGACCCCAATTGTAGAGGTCTTCCAGGGTGGTCGTGAAAATTCCCTGCTTGCCCAGTTCGCTGCGGAGGCCCTCGTCCATCACCACGCCAGCACTCCTTTCCGCCAGGCCCACACGAGACCTTCCACCAGCAACAGCAGGAAGATCATAACGGCCACGAATGCTCCAATCGACAGGCCGGTGAACGAGACGGCAAAGGGGAGCAGAAAGATCGTTTCCACATCAAAGATAAGAAAGATGATCGCATAAAGATAATATTCCGCCTTGAAGTGCACCCAGGCGTCACCTTTGGATTCCAGGCCGCACTCGTAAATCGCCTGCTTGGCGGGTCCGGGTTTAGCCGGGGAAAAAAAACGGGCCCAAAGCCAGGCGGCGGCGAGAGGCACCAGTGCAAAAAGCAGCGCTCCTATCAAAAGAACAAAAATCAATATATAAGGATTCGAGTCAGCGGGCATAATCCAAATTGATACACACCAACTATACGTACCTGTTGCGGTTCACTGCGTCAAGAAAGCCGCTGCCAGGAAAGCAAGCGACCTTAGAACCGGCGAAAGCCGCCGCCAAAGGGATTGGACGGCGGGCCGCCGGGGCCAGAGGAGCCGGTACTCAAAATGCCGGTGACAACCTGCGCGCCTTCTTCAAGTCCGTCAATGACCTCGGTGTTAATGCCGTCACTGATCCCTACCTTAATCTGAACCGGCTTTGGTTTGATGGTGGCGGGATCCTGATTAGGTGCCTTGGGAGGCAGCACGTAGACAGTGCGAACGAGTTGCCGCTCACCACGCGGCCGATGTCCTGGTCCTCCCCCTTCTCCGCCAGGTCCGCGGCCACCCATACCCATGCCTCGTCCGCCACCTGGACCGCCGGGCCCCTGTCCGCCACCGCCACCAATACCTCCGGGGCGGCCGCCCCCCTCGCCGCCGGGCCGCGGTCCCTGCGCCATTGCCTGTAGTGCAGTATTGGTCTTCATCTCGGCAGCAATGGCCTCGGGCGGACGAAATCTGAGCGCCGCATTGGCAACTTTCAATACATTATCGCGCTCGGCGACGATGATGGAGACGTTCGCCGTCATGCCCGGCAGCAGTTTGAAATCGTCGTTGTGGACGTCGATAACACAGTCGTAATTGATGACGTTCTGGTTCGTGATCGCGCCGTAACGGACCTGGCTGACTTTGCCATGGAAAGTGCGGTAAGGATATGCATCGACGGTGAAGTTCACGTCCTGGTTGGTTGCGACTCCACCGATGTCGGCTTCGGATACCAGTGCGTCGATTTGCATCTTAGCCAGGTCGTTGGCGATAACAAACAAGGTCGGAGTGTTGAAGCTGGCCGCGACCGTTTGCCCTACGTCAACGTTGCGGGAGATAACCACGCCATCAACCGGTGCGTAAATGGTGCAGTAGGAAAGCTGGACTTGGGCGTTCTTGAGCGTCGCTTCATCGCTCTGTACTTGGGCCGCAGCCTGTTGCATTTGGGCCTGGGCGATGTCGTTGTCCGAGGCGGAGATCAGGTTGTTGGTGTAGAGTGATTGGGAACGGTGAGCCTGGACTTCAGCAAGCGTGAGGTTGGCTTTGGCGTTGGCGAGATCAGCCTTGGCCTTGAGCACATTGACGTCGTAGGTGGCAGGGTCGATCTCGGCGATGACCTGGTTGGACTTGACCACCGAATTGAAATCGACATAGATCTTACGAATGATTCCCGAGATTTGGCTGCCTACCTGGATGTTGACCACAGGGTCGAGCTGGCCGGTGGCAGTCACGACTTGGGTCAGATCGCCGCGGGCGACGGGACCAGTCTGGTATTCACTGGCGGCTTCGCGATTGGCTCGGAGGTACCAGAACACGCCGCCGGCGAGCAGCGCCAGAATTACCAAGATGGCGATCCATTTGCCCCAGTGAATTCGGTTAGCATCGGACATAGGTCGATTCAACGCGCCGGCCGAAGTGATTGCAGGCCGACGACACGGCGCCAAGATTATCGGATTCGCGGTGAGTGTCGATTGGTTTTAGCGAGCCAAAGAGGACCTGACTTCCAATGAATACCGCCAGAATCTGTGCTTACGCCGGGCGTTTGCTGCGGCATGCCACGGCGCCGTATCACGAACAAGCGGTTCGCTCGGAAGTCGAGGCGATCTGCAGTGAGCTCGGCCTGACCTATCGCCGCGATAGTTTTGGGAATGTGCTGGTGAAACTGAAAACCGGACCCGCTCGTCGGCCGTTACTTCTGGCGGCACATTTGGATCATCCCGGTTTCCACGTTGTGCGTGCGCTGCCACGCGGCCGCTGGCTGGCAAGGTTTGATGGGGGTGTGCCGGATCATTATTTCCGCCCGGGTCTAAGAACCAGGCTGATGCCGGGTGATATACCCGCACGGATTACGCGTTGGGTCGACCGCAAAAAGCGGACGTTCGAGCTAGCGCCTCGCCGGCCGGCGGCATCGGCTCCGGAATTTGCCGTCTGGGACCTCGAACCGTTCCGCGTCCGGCATGGTCGGATTTACAGCCGGGCCTGCGACGATTTGATCGGCGCGGCATCGGTGCTGGCCACGATCGCCGAACTGAAACAAAGCGGCGCTCGCGTCCACGTAGTGGGCTCGCTGTCCCGGGCCGAAGAGGTGGGATTTCACGGCGCGCTTGCGGCCGCTTCATCGAGCGTTGGCAGCGGCTCACTTCCCCTGAACGCTCTCGTCATCTCGCTGGAAACAAGCCGGGAGCTGCCCGGAGTTCAGATTGGCCAGGGAGTGATCTTACGCGTTGGCGACCGCACCTCGATTTTTAATCCGGAGGCAACACGCTTCCTTAAGGAAGTGGCCGCTGATCTCCAGTCGCGCCGCAAAGGATTTAAGTATCAACGTGGGTTGATGGGCGGCGGCACGTGCGAAGCGACTGCGTTTCAGGAATTGGGATTTCAGACGGCCGCAGTGTGCGTCGGTTTGGGCAACTACCACAATTGCGGAGACCGTAACCGGATTCTAGCCGAATACGTGAGCGTTGCTGACGTGGTCTCGATGGTGAGCTTGCTCACGGAGGTGGCGCGGCAAATGCCTCGATATAGAGCGCTGGTCGGCCGTTTGCCGAAACGGTTACAGCGCATGCTGCGTGAGGCCAAACCGCGTCTTCGCGCAACTGCATAATCGATGCTCACCCTGGATTACTTGGCAGAATTGGCGCAGAAGCATGCCGATGCAATGCGCGTCCAGGTGAAAGAGTTCACCATCGGCGAGCGGGCTTTCGCGTTCAATTCCGGCCCAAGGCTGATGGGCGTGGTGAATCTCTCCTCGGATTCGTGGTATCGCGAGAGCGTCTGTTTGAATGTGGACAGCGCCTTGCGTCGAGGCCAGGTGCTGCATGCGCAAGGCGCCGACCTAGTAGACGTCGGCGCCGAATCAACTTTGGGCCAAGCCGCCCGCGTAGATGCCGGCGGTCAAAGCAAACTGTTGTTACCCGTAGTCCGAGGCTTGCGCGAACACGGCACTCTCGTTTCAGTCGAGACCTACGATGTGGCAGTGGCGCGCGCTTGCCTCGAGGCGGGCGCGAATGTTCTCAATCTGACCGGCACCGCGGACCTGGCCGAATTCTGCCGGCTGGCCGCGGACTACGACGCCGCACTGATCCTCTGTTACGTGCAAGGCCGGAATGTGCGGGAGGTCGGGGATTTTGATTTTAGCGCCGACCCAATTGAATCGATGCGCGATTTTTTTGCGCGCCAGATCGACGTGGCCGCTAAACACGGTGTAGAGAAGCTCCTGATCGATCCGGGCCTGGGGTTCTATTACCGCAACCTGCAGGACAGCGCTACTCGCGTGCGGCATCAGATGAGGATTTTTCTGAACACGTTTCGTTTGCGGGCGCTGGGTTTCCCGGTCTGCCACGCCCTGCCGCACGCCTTCGAGTATTTCCGTGAAGAAGTTCGTTGTGCCGAACCTTTTTTCGCCGTGATGGCCGCGCTCGGTCGCACCGACTTGTTCCGCACTCACGAGGTGGCGCGGACGCGAGCTGTGCTGCAGACGATGGGCTGCTTTTAAGCGTGTGTTTGGAAAATGCTGACGGAGCGCGAGCGGTCCCCGCTCGCAGCGGCCGGGATCGTTGACAGCGCGGAGTAAACGGCCTGGAGACCGATCGCATTCTAGTTCCGAGCCGGCATTTTCCGAGAACCTCTTAGGATTCGGCTAAGGCCGCAAGTTTCGCCAGAAACACACCCTCTTCCCGGGATGCCGCCAAAAACTCGCCAACCAACGTGAACCCATGCGCCCGCAGCAGTGCCTGGACCAGCGCGGGAGTGTGACGGTACGAAAAGAACAGGCGCACGTTTTCACCCGGGCGAAACTCAAAGCGCTCGGGCCCTACACTGATGTCACGATTTTTGATGAAGTGGAAAAACGCGGTCACCCGCTTGAGCTTGCCGCTGTGCGCCTGCACATCTTCGACGTTGAAATGAATTTCTCCGTCGGTTTTTTCCACGCCTAGATCGAGCAGAAAGGTCAGCAGCCAGTCGCGTGTCAGCTCGTTATCGTACTGCGGCAGAATATGGCGCACGCCGGCGGAGTAATCATCGCCGGGCGAGAGATTTGCACTCAAAAGCAACCAATCACCCGGCCGCACCAGGCGCGCTAGTGGCGGCAGAATCGCGTCGGGCTCGAAATTCGGAAGCATTCCGAAGAACGTAAACAAGCATCGGTCCGCGGCTCGCGTGAGGACTTCAGGCAGATCGCCGGCGGCCGCAAGGTCACAAACCAGGCCGAAGCAGTGTGACTCAGGCAAGATGCGCGCGGCTGCTTCGCGTGCGGTCAGCACGAGCGCCAAACTTACATCCGCGGCCGTATAGAACACCTCGTTACCCGCCGCTGTCAGCGCTTTCAACAAGCGCACATCTTTTTGGCCACCACCGCAGCCCAACCCAATCAGGTGGACAGGCCCTTTGGGGATGCGGTTCGTAGTGACGCCGAAGCTTCGGTCGTACGCCGCCGCCACATCGGCCGCCGTGCGCGCCGGCGAGTACGCGTTATGCAATGCCAGCCATTTTTGACTCTGCTTCAGGCTGTCGTAATGGAATTTGTGGTTGATCTGCCGGCTTCGTAACGAAGCCGGCAACTCGGACTGAACCTGCTCGGGAAATTGGCTGGCGTGCACTGAAACCGGGACGATGGAGGCCATGTGGCGGTTATAGGGACAACCGACCTGCGACACAAGCGAAGATACACTGGGAGCGCCGGCATCTCTGCCGGTGTCTTTCTATTTACGGCCACCTCCCAGGCAGGGATGCCGGCGCTCTCAGCCTTTATTTGTGGTCAGCCGGATGTTATTTCGAGCCAATCCGGATGCTGTTCAGCGTGGCGGGCGATTTCCTCCAGAACCGTTTCCAAGCTACGTTGAGGTTTCCAATCCCATCGTTTGGCTGCAGCACCGCAATCAAGCACCATCCAGGGGACATCAAACGCTCGTGGCGTGGGATCAGAATCAATCTTCCGAGGGCCGAACCGTTTCACACACCAATCGCTGAGTTGCGCCAATGAAATCGAATTCTGAACACCGCCACCAAAGTTCAAGGCTGGTTCGGGCCGGGCAAGCGTTTGCTGGATCTGGCGGACCAAAATCGGGACCAGGTCGGCCGGGTGTAGACAATCGCGGACTTGCCAGCCTTTGCCCTTGAAGCCGGTATATCGAAGCGAGCGACGCGCCGCGTAGGCGTGGATCCAATACGAAAAGATGCCCTGGTCGGCCCGACCGAATTGTCCCGCGCCGGCGAGCACACCGCAGCGGTTCAGCCACACCGGAAAATCGAACGCGGCACCGTACTCGGCGGCGAGAATCTCCGACGCGAGTTTGGTGCTCCCATACAACGACAACGGCGGCTGGGTTGAGAACGTCTCAGCCACGCCATCCGGCGAACAACCGGCCGGCCACTGCTGAGCCGCTTTGGGCCGAAATGCATTGTCGCTCGAATCCATTTCGAGGCCGGCGAGCGGTGCGATCGAATAAACACGGCTGGTGCTCAGCAGGATGATGCCGGCGCGGGCGCGGCGGCAGTATTCGAGCAGATTGATCGTGCTCGACAAGTTATGCTCCACCAATTGCCGGCTCGCAGCGGAGTTTTCCAAGCCGGCCAGGACGCTGGGATTCGCGGCGGCATCGATTACCCAATCGACGGCGGGCAACGCTTCGACATCCGCGGCGTTGCGCAAATCCGCGTGCACGAATTTAACTCCCGCTCCCGCCAGCGATCGCCGATTCAATTCGCTGCCAGGACGCATGAGGTTGTCCAGCCCGATGATCTCCAATCCGGGGAGATGTTGCGGAAGAGTGCGGGCCAGGGTCTGGCCTGCGAATCCGCAAACACCGGTAATGAGCAGCTTCATGGACGCGAATAGTCCATTGTTTGCAATCTAGGCTTTGGCCAACTCCTGACGGGCAGCATAAATTTCTTCGAAGATTTGAAGAAGACCGCGGGTAATGCCCCAGCCCGGGTAATGCTGCTTGAGCTTCGCCAGGTTCGAAATATAGCAAATGTGATCGCCCTTGCGATTCTGGTCGAAGTACTCGGAGTTCATCGGACGGCCGCTGATCTCTTCAGCCAGTTTGAACGCCTCGAGAATAGATACCGAGTTACCGCGTCCGCCGCCAAGATTATAGACTTCACCGAAACGCGGCTTCTCGATGAAGCGCGCCATGAATTGCGCCACATCGAAAGAATGGATGTTATCGCGGACCTGCTTTCCCTTATATCCGAAAACTTTGTAAACCTTTCCTTCCAGGTTGCATTTGATCAGGTAGCTGAGGAAGCCGTGAAGCTCGACGCCGGAATGGTTAGGCCCGGTCAGGCAGCCTCCGCGCAGACAGCACGTTGGCATCTGGAAATACCGGCCGTACTCCTGCACCATCACATCCGCTGCGACCTTCGAAGCGCCGAACACCGAGTGCAAAGATTGATCGATCGGAAACGATTCCGCGATGCCGTCGAAGTCCGACCGTTCGGCATAATCCCAGCGCGTGTCGAGTTCACTCAACCGCAGGCGATTGGGAGCATCGCCATAAACCTTATTGGTCGACATGTGGACAAACGGTGCCTCGGGACAGACACGTCGCGCGGATTCCAGCAGGTTTAACGTGCCGACCGCATTCACGTCGAAATCATCCCAGGGCCGGGTGGCGGCCAGGTCATGGCTGGGTTGTGCGGCTGTGTGGATGATGGCCTCAGGCTTAAGCTCGGTTACCAGGCGTAACACCGCCGGTCGATCGCGTATGTCCAACTCGTGGTGCGCGAAATCCGGGTAAGCTTGCTGCAATCGTTTGCGATTCCAGCGCGTATCTCCCTGCGGGCCGAAAAAATCAGCGCGCATGTTATTGTCCACGCCAAACACTTTCCAGCCCAGTTCCGAAAAGAAGCCAACCACTTCGCTGCCGATGAGCCCGCTCGAGCCGGTGACCAGGAGCTTGCGGGGCTTGGATTTCGCCGGCTTTCGTGGCGAGGAAGACCGGGAGCGCGAGACCTTTGCAGCTGCCATATTCGGGGCCGAACTATAGTTGCCACTAAGTGGAGCAGCAAGGAAAACGGGTCAAAACTGGTATCCCAGGATAAGCTTCACCAGCAGATCGTCGGTGCCTTTGGTCAGGCCAAACCCTACACCGAAATTGAATTCAAAGTCGGGTGAAAGGTTCAAATCAATCACCGGAAAAATCTGGTGTTGTTGTTCCTCCCACGGACTGAAGTCGCCAATCGAGCCAAGCGAGCTGTAATACTCGACACCCAGCGCGATCACCTTGGTGATCGCAAAACTGGCTTTGGCGCTCGGCGCAAACGCCCAGCCCTGGCTCGAATTCAACCCGCTAAGGGATTTTTCAAACGCAGGATTGAATGACAGATACAACGGACCGAGCTGCTTGTCGATGATCGGACGCAATTCCCAGGTCCAGGTATCCTCTGAGAAAGAGGGCTGCTGGTAACCGATCTCGGTCGACAGGCTAAGGCCGACCGGCCAGTGCCACTCTTCCGGAATGCGAACGCGCGGACGAATATGGTCACCTACCCATTGCCAGCCTCCATCAGGTTGAATGCTGGTGAACAGGTAAAAGCCGGTCTCAAACCAGGATGTGAATCCATGTGTAACTTCAAGCGTCTCGTGAAAGGCGTGGTTATCAGGGAGTACGCCATTAACAACCTCGCGCTCGCCTTCAATGGTGTAATTGCTGTGCAACTCGACCATGGTTCGGCCGGCGGGCACGGTGTCCGAACCGTAAACCTGGATCTCGTAATTGTCCTGGGCGGACGCGGTGAACGCGGTTGCAACGGCGCCCGCGGCACAGCAGCAAACGGCTGCGCGCAGGCTGAGGGCGGATGGCATGGCCTTCTTTTAACCGTTCCTAGCCGATTTGCAATGGCTCCGAAGCCGTAAGTATTCAGAACTGAACAGGAGGAAACGGAGATAACAGAGAAGATTAGGACCTTGCCTGGGTGTGTGGGAACATTGCGAACGATCTGCAGGCTGTCGGAACGCCGGCTTTAGCTGGCAGAAACGTCCGACCGTGGTTGCAGCTAGGAATCGACGAATACCTAATACGTTTACGGCTTGCTGCCGGCTAAAGCCGGCGTTCCTAGGTTGCAGTTCCGCCGCTCTGTGTCCTCTGTTATCTCCTGTTCAACCGGATTGATTGAGTTATCAGTGCCGCCCCGGCAGGACTGCGTCAGCCGCCGCTCCCGGCCGGTGCTGCAACGATTCAGCCTGGCTCAGCGTCGGCCAATAGAACCCATAAAAACAAACAAACGCGAAGCAAACCATCGGCACGATGAAGCCGCGGGACATATCGTATTTGTCTGCTACCAGCCCCATCAGCTTCGGCAGGATCGCGCCGCCCATAATCGCCATGACAATAAAAGCGGACGCCTTTTTCGCCCGAATGCCCAAACCGAAAATCCCGAGCGCAAAAATCGTCGGAAACATGATCGACATGAAAAAATAGCTCAGAAAGACACAGGCCACCGATAGCCAGCCCAATTTGGAAAAGATCAAAAAGCAACAAAGCACATTGAGCGCGCCGTACAAGCCTAATACCTTATGCGCCGAGAACTTCTTGAGCAAACCCGCGCCCGTGAATCGACCGATGAGGAAACACACAAAACCTGCTGATGCCAGCGCCGAGGCAGCTTTGTCGCTCAGGCTCAGCACGCCGGCCTTGTTCTCGAACCATCCGTGCAGCGAACCCCTGTCCCATGAAGCTGGAATCGGCGGCACTTCCGACGTCATATAGTTGATGAAGAAACTGAAAATGCCCGCTTGGGCCGCGACGTAGAAAAACTGAGCCGCGACGGCCATGACGAAATGCGGATGCGACCAAATTGACTGCGAAACGTTCGATGTTGAATCGTCCAGATGGTAATCATCCGGCGTTTTGATATCGGGCACGCTGGCGAAGAAGAAGATCGACGCGAGCACGATTACCACTACCGCGACACCGACATAAGGAATGTAGAGCGTTTGGCTGCCCGTGCTGTGCCCCGCCGCATCTTTTGAATAGAAATACATGCTTCCGAGAATCGGGCCGAAAATCCAGCCAATGCCGTTGCAGGATTGGGCGAGGTTAATGCGCGTGGCCGCATACGCCGGCGGACCGAGCACCGTGGTATAAGGATTCGCAACCGTCTCCAGGAAAGTTAGACCTGATGCAATGACGCAAACCCCAAGCAGAAAAGCCCAGAATAATGCGATGTGTGTCGCAGGGATGAACCAGAACCCGCCCACCGCTACCAGCAATAAGCCGGCGATAATGCCACCTTTGTAGCCGAGTCGCGTGGCCAGCCATCCGGCGGGCAGAGACATCAGGAAATAGCCGAGGTAATGAGCGAACTGCACCCAGGCTGATTGCGACTTGCTCAGGTGCAGCTCATCCTGGAAGTGCTTGTCCATGACATCGATCATTCCGTTGCAAATCCCCCATAGCAGGAACAGCGAGCTAACCAGAATGAACGTAAAGACCAGGTTTTTTCCATCTTCGGCTACGAAGAGGCCATTTTTGTTGGGGTTCATTTAGAGGCAGGGATGAAGGGACCGGCCGGTGCGACCGGGATCGATTGCATCATGAAGGTGAGTTTGGAGCGTCGCACTGCAATTGGCAATAGTATCATTGTTCTACGACCCCGTGGTGTTGAGGGACGTATTGCCATGATTGTTCATGGAGGATATTTTCGCGGCGCCATGCACCCGCGACAGAACACAAATCAACCACGCTGCGAGTAGCGCTGCCATTCTCACCATGGAAGTCATAATACAACCGAACCAGGAATTGGCCGCGGGGCTGGTGGCGCGGATCGTGGCGCATGAACTGCGGGCCAACCCCCATCTAGTCCTCGGCCTGGCCACGGGCAAGACGATGGAATGCGTTTACCGCCGCTTGGCGCAGATGCACCGGGATGAGAAGTTGGATTTTTCGCTCTGCAGCACGTTCAACCTCGATGAGTATGTGGGGCTGTTTCCCTCGGACCCCAATTCCTATCGCCATTACATGGATCAGCACCTGTTCCGCCGGGTGAACATCGATGCCCGCAACACGCATCTACCGAACGGCCTGGCCACAGACCTGGAAGGTGAGTGCCGTCAATATGAGGCGCTGATTCATCGGTTCGGCGGCATCGACCTCCAACTCCTTGGGATCGGTCAGGCTGGTCACATCGGGTTCAACGAGCCGCTCTCCGCGCTGCGCTCGCGCACACGGGTCAAAGCCCTCACCCCAACCACTCTGAAACAAAACGCCGCGCATTTCGGCGGCGAAGACAAAGTGCCGCGACGTGCTATCACCATGGGCGTCGGCACCATACTCGAAGCACGTCGTTGCCTGCTCCTGGCCACCGGCGAATCCAAGGCGGAAGTGATCGCGCAAGCGGTGGAAGGCCCGATCACCAGCATGGTCACCGCTTCGACGTTGCAACTCCACCCACGTTGCACGGTTATCGTGGACGAAGCAGCTGCTCAGAAGTTAAAAGAGCCTGAATATTACCGTTGGATTTTCGAAAACGAGCCGGAGTGGCAGGATTACCGGTGAGGGATT
Source organism: uncultured Verrucomicrobiota bacterium (assembly GCA_964623885.1). Classification (GTDB taxonomy): domain Bacteria; phylum Verrucomicrobiota; class Verrucomicrobiia; order Limisphaerales; family UBA8199; genus CAZUVM01. Next base: position 15,749 of record CAZUVM010000040.1, read on the forward strand.
CGTAATACTCCATCAGCCGCCCAACAGCATTTTCAGCCCGGCCACGACGAGGACCGCAGCCAGCAGGCGGCGCATGGTAAGCGGGGTGAGACGGCGGCTGCCAAGCTCCGAACCGATGAGCCCGCCAATCAAAGCCGCCGGGGCCCACCATAGGATCTGCTGCGGCAACGAATGAATTCCATGGCCGCGCAGGATTTGTCCAAGTAACCCGGCGATGGAATTAACCAGAATGAATGCCGAAGAGACCGCCGCCGTCTGCCGCATTTCCGCCCAGCCGAGCAATAGCAGTACCGGGCTCAGGAAAATCCCGCCACCGACCCCCGTTAAACCCGAGAGAAGACCGATGGCTGAGCCGAGGGCAAGCGCGACGGGCAGGTGAATGGGTTTTTGTGTCGGCGGCGCGTGAGCCGATTGCTGTATGGCCAGACGCCAGGCCGCGAATAGCAACACCAATCCCAGGATGATCTTGTAAGCTGCGGCGGGGAGTTTCCACGTCCCGCCGAGGAACGCGAACGGGATCGAAACCACGGCAAACGGCCAGAAAGTATTCCACGCGAAGTGGCCCGCGCGCGCATAGCGATAAGTTCCGACACCGGCCACGAATAAATTGAGCACCAGGGCGGTTGGCTTCATGACCTCGGGCGTCACGTTGAACAGCGCCATCGCCGCCAGATAGCCGGAAGCCCCACCGTGCCCGACCGTCGCATAGAGCAGTGCGGCGAGAAAAATGAGGAAGGTCAGCAGCAATTCGTGATATCCCATCACTCAACCCCGTCCGTTACTGAGCCGGCGCGTTGTGTTTGACCAGCAGCGGGATGCTGGTCTGCGGTTTGTCGTCGAGGGATATATCGATTGAGTAAAGCCCTGGATTCTCGAACTTCAACTGCTGGAAGTTCACGATGAAATTGCGCGTGCCAAAATGCATGTCTTCCGGCAGCACCACTTCGACGGGAATGGATGGAAAATCCGGCATGATTGGCCGACCATCGGCATCGACGAAATTAAAGCGCAGATTGTGTTTGCCTTCGTCTTCGCCAAAAAATGTTACGCGCAGAGCCACGGAGCACTGCGGGTGTGTCGCCGGGAGTTGCTGGGTATAAATCGTGTCAAAGGCTCCCAACAGATTCAGTTTTCCGTTGTCATCCGTCGCCGCATCACAGAGAACTGCCACCTGGATGTTCATGATTGCGCGTAGACTAGCGTCAGAACCCCACTTCTGCCACTCAAATTCAGTTAGCCTGACAACGCGCCGCCGCGATTAGGCAAAATTACTAATTGGTCCGGTGCTGACTGTGTGAGAGATTGATGCGAGGCGCAGTGCGTTCGAGCCGGCCGCCTCGGTATGGAGAGAGTTTTACTGCAAGTTCGCAAAAAGAGGGAACGGCGGCGCCTGGAGGACTGGTTGGCCGGGACTTATCACGTCTTGCTGCCGGACCCGGAGCACCCGCTGGCAGGCGAATTTGATCTGGTGATCCTGGATGGAGCCTCCTTAATGGAATTGCGGCCTGTGGTACGTTCGCGGCGCAAGGCCGAGCAGCCCGTGCTGCTCCCGTTCTTGCTGCTCACAGTGCGCCGAAGAGGCAGTTTGCCTTCGCGGCATCTCGGACGGGTAGTGGATGATGTCCTCGTGCGCCCCCTCAACGAACAGGAATTACAGGCTCGGGTCGCCAACCTGCTACGAATGCGGCGCTGGTCGCTGGACTTGAAGAAGGAGCACGATCGCGTCATGAAGCTGGCGGTCACGGATGATGTTTCCGGTTTCAATAATACGCGATATTTGCATCGGTACCTTGACCGCTTACTAGAGAACCCGTCGACCCGCCCGTCCCAGGTATCGTTGGTATTTTTTGATCTCGACAATTTCAAGAGCCTGGTGGATGCCCATGGACATTTGCTCGGCACCAAAGCGCTTCGCGAAGTGGCTCAAACCGTTTCCCACGTGCTCGAGCCGGATGATCGCCTGGTCCGTTACGGTGGTGATGAATTCATTGTGATCCTCCCGAGGCAAGGCAAAGACGAAGCCCTCCTCAAGGTCGCCCGCATGCAACAGGTCATTTATGCAACCAGATTCCTTGAGAAAGAAGGCGTTGACGCGCATCTGACCGCTTCGTTTGGTCTGGCATCTTTCCCGGAAGATGCCAGCGACAAGCGTGAACTTTTAGCCGAAGCGGATCGCTGTCTTTTCGAAAGTAAATCCGCCGGCAAGAACCGCGTTACGATCGCCGAGTTGGAGCAAGCCGCCTGAGGCGGCGGGCTACTGTGGCGGTGGGGTAGCTTCCGGCACGGCGCGATAGAACCGAACTGAGTCGGCGGAAGCATCGGGGTCGATGAAATCGATCGAGCCATTCACGACCTGGTTGGTGCAAATGGCGTTCCAATGGTTTAAGTCCACCGAGTACTCCACGTGGAACCAGGCGCCGTCAGGGCCGACTGCGGTCAAATGGAAACACTTGTCGGGCAGCACTGCCGAGACCGGTGGGGGCCAGAGCTTTTCGAGGATGAGGGCCGCCGCCTTTTGAGGAAAGCCCAGAACATAATCCAGCGGCGAATTCGTCGAAGGCCGCAGCGCCAGCACCACCGTGCTGTTGATATCGGGCGGGCCATCATCCAGCGGCACAACGTTGATCAAAGCCTTGCGTTCACCGGCGGGGATGGTCACTGAGCCGGGCAAAGGAACGTAGTCGACTCCGTTGGTGGCCGTGCCGCCAATGCTGTAGGTAATCGTCAGATCGTTATTGGTATCGCCATACCGGCGCACAGCGAACGTAGCATTCTTGGGCCCGCAGTTGGTGAAGTAGCGGCACAAAGAAATCGCACCGCTCCAATTGCTCCAGGCCGGCACCGTGTTCGTCAGGCCAAGCCACGGCCAGCAATTAGTGCCTTCTATAGCGACGGGATCGACCGCAACAATGCTGACAATGGGCGGCCGATTCGTTGGTGGAGGAGGCGAAGGTAAAATGGTGACATTAATGGGAGCGGATACGGTGCCAAGGCCGCCGCTGTCGGTGGCCACCGCTGTCAGCGCGTATTGCCCGACGGGAGCGTTGCTCCATGTGAGCCAGTAAATATTGCTCGGACAATAATTCATCGGCATAGCTACCGGCGAAATGCAAACGCCTTGAGCCAGGCCCAGGCTATTGCTTCCGGCAAAGATTTCGACCGAAACGACCTGGTCGTCCGGATCGGAAGCATAGGTGTAAATCGGGACATTTACCGGGGCGCGGAAGATCGCGCCATTGGGCGGGCTGGTTATACGCACCACCGGCGGGAAATTGGTAGGCGGTGGTCCGTTCTGGACGGTGATTTTCACCAGATCCGACAGGGTCACCGCACCGCCATTATCCGTGGCCTTGGCAGTAAGCGCGTAACCGCCTGGAGGCACATTGGACCAAACTAAACAGAACGGGTTCATGGGACCGGCGCTGGCTGGGTTATTGGTACGGATTCCCAAGCTGTTGCCGTCGGCAAAGAACTCCACGGTTGCGACGTATCCATCCGGATCATAAGCACTGGCGCAAATTGGCACGTTAACGGGCGTAAAGAAGGTAGCACGGTTGGTCGGGATCGAGATCTTCACGACTGGCGGGATATTCGTCGGTGGCGGTGGCGGGCCTTGGTTTACAACGATGTTGACCAAGGGCGAAATCGAAACTGCGCCCCCGTTGTCGGTGGCTTTAGCGCTCAAGGGATATATTCCGGGTGGCACATTGCTCCACGTCAGGAAAAAGGCGCGTGTTCCGGGGGGCGTTCCGCCTCCTGGGAGCGGATCTACCACTACACCGTTGCTCACAATGCCCAGACTTGTCTTCCCGGCAAAGAACTCGACCGTCGCGACGAACCCATCCGGATCACCCGCAAAAGCCATTAAGCTGATGTCCACAGGTGTGTAAAAAACATTTCCGTTTGTCGGTGACACCAGGTAGACCCAGGGCGGGATATTTGTGGGCAGGGCAGTGGAAATAGACACTACGGCGTTGCTGGGGTTGCCGATGACATAGTTGACCGGTGGGAGCATCGGTGAGGGTGCCAAAGTGAGAACTACATACTTGGTATTCGTTTGGCCTAGGTCAATGGGCTTGATCACAACCGAGTTCGTGCGTATTCCGGCAGGGATTGTGACATAGCTGGTGATGCTCGCGTAATCCACTCCGTTACTGGCAGTGCCATCGATGCGGCAATACACAAACAAACTGTCATTCGTGGGACCGTCGCGGAACAAAGTGAACGTCCCCGTATCACCAGACCAGGTCGCAAACGGGTCAGTTGCCCGAATGGTAACGACCGGCATTGTCGCGGTTTGGGCAAAACCTCCAAAAGCAAAACCCAGGAGGCAAAGAAACATACAGATTACGCCTCCCAGAGCCCGCTGCGAACTTGTGATCCTTTTCATACGACTCGAACCTTTCTATGCGTGCCCGCTGGCTTTAGAACCAGCATATTAGTTCCGTAATATCGCGTCGGAAGTCAAGGCGAATCGGAGAGCCACCAAGCGTGAGTGGAGCAAGAATCTCCTGTTCAACAGCTTGGGTTTATCCCGCCGTAGCGGTTAAACCACCATCTACGACAATAGTCTGACCAAGAATGTAGGCCGCGGCATCCGAAGCGAGAAAGGCCACCGCTCCTGCTACTTCCTCCGGCTTGCCGAAACGTTTCATGGCTATGTGCTGCAAACTTTGCTCCCGGATTTGGGCCGGCAACTTAGCCGTCATGTCCGTCTCGATGAAGCCGGGAACAATGGTGTTGACCCGAATTCCGCGCGAGCCAAGCTCGGCTGCCAGTGCGCGGCTGAAAGCGATTAATCCGCCCTTGGAGGCAGCATAGTTGGTCTGGCCCATCACACCCACCAGTCCTGAAATGGAGGCGATGTTAACAATGATACCCCGCCGCGCTTTGAGCATGTGCCGGCTCACTGTTTTGCACCAACGAAACGCTCCGTTGAGATTGGTATCGATCACTCGATCCCAGTCCTCCTCCGGCATGAGCATCAGGAACTGGTCGCTCGTCACGCCTGCGTTGTTGACCAGTACATGGATGCCGCCGGCTATCCTGGCAATCTGTTCGACCGTCTGTTCGATCGCACTCGCATCGGCTTGCGCACATTGAATGGCCTCGGCGCCCGTGCTCGCAGAGACCTCTTTCGCTTGTTCAACCTGCTTGTGATACGTGAAAAAAACCCGCGCGCCGGAACCCGCGAACCGCTCCACCACCGCTCTTCCTATTCCACGCGAACCCCCGGTCACCACAACGACCTGGCCTTTGAACGAGTTTCCGGGCTGCGGCACAGGTGCTGGTTCCATATGGCACAAGCTGAGCGCCCGGGATTGTCAAAGTCAAGGTGATGCGGCGAGTTCCGCCGTCAGGGCGCCGTTCGCAGGCCCTCACATCGCACCTTCCACTGTCCGTTGTTTGGAAACCCGGGAGCTGGCCGAGACGGCGCGCCATCCCATCCGGCCGCCATCATTGCAACGGCATATAGCAAACCACCATTGCCGGGCAGGTAAATCGTCAGGCCCGGCCGCTGATAGATGTGGCCATTGAGCTGATATTGGTTCTTGGGTGTGTCCCTAAGCAGAAAGTCGACCGCGTGTTCGGGCTCGCCCAGTCGCGCGGCGCACATGGCAAGCAGCGGGTAGTCCCAGCCCCACGTGGAAGGCCAATCCCAGTTGTCCTGAACCCAATGCAGCGTGCGGCGCATAGTTTCGGGAGCTATTCCCGGGCCGGGCAGCATCCCCAAAGCGGCTGTAACCGACGGATGATCTCGCGACCATTTACGCTCCCTGTAGGTGTTCGCCGCAGTCTCCGCGAATAGATACTTATCTTCGGCGATTGCCGGCTGGGCAAGGTGGTTTAGAACGCGGTCCCAGTTTTCAATCCGCGGCAGGCCGAGGCGCTCGCGCCACCGTTGAGCAGTCTCGAGGCCCCAGCGCCAATAAGTCAGCTCAAATGTCGGGTCGATTGTGCGATCCTTCGGAAATATTTCCTGCGCACATTGTAGCGGCGGACCGAGAACAAAACGCTGATGTTGCTCCTCCCAGCTCGCATAAGAGACCATGAACTCTGCTGTCTTAGCAACCACCTCCTGAAATTCCTCCAACGTAGCGCGGTTCGGATGCGCTCGGTAACATAACTCCGCATAAAAAATCGGGTGCGGTTGCTGCCAAATAAGAAAGGGTCCCACCGGCGAAGGCGAGTCGTCGCCACTGGGGCTAGCCATCTTTGGCCAACGGGCTCCGGCGTAGCCCTGCCGCCCGGCGGCAGCTTCCGCGCGCGGAAGGATGGTCCGATAATAGTCGAAACTGCGTTCCAATAAAGGGAGTCGTCCCCACAAAGCGAAATGCGCCGCATGCCACCAGTGCATTTCCAAATGAAATTTGCCTTCCCAACTATTATACGTCAGGCCTGTTTCCTGGGGTGGCAGGCTGCCCGCGCACTGGATCGCCGTCAGATACTGCGAGAGCACAATCCGTCGTTCGAGCTCATGCCAACGCGGATCTTTGCTGCCCGAAAGATCAATCGCCCCGCCTGTGTTCCAGAATTCTTCCCAGTGCCGGCGCGCCGCCGCGCGGGTCGCCTCGAACGATGGCAGCTCGACCGGAATCGGCTTGGCCGAGAACCGGCAAACGAACTCCAGGGCATCAGCTGTGCCGGCTCCGGCCCGTTCGAGCGTCACAAGGAATTTGTGACGCCCTGCCTGCGTCAGCAGCGCGTTCGGTGACCACTCGGCGGCTGCCCAATATCGATCAGCGTCCAGCCGACGAGCAAACATTGCTCGATTCGTGCCGAGACGCGACAATTCAGTTGTGTGCGCCTCGGGTCGCGTCCAGTCCGCTGTAACGGTTGACCCGGTACCATACGGGAAGCGAAGCTGAACCGCCAGCCGGCGCTGTTTGAGCAGGGGCGAGATGACCCGCACTGCCACAAGGTCCAGGTCCGGATGACAAACGGTTTCAACCTCAACCGACTGGTCTTCCAGTGTGAATCGACTGTGGAGCTTGCCCTCCCACAAATCGAGTTTTTGCTCGATGTCGGTCAAATCGCTCGGCTGCGCCGCGTTGCCCGAGGCCTTCGTCAGCACCAGTCCAATGCCTCCGAAGTGAAGTCGATGTGGATTGCCCCGCAGCCAATCGATTTCGGGCGTCCGTTGATTGTGTGGCACGTCAGCGTAACCAACTTTGCGGCCATGGCTGTCATACTCGATAAGCCCGAATCGTTCGAAACTCCATCCGTCCGGATTAGGGAAGCTATGCCAACCCCACTGTGAAAGTGTCCCGAGCGGAATCGTGTTGGTAAAAGCTTCCGGAAACGTTTGCAGGCCGGTCGCGTCGGCAGTGAACGCAAACTCGCCGTTGCCGATAGTGAAAGGGTTATGAGGGTCGAACTGATGCAGGATCGGTTCGTGGCGCGCGACCAGTGCCTGACGGTCGATACGCGAACTCTCCACGCCGTGCGCCGCAGTAGAGAGCACCAGACAACACGTTGCAAACGCGGCGTGCGTCAAACTGATCGAAATCCTGGACAGTGACCAATACTAGGCAAGGACCAGGATCGCGTCCATAGCCAATTACTGCACTGGTGTGAAGGGCTGGCAGGATTGTTCGGCCGCGATTGGCTTTGAGCCAGATCGTTCACGCTGGCAATGACCGCCATGAATCCAGCCAGTGTCGCAGGCTCATGAGTGGATGTTTCCACAACATACGTGGCCCGGCATAACGCATGACCACTTTGACCTGTTCACGTCGCGCCGACTGATAGCAATGCACTGGGCACTTGGCGCACGTAGGTTTCTCCTCGCCAAATCGGCACCGATCCAGCCGCACATAGGCGTAATCCAATAAAGCACCGCAATCCTGGCATGGCTCTTCCTGGTCGCCATGCTTGTCGGCGCAGTAGATTCTAACCATCGCTACCAGTGTCGCATATTCTCGCGCCAATCGTTTGCGGTCGGAAGCAAATTCCTTGGTGGCGACACGCGCAGGACCGAGGGTATTCGGCGCGACGGGAACAATGGTCACGTTCATGCCCTTATACTCGCACACACCTCCAGGATCATTTTTGACCCAAGTCAATCCTCAGGCGAGTTCACATCCCATTGACCGCGTCGCGAGGTCTGAAGATATTGGGGCATGCCACACTGGGATTCTATACGGGACAGGGCGCATTTGGCTTGCCGTTTAAGACTTCTGATTTGTTTCTGCCTGGCGCTCCCAGGCTGCCCACACATTTGGGCTGCCGACCGGGATTGGCCGGAGTATCTCGCAGACAAATCGCGCAGCCATTACTCACCCCTGAACCAGATTGACGTCCGGAACGTTGGCAATTTGGAGGTGGCATGGACTTATCATGCCGGTGATGCGCGGGATGACAACCTTTCGCAGATCCAATGCAATCCGCTGATCATCGGCGGCGTGCTTTATGGAACAACGCCGCAACTTAAGTTAATCGCTTTGGACGCGGATTCCGGCCACGAACGGTGGCGCTATGACCCGTTTGCCGGAAGTGCCAAAGGCGGGGTGGTGGGCGTGAACCGCGGCGTGGCTTACTGGGCCGAAGGAGAGGACCATCGGATTTTGTTCTCGGCCGATCGCTTTTTGTACGCGATTGATGCCAAAACTGGTCGACCGGTGCGCAGCTTCGGGACCGAAGGGCACGTTGATATTAAAGAGGGCCTGGGTCGGGACGTGAGCGGGCTGTACGTGGTGTCGACAACAACGGGCGTCATCTTTAGGAACTTATATTTTCTTCCATTAAGGGTCGGCGAAGGTCCGGCGCCGGCGGCGCCGGGGCACCTGCGGGCGTACGATGTCCGCACGGGCAAGATCGTTTGGACCTTTCACACGATTCCTTCTCCGGGCGAACCGGGAGCGGAAACTTGGCCGCCGGATGCGTGGACTTATATCGGCGGAGCAAACTGTTGGGCAGGAATGACCCTGGACGAACGTCGCGGGACACTCTACGTGCCGACCGGTTCGGCCGCGTTTGATTTTTGGGGCGGCAATCGGATCGGTGCGGATCTTTTCGCAAATTGTCTGCTGGCCCTCGATGCCAATACCGGGCGTCGTTTGTGGCATTTCCAGTTCGTGCATCATGACCTTTGGGATCGGGACCTGCCGGCGCCTCCCAACCTGCTGACAGTAAAACACAATGGGCGCGACATTGATGCGGTCGCTCAAATTACGAAATCGGGTCACGTGTTTCTGTTTAACCGCGAAACAGGCGAACCGCTTTTTCCGATTGAAGAACGCCAATTACCCGCCTCCGACTTGCAAGGTGAGTCGGCATGGCCCACGCAACCACTGCCGCTTAAACCAGCTCCATTCGCCCGACAATTATTCAGCTACGATGAGATTACCGATATCTCACCCGAGTCGCATCGGGCGGTGCTCGAGCGCTTCGAACGAGTGCGACCGCACGTGCCGTTTGCTCCACCGAGTACGGAGGGCACCATTATATTCCCTGGATTTGACGGTGGTGGCGAATGGGGAGGCGCGGCCACCGATCCTGACGGAGTTCTTTACGTGAATGCGAATGAAATGCCCTGGATCCTCAAAATGGTGCCGACCCAGACCGGCACGGGCCGGGCTTCGGCCCGTGGCGAACGGGTCTTTGTACAGATTTGCGCCGCCTGCCACGGACTGGAGCGGAAAGGAAACCCAGCCCAGAATGTGCCGTCGCTGGTCGATATCAGCAAGAAGATGAGCAAGGAGGACATGGTGCGGCTGTTGCAAACCGGCCGGGGGATGATGCCGTCTTTCGGCTTCCTGACCGAATCGCAAAAGCGTTCGGTAGCGGATTTCATGTTGGGCAATAATCCACCGGAAGAAGCAGCCGGCCGTAGCGGCGACATCGCGGGCGACGACGTACTTGGCGGCGTCCCCTACAGCTTTACGGGCTATAATCGTTGGCTGGACACGAATGGTTACCCGGCGATCAAACCGCCGTGGGGAACACTCAACGCCATTGATTTAAACACGGGTGAATACCGCTGGCGGGCGCGTTTGGGCGAAGATCCGGCACTGACCGCTCGTGGCATTCCCCCCACGGGACTTGAGAATTACGGCGGACCTTTGGTAACAGCCGGCGGACTCATCTTCATCGGCGCCAGCAAAGATGAAATGTTTCGCGCGTTTGATCGGCGCACTGGAAAGATACTGTGGCAAACAAAACTTCCCGCCGGCGGCTACGCGTCTCCGGCGGCCTACGAATTTAAAGGGCGCCAATATGTCGTCATAGCATGCGGCGGCGGAAAAATGGGGACCAAAAGCGGCGACGCCTATGTGGCGTTTGCGCTGCCGAAGCGCTAGCAGGTATTGCAGGAGTATTTCACCCCATTCCACGAGGGGTTCTGATAAACGAGCTTGGTTTAAGTTTGGGTCTCAACAGGGTTAAGCTATTTATGCTCAAGTCTCCCCGATTATCCAGTTATGTGCACTTTTTCCGCGCTGGTGTCATAAATCACCTCCAAACCGGAGCTTTTTTTCCGTCACAACGAATACTGGTTGAAGCGATGATTGCGCCGGTGCCACGCGATTACCAGGGACAAATCGTCGAACTCGGTTCGGGCAATGGCACGCTCACAGTGCGGTTGGCCCAACGCTGCCCGCAGGCCAGAATTGTGGCCTGCGAACTTAACCCAACGCTCGCCGAAGACACCCGGCAAACGCTTGATCGTTGGGGTATAAACGGGCAGGTAAAGGTGCAGGCGCACTCCGCCCAGGAGGTTTTGGCAGATCTCACTGTTCGGCAACGTGGATCAACCGGCTACATCATCTCCGGTTTACCTTTGGGCAATCTGCGTAAGCAGCAAGTGCTGGAGTTGCTGCGCTCCGCACATAAGGTGCTTCCGAAAAAGGGCGTTTTTGTTCAGGCCCAGCACTTCCTGTGGGATCGGAAGCATATCCGGCAAGTTTTCGGAACCGTGCGGACCGTTCCGATCGTGCGCAATTTCCCGCCTGTCTTTGTGTATTACGCCGAGAAATAAAACACCAGCCCACAGAACCCACGCTGGACACCAGCGTCAGGTTCCGTGGGTAGCCGCGCCAGCAGACGCGGCAATTGGTTTGTTTAGCTACTCACGAACCACCGCTCAAAGTGGCCGCATTAGTATCCAGATTACTCACAGCGGTGACAGCGTTCGTATATGCAGCAGCCGCGCTCAGAGAATTGGTTTCTACGGCGGCATCACTCAGAACATTGGTATCCGCGCTAATGACACTGGTCAAAGCATTGGTTGCGATGCCAAATGTGCCGGCATCCGCATTCGTTCCCGCAGCAGCATTGGTTCCGGCTGCGGCGGCGGGTGCGCTGGAATCACCACCTTCGCCTTTGCAACCGGTTAATGTCAGCACTGCGACCGCGCCTGCCAGGCAAGCTAATTGTCCGACTTTCTTGTTATTCAATAACCGCATGTTTCTCCTTCCGTTGTGGGTTGGGCTGTGGGTGCCCTCATCGGGACCACCGCTCAGCTCAGCTACGCGTTTAGCAGGAGCTGTGCCGCCGCCTGAGACTGGATTTGAGCTTAGACCGCATATAAGAAACCTGCACTCCGTGTGGCTTTTTAAACAGCCCGTATAAAACAAAGTGAACTGTTCGTTTTTGTCTCCAGAGATGTATTAGGAGAATTACGGAGGCGCATTTAGGCCCACGAACAAAAGGGGCTTTCACTAACGGAGTATGTGCAGACAAATTGCGGCAGACCAACGACCCTTCACAAACAGAAGCGCCAGTGGTTCCCCTCAGGTCGTGGTTTTACTGACTCAGCGCGACGACGGCGTCCTCGATTTCACGGGAAATCAAATTGGCAGGCAAAAGGCTCTGTGCGCGGCGGAAAATGTCCGGCCGGAACACGCCTTTCAAAACTTGGGGGCGTCGGCGCCATCGGAGGAACATGAATAACTGGCTGGTGAGCCAGGCGGCTTTCGCCGCGGTTGGTTCGTTCGCGCTGCAACGGTGGAAGATATGCAGACCGTGCAGCGAATGAATTCTGCTGGACTCCGGACCAAATGGTCCGATCAGCCCTGGCTCGAGGCACTCGGCCGGCGCATTCACAAATCGAGGCTGCGCTAGGAGTTGGCACAAAAGCGGCCGGTTCTCAGCCCGATCGCAAAAAATGCAGGCTTCGATCAGCGCGGCTATCAACCGCTCGTGCTCGGATGCCCGGTTCTCGGCAAAATCCCGGCGCACCATCAGAATCTTTTCCGGATGAAGCGGTACCAGTTGGGCGCTGGCCGCGACACAAACCCCGACTCCGGCGGAAACGGCTACCGAGTTCCACGGCTCGCCGGCGCAGAAGCCGTCCAGGTATCCTAGTTTCAGCAACGGGAACAACTGCTCGGCTGGGACCTGCTCGATACGCACATCAGTGCAGGGTGGATGTTTAGGCGAACGAAACCAGTTGCAGAGGAGTGCATATTGAGAGGAGAGCGGGCACGCCACCCCAAATGTGTAACTTTTGCGATTTCGATCATTCCAGATCCGTTCGCGCAAGCTGACGGCATCGCGCACGCCCAGCCGCCAGAGCTCGCTGCTGATTGTAATCCCGCTACCCTGCAGGCTAAGCACCATTCCGGTCAGGCAGTCGAACTTTTCGGGTGTTAGACCGAGCTGAATTAAAAAAGGCAATGTGCCTGGGGCCTGAGCGGCATCGAGATGTCCAAAAGCCATCTTATCATGAATGCTGCGCCAACTGGGCTCGCTGTATAGCTGAACGTGGAGCCCGTGTTTTTCGAAAAACCCAAATTCCTGTGCCACCACCAACGGAGCACAATCGTTTTCCGGCAGGAAACCGATGTGTAATGGATTGTTGCGAGATGTCTTTAGCTGTCTGCGTCCGCTCATTTTAAATTCAAATGGCGCCTAAGCAGGTGAGGGGCCAAGGTTGCGAGCCGCCGATATTCAGTCGAAAACCGACTATTTCAGCTGGGGACGCGCCCTTCAGGCGCCCCGTGCTGTTGAGAAATGTCACCGCCGTGACTAAATCAGCGCAGGTGTGCCGCGTACCGAAGTCTGCGAGGTCAGTGTTCATTCTTTCCCTTGCCTTCGTTTTCACGTATGTTCCGAGCTACTCTCAGCGGAATGCCGAGCGTTTACATCAAAACTTACGGATGTCAGATGAACGAGCGCGACAGCGAAGCGGTTGCCGCCCAACTTGTTGCCAAGGGCTACACCCTTGCTGGCTCGGAAGCAATGGCGGATGTCATTCTGCTCAACACTTGTAGCGTCCGGGACATGGCGGAGCAGAAAGCTCTGCATAAAATGGATGTGCTTATGCATGAGACCCGCAAACGGCGCCCCAATGTCGTGCTGGGTTTTCTTGGTTGCATGGCACAAAGCCGAGGGCGCGAACTGATCGATCGCCTTCCTGATGTGGATCTCGTGGTCGGGACACAGAAATTTCACCGCACCGCCGAATACCTCGATGACCTGCTCGCGGGTCGTCGCGATAAGGTGGTGGAAGTCGATGCCGAACCGCGAAGCGAAGCAACGATTCGCGAACATCTCCTTAATGGCAACGGCCACAAATCGGTTACGGCTTTCGTGAGCATCATGCAGGGCTGTAACCAGTATTGCACCTTCTGCATTGTGCCTTATACGCGGGGCGAGGAGCGCAGCCGGACTATCCCCGATATCGTGGCCGAATGCCGAGAGCTCGTGGCGCGGGGAGTTAAGGAAATCACATTGTTAGGGCAAATCGTTACCAGCTACGGCAAACGCGACCTCCCCATCCGCGACGGCAAAGGCGGCTTTGTCCAACTGCTCGAAGCGGTTCACGAAGTCGATGGCGTGGAACGGATCCGCTTTACGTCGCCGCACCCCAAAGGTTATGGGGACGATCTTGTTGCGGCCTACGGCCGCCTGCCAAAACTGGTCGAGGGCGCGCACATTCCGGTCCAAAGTGGAAGCGATCGGATTCTGAAGTTAATGCATCGCGGCTACACGCGCGCGCGGTATCTCGAGATTATCCGCAAGTTGCGAGAAGCACAACCTGGCATTGGCCTGAGCACCGACATCATCGTGGGGTTTCCTGGCGAGGCCGAAGCGGATTTTGAAGAGACGCTCTCGCTCATACGTGCAGTCCAGTTTGACCAGGCGTATCTATTCAAGTACTCCGAGCGGCGCGACACTCCCGCGGCGGCGATGCCCGATCAAGTGCCGCAAGCTTTGCGGGAGGAACGCCTGGCGAGGCTCCTGGCCGTGGTCAATGAAACCGCTGCGCTGCGCTACGAAGCGCACGTGGGAAGACGTGTGGAAATCCTGGTTGAAGGCCCGAGCAAAAAGAATCCCGAGCGTCTCACCGGCCGAACGCGCTGCAATAAGATTGTGGTCTTTGACGGCGCACCGAGGCACATGGCCGAGGTTATGGACGTGAAGATCACTCGGTCTGGTTCGTTTACACTTTACGGAGAGGCTGATGTGCTGGAATAGGGATGCCGGCGAGTTGCGGCGGGTCTGGCCGGAACAGACTGTGGCCGGACGCTCCTTGAACTCGCAGCCGGGACGGCCGCACCGCCGTGCGCCAAAAGTAACTGTTACCCGAGGAGGGGTATCGTTGTGCCAAAAGGGTGTTACCCAGTGGCTCTTGTTTTTGGTTAACTGTTTGCTGGATCCGAAGCGAGCTAAAACGAGCAGGGGGGCGGCTGGCGAGCC
>CAZUVM010000041.1:0-11648 GCA_964623885.1 uncultured Verrucomicrobiota bacterium
GCGTGTACGATTGCCAGAGTTTCCCGAACACGATGAAATCGGATGGGGCCTTGCGGCACTTTGTCCTGGCGTTTTTGCTGGCGCTAGTGTGCTACGCCATCTTTTATTTTTCCATCGAACATCGGCGGACGCGGAAAGGCCCCTGGGAAATCACTTTCACAAATGGTCCGGGAGGCGCGCCGGCGCTGCTTATCAATCAACCCAAGCTGTCCATAACGAATGTGCAAATCATATTTCCCGACGAACCGAATCCTTCTTTCAGTTCATTCGGCACATTGAGTTTCGCGCAAGCTCGGGCCGTACCTTATGACGTGCCGTTTGGGAAATGCATCTTCCAAGACACGACGTTTCTTCCGGGAAACGTCACTCTGCAATTGTATGGCCATGAGATCCAGTTGCTGCCGCGCGTACTGATGATCGACCGCCAGGAGCATCCGTGGCTTTCGGGCAGCACCAACCTGACGCTACATCCATTGGCGCCCGCGACGAGCCATGAGAGAAGATCTTAGGGGCCGCTTCGTGATATCCGCCCGTTAACCACGTTATGTCCTTTATTTTAGCCCTGGACCAGGGCACAACGAGTTCTCGCGCGATACTGTTCGATCAGCAAGGAGCCATTCGCGGATCCGCGCAGAAGGAGTTTCGCCAAATCTATCCGCAGGCCGGCTGGGTGGAGCATGACCCGGAAGAGATTTGGTCCAGCCAGATCGAGGTGGCCCGGCGGGCACTGGAGCAGGCGCGGTTGAAAGCGGGAGATATTGCAGCGGTCGGGATCACCAACCAGCGTGAGACCACGGTGCTTTGGGACCGGCGCACCGGCCAACCGGTGCATAACGCGATTGTGTGGCAGGACCGGCGCACGGCTGGATTTTGTGACGAATTAAAGCGCACTGGCAAAGCGGAGCTGATCGCCAGCAAAACCGGGTTGGTGATAGATGCCTACTTTTCGGCGAGCAAGCTACTGTGGTTGCTCGACAACGTACCGGGTGCGCGGGAGCGCGCGCGCCGTGGGGAGTTGGCCTTCGGCACTGTCGATAGCTGGCTGCTTTGGAAGCTTACCGGCGGCAAGCTGCACGTCACCGATCCAAGTAACGCGTCGCGGACGATGCTGTTCAATGTCAGGACCGGCAAGTGGGATGAAGAATTGCTGCAATTGCTCAATGTGCCGCGGGAAGTCCTGCCCGAAGTACGCTCATCCAGCGAGGTCTTTGGCGAAACGGCGGCGGGAGTATTTGACGGGCCGATCCGGATTAGCGGGATTGCGGGAGACCAGCAGGCGGCGCTGTTCGGCCAAAATTGTTTTCAACGGGGCATGGCCAAAAACACCTACGGCACGGGCTGTTTCATGCTGATGAACATCGGCGAAGAGCCAACGCCTTCGAAGCACCAATTGTTGACGACGGTTGCCTGGGGCACGAACGGAGGAACCGAGTATGCGCTGGAAGGGAGCGTTTTTATTGGCGGCGCAGTCGTTCAGTGGCTGCGCGACGGGTTGAGGTTGATCAAATCTTCTGCGGAAGTGGAATCGTTAGCGGCGAGCGTGCCGGATTGCGGCGGAGTTTATTTGGTGCCTGCGTTTGCGGGGCTAGGCGCTCCGCATTGGGACCAATACGCCCGCGGAACCATCACCGGCCTGACGCGCGGGACGACCTCCGGTCACATCGCGCGCGCAGCGCTGGAAGGAATCGCCTTCCAAGTGGCGGACGTTCTCGAGGTCATGCGGGAGGATTCGGGGATTAAGCTGGCCGAATTACGCGTCGATGGCGGCGCTTCCGCAAACAATCTATTGATGCAATTCCAGGCCGATATTTTGGGCGTGTCCGTGGTGCGACCGAAGGTGGTGGAGACGACGGCGCTGGGCGCGGCTTACCTAGCCGGTTTGGCAGTGGGTTTTTGGAAAGATCGAGCAACCGTGGAAAAGGGGTGGCAGTTGGACCGCAGGTTTGAGCCATCGATGAGCGCGGATGAAGCGGCTCAGCGCCGGCAGCGCTGGGCGGATGCGCTTAAGCGTTCGAGAGAATGGGAACACGCATAGGAGCCGAAGGCGTAGTTGGAGTTGGTGGATTGTTGGAGGTCATGACCACTAACGTCGCTGCGGTTCGACAAGGCCGGAGCCGCCGTTGCCTTCATCGAGATAGCGGACGCCATTGACATCGGAGAACTTGAGGTATTGATGCCAAATCGAGTTCGTCGATTCGACGCGCTGAGGTTCGTAGGAGGCGAGCTTAGGCCCTTTCAATGTGAGAGCTTCAGAAAGAACCCGACCATCCATAGGCTTGGGAGGCTTGATACCAAGGAGCCAAAGGATAGTTGGGGCGACGTCAACATTGCCAGTGGGCAGGACGTCAGTAACGCCGGAGCGGAAATCGGGACCGGCAGCGATCAGGGTATTATGCATGTCGAATCGGCTTAGGCTGACATGGGCCCCCTGCCCCGGGCCGTATTCCGAAATATCGGAGACTACCATGCCGGGCAGGCTGTTCGTGTTGGTGTCGGCGGTCCAGCGGAACGAAACGACAACGTCCGGGGCGGTTGGGCTGTCGATATGGGCGAGTTGCAGTGGAAATGTTCCATGCAGCGGTTTGCGGGTGAAGATAACGCCGGCAAAATCCGATTGCTGGAGAAAAGAAACGATCTTTTCGATAATGGCGGCGTCGCGGCCGATGACATATAGAAGCGAGGAACCACCATTGCTGACCACAATAATGTCCCCAGGCGCGGGTGCCTGTGTGAATTCAGCATACGCATGAAGACCCGCCGCACGAAGCAGAGCCGCCAAATCGATCATCCGCGACACCGTCGAACAGCCATGATCGGAGACCACCATCAAGTCGGTATCAGGCCGCACGCCCTTTTCGTCCAGGCGCCGCAGCACGCGGGCGACGTTGTCGTCAGCGTTGCGCAAGACTTCAAGCGATTGGGGTGAAGCGGGGCCAGTGCGGTGTTGGGTCAAGTCCGGTTCATTCAGCCATAGCACAGTGAACTCAGGCACGCCGTCGGCCCAAAGGGAATCCACCAAGGCCAATGTGGTCCAATCATTGCAGCTTGGATTGGCCGCGCCCAATTTAGGAAATGGGCCGTAGCGATTGGTAATCATGTCGAGCAAACTCGGCGGTAGTGTGCGTCCGGCAAACAGCACAGGAGCCGGCTCCGAGTCGGCACGCTCGGTACGGTCGAAGAGCATGGCTACCGGTTTTGCGCCTGCGACGACGGTGCGCCCACCGGCTCGGCGAATAAGTTCAGGCAGAGTGGGGGTCAGCAGGTAATGGCCGTGGCTGGAGGCGTCGCCCTGGCGCTCCGCGTCGAAAGCCTCGGTATGAATAGGCCCGCGGTCGTTAATGGCCGGCCGGTACTCCTTGTTGGCAACCAGGCCCGAGTCGGCGGGGTACATACCCGTGGCAAGCGCTGTGCCGTTTACTTCCGTTGCGCTCAAATAGACGGCGTGGTGGTTTTGGAAAAAGACACCCTGGTGGCTCAGTTGATAGAGGGTTGGTGTGTTCTGCTGCGACACGAGGTCCGGCCGAAGGGCATCACAAACAACGAGCACGATATGGCGAGGCTCGCCCGCGACGGAGTCCAGCAAAGGCCAGATGGCTAATAAAACAAGGGCAACAAAGGAACGCATCGGTTATGGCCTACAAATTGCAGTGTGAAGGAACCGATGCAAACAGTTTTTAGTCATTGCCTGAGTTGCGCTCGCGCCTGAGAATCGGGCGCGTGAGACGTCGTTCTTTCCTGCAATTGAGCCTCCTCGGCGCCGCTGGTCTGGCGGTTCCGACGTCCGGGGTTGAGGCTGAACCTCGGACCGAAGCTGTTTTCAGCATGGACCCCGCGCTGGCCAAGGATTGGCTGAAACGCTGGCAGGAACATATTTTGGGCGAGGAACACCACCGCTTATGCGATAAGGAGACCGGGGAAGAGATCGGATGGTTGGTGAGCCCGTTCCTGAACGGGTTTTATTACGGCTATCGCGCGACCGGCGACAGCGCCTGGCTTGACCGGTTGGTGGACTGGACCGACGCGTGGTTCCGCCGGGCGGTGAAGGAACCAGATGGGTATCTTGGCTGGCCGAAGGCTGGCACCGGCGGCGAATTGGCGCGTGATTTTTACACGGACAGTTTGCTGGGCGAAGCGATGGGTTTCCGGCCGGTGATGCTGATGGCGGCGGAAATCCAAAACAATCCCGAACTCAAGGCGAAGTATGGAGAAAAAGCAGCGGGTTACATTAAGCTTGCGGAGGACACCTTTAATAAATGGATTGCGCGCGGTTGCTGGCGCGAGGTGAAAGATGGCGGGGTTTGGGTAGTCCCGGCATTCGGCATCGATCGGGATAAAGGAACGTGGACGGAAGGCTATGCGCGACGCGAGCAGGATGGGATGACGCATCCGGCAAACAAACAAAACCACATTGCCCGGTGGCTGGTGACAATGCATGAGGCAACCCGCAAGCCGGTTTACCGCGACCATGCGCGCAAATGGTGGCAGGTGATGCGAAGCCGAATGCGCCTTCAGGAAGGAGGCAAATATTTCGTGTGGGATTATTGGGATCCGGCGGGGCCGTGGGACTATCAACCTGACGGCTCGACCCGGCACTGGGTGGGTGTGCATCCGAACGGAGGATATTACCAAATTGATATCGAAGGTATCGTGACAGCTTTCGAACATGAACTCATCTTCTCGCGAGCGGATATCGACACACTGATCGCCACGAACCGCGATTACATGTGGAACCACCAGGTGAAGGGAGCAAAGTTTCGTCGAATCGATGGCGGGGAGGTTGATGCGCGCTGGAAGGAAACGCCGGGGACGCTTTGGACATCGCTGGTTCCGTATGACGCGACGCTGCGGAAGATTTTCGAGGCCAACAATGACCCGGATGCCTGGGGTGGGTTGATAGCCACGCCTTGGTTTTTGGCCAGGCAGAAAACGGGAAAGCCGGTGTAGATCGCCTGCATCGCGAAGTATGGCCTCAGTCTTGGGTGGGGCGCTTCTTCAACCACTAATTGACACCAATGAACACTAATAATTTGTGTGCATTCGTGTGTATTCGTGGTTGATACAGACTGCGCGCCGCCCAAGACCAAGGTCATACTAACGCGAGCGCGAAGCTTTTCGGATTTGAAAAGCACCTCCATGCTTGTTAATCGTTCACGCATGAAACGCGCTCTTGCCCTGCATTCAATTTGTTTTCTACTGCTCGCCGGGTGGTTCACGGCGGCTTCAGCGCAAACCAATCACAATTTTGCGCGTTGGGAAAAAGAGATTTCCACCTTTGAACAAATGGATCGAACCAATCCGCCGCCCAAAGGCGGATTGCTCTTCATCGGATCCTCGACTATTCGGTTCTGGACGACTCTGGCACAGGATTTGCCGGGGCAACCGGTAATCAATCGCGGGTTTGGCGGGTCGGAGATCGTGGATTCCACTTACTTTGCCGATCGCGTGATCGTTCCCTATAAACCCAGGATGGTTTTCTTAAGGGCTGGTGGGAACGACATTTTCGCCGGCAAATCGCCGGAAGAGGTGTTCCAGGATTTCAAAGGGTTCGAAGCGAAAGTGCATAGCGAGTTGCCGCAGACTCAAATTATCTACATCGCATTAACGCCCAGCGTGAGCCGCTGGGGCCAAGCGGAGAAGGAGAAAGCGTTGAACGAGATGGTGAAACGATTCGTAAGCGAACATTCGAAGATGGCCTACATCGAGTGTTACGATTTGTCGCTGGGACCGGATGGCAAACCTCGGCCGGAATTGTTCAGGGGCGACAAACTTCATTTTAACGCGGAGGGCTACAAGTTATTGGCGGAGCGAGTCCGGTCCTGGCTGTCGGCCGCGAAGAATTAGGAGCGACACGGATTATGAATAAGCAAAAACAGTTTGAAGGAATACTGACGCGCCGGAATTTCATGAAGGCGACCGGGGTCGCGTTGGGTGCGGCTGGATTTGCCGGCGTCGGACAACCGCTCGGTGCTGAAGCAGCGAGTGCATGGCCAATGGCTCCGCACAACCTGGTTCATGATGGCGATGTGATTCTTTTTCAAGGCGATTCGATCACGGACGCCGGCCGCAGCCGCGAGCAAGCAGCAAATGCGAATAACCAGGCGGCATTAGGGACAGGATACGCGTGGATGGCAGCGGCGGAATTGCTGGTGGACCGGCCGAAAGCAGGTTTAAAGATCTTCAATCGCGGCATTAGCGGCAACAAAGTTTACCAACTGGCGGAACGATGGCAGCCGGATTGCCTGGATCTCAAGCCGACACTGCTGAGCATTTTGATCGGGGTCAACGACATTTGGCATACGCTCAATGGGAACTACAACGGCACTGTGGAGATTTACGAGCGTGACTACCGCGCATTAATCGAGCGGACGCGAAAGGAGTTGCCCAAAGTGAGGCTGGTGATTTGCGAGCCTTTCGTACTGCGCTGCGGGGCGGTTAACGACAAGTGGTTCCCCCAGTTTGATTCCTATCGGACGGCTGCGCGTCGCGTTGCTGAGAGTTTTCACGCCACGTTCATTCCGTTTCAAGAGATGTTCGACGAAGCGGTGCGCTACGCGCCGCCGGAGCAATGGGCCAAGGACGGTGTGCACCCGACCGCGTTTGGCGCGTCGCTGATGGCGCACGAGTGGCTACGAGGCGTGGCGGGACTTTAGAAGCCCGAAAGTTGGAATTAATCTCCGCAGCAGAACGGCGCCCGCAATAGCTACGCAGCCCCAGCCAAACCAGTCACCGTGGCGCGTGTAGAAAGTTGGCTCATGAAGGGCGCCCTTCGCGCCAAGTGGGATCTCCGCGGCTAGAAAGCCGGGACCGTAGATAGTGCCCCGGTTATCACTGAAAATCTCGCGGATTCGCCCGTTAGCGTCCACCCAGCAAGTCAAACCGTTATTAGTGCAACGAACTAGGGGTAGCCGATTTTCCACCGCGCGGAATACCGCAGAAACGCCATGCTGCCATTGCTCGGCGCTTTCGCCGAACCAACCATCGTTCGTGATGTTCACGAGGAAGTCGGTATCGTGATGGACATCGCTAGGTGCCAGTTGGGGAAAGACATCCTCGAAGCAAATCAAAACTGAGGTTTTAACAGCGAGGGGCGCCATGTCGAACTGGACGGGATGGGTGCCAGGGACGAAGCCGCCGGTAATCGGCGTGAAGACGCGCAAAAACGGCAGCCAATTCTGCAACGGGAGGTACTCGCCGAAGATTACCAAATTGCGCTTGATATAGCGCTGACGGAGTTCGCCGTTGGGGCTCACAAGAAAACTGCTGTTGAAATAATCGGCCTCGTCCGGGTTTGCGGCGCCGGCTTTGGGCTCGGCATCGTCGGACCCAACGATCATCCAGACATGGTGGCGCACCGCGAGATTCGTTATGGCGTTGAATGTGTTCGTGTCGTAACGGACCATTTTGGGCACGGCCGATTCGGGCCAAACCAATACGTCCGCGTGGTTGGTGTTCAGAATTTGACTCGACCATTCGACCAGGTGCTCGAAGCGGCGGACATCCTCGGCTGCGTCCCAAATAACCGTCTGCGGGATGCTGGGCTGCATCAGCATCACCTTCAAAGTGCGTTCTGGCGCAATCTCACGGCGGAGGTGCCGCAGGCCTGCATTGAAGAGCACAGCGACAATGAGCAGCGGAATAAAGATTTCACCGATCCACGCCGACCTCACGGTCGGTCGACGGATGAGAGCGACGCCGGCGGAGAGCAAACCGAGGGAGCCCCAAACCAACAGAAAGGAGACTCCGTAAACGCCTGTCACCGAGGCAAACTGAATCAGCGGCACCATTGGGTACTGCGAGACGCCAAGCAGGCACCAGGGAAAACCGCCGAAGATGCGTGAGAGATACATTTCACCGGCGACCCAGATGGCCGCGCCAGCGAGCGCCCAGACTGTTCGCCGCAGCCAATTCGGCGAAAGGGCGCCGGTCTGATATGGAAGGCCAGAACCAGCTTCGCTGGATGACAATTCGGCCTCAGGAAGGTCGGCTTTCGAGTACGCAAAAGGTGTAGAGCTGATGAGCCAAACCCATGTAGCCGGAACCAACGACAGGAATGCGGACAATGCGACCCAACCCGTCGCGGGAGCTATAGGTATCCCGTACCACCGATAAGGGATTAACAGCAGCCAATACAACATGCTGAGGTAGTGGATGAGGCCGCCGACGTAACCAATGCGGAAAGCCTCTGCGGGTCGCTTGCCGAGCGCTGAGGCGGCGAGCAAACCCGGCGCTATCCAACCCAGGCCGGCCATGCCAGTTTTTGGGAATGCCCCTGTCCATAACAATCCCGCAACGGCAGCAAGGAAAAAACGGCTGCGGAAAACTCGATTGACCCGGAGACCTTTCAACCGCGGCAGCTTGCCGCATTGGCTTTGAAAGGCAAGCCAGACAGAGTTCAGTTTGACTTTGCACCGGGTCACCGCTCGACTTAATCTCCGTTCCGAGTCGCATAAGATATGCAAACAACCGTCATCGGAGTCAGTTCGTTGCGCAGCAGCCGCCTGGCTTATGGATGCTGGCGCGTAGCCGGCAGTTGGGATCCAGCCGAGGTGACCGTCGAATCCCGCGCCGCCGGGCTGCGCGCCATTATCGCGGCGTATGAGGCCGGATATACTTTGTTCGACAACGCCGATATTTACTGTCGCGGCGAGGCCGAGCAGCTATTAGGCACAGTCCTCAAGGAAGTGTCCGGAATGCGCGACCGTGTCCTGCTGGCAACCAAATGCGGTATTCGACCGGGCGGGTCACCGAATACCGACTCGCCCCAGCGTTATGATTTTTCAGCCGAGCATATTCTCGCGGCCTGTGACGAATCACTCAAACGACTAGGAACGGAAACGATTGATTTGTATATGCTCCACCGTCCGGATTATCTGGCTGATCCGCAGGAAATCGCCAAGGCGTTCTCGACGTTGCAAACCGCGGGCAAAGTCCGCTACTTCGGAATCAGCAATTTTCGACCGACGCTGGTTACGGCGCTGCAAGTGGCGTGTCCAATGCCGCTGGTCGTGCACCAGATTGAAATTAGCCTCGCGCGCCTTGAGCCGTTTACCGATGGGACCCTGGACCAATGTCTTATTGAGCGAATCACACCAATGGCCTGGAGTCCCTTGGCGGCAGGACTGATTGGCGCCGGCGCAAACCGTTTGTTGCCCGGCCAACGCGGCTACCGCCCCGAGTTGTTCCTCCCCGCTTTGGACGCGGTCGCGAAAACCCACGGTGTGAGCCGGGTAGCTGTGGCACTTGCCTGGCTGTTGAAACATCCAAGCAAAATCATGCCGATCGTCGGCTCTATCAAACCCGAGCGTATCCGCGAGGCCGCCAAAGCCGATGAGTTGGACCTGACACGCGAAGAGTGGTATCGATTGTTATTGGCGGCGCGCGGGGAACCGCTCCCCTGACTTGAACCCCGATTCTAATCCCAGCCACCTCCGCCTGTTTGTCGCCGTTCAAGTTCCGGACGAAATCAAAGCAGCATTGGAGCGTGCGCAAGGCAAGCTGCGCCCCACTGCCCCTGAATCCGCCGTGCGCTGGACCAACCCGGGCCAAATGCATCTCACGCTAAGATTCCTGGGTAGCGTTGCGACCGAACGCGTGGAACAGATAATCACTGAGCTAAGCCTTGCGTGCCGTAAATTCGCACCGCTCGAGCTGCGCGCAGAGCGCATTGGCTTTTTTCCGAATGACCGTCGTCCTCGTGTGCTTTGGGCCGGCGTGTATGATGACACAAATTCTCTGGTTTCTTTGCAGCAGAGGGTTGCGACTTCCATGAGCGAGTTTACGAGCGAGCCCGCGGAGAAGAAATTTGTGGGCCACCTCACCCTGGCTCGACTCAAAGATATACGGAAGCTTGAGGCGGCAGCCCTCGAGCGCGCGGCGGCGAGGTTCGCAACTACTTGCTTCGGGGATTGGACTGCGGACTCAGTCGAGCTGATTCGAAGCCAACTCTCTCCTCACGGTGCCAAGTACTCAACAGTTGCTAAAATCCAGCTGGCGGCGGACAAAGAGCCCCGGTGTTAAGAGTCTAAACAGAACCAATTGAGATTAGCGATCGACGTTTTTAGGATTCAGTAAACTTGACACGTCGGCAAATTGTGAGAGTTTTAGCGACAAATTTAAGCCTATAAATATGACCACCAGAACACTCGTTGTCGCGACCTCCTTCGCTTTCTCGTTGCTCGCTGCGCAGGGTGCCGAGCACAAAACAACGGTAGATGTGAGCAAGCTACCGCCGCCGGCGTCGAAGGCTGGAGTAACCTTTGCGGGCGATATTCAGCCCATATTCGAGAAGTCATGCGTGGAGTGCCACGGACCGAAACGCGCGAAGGGTAAACTCCGACTGGACAGCCTGGAAGGTGTGCTCAAAGGCAGCGAGGACGGGAAGGTCATAGCGCCCGGCAATAGCGCCGGAAGTGTTCTGGTGCATAACGTGGCTCATGCCGGTGATCCCGATAACTACATGCCGCCGCCGAAGAACAAAGCCGGCATCCAACCATTGACCCCGGGACAAGTTGGCCTCGTTCGCGCTTGGATTGACCAGGGGGCAAAGTAAGCACACTGAGCACTGCGGAATTAAAACCTATCGCCGAAGCTCTCGGCCTGGAGAAATACCGGCGCCATATTTTTCTGTGCGCGGATCAGACCGAGTCGAAATGCGCTCCAAAAGCGCGGGGCCTCGAATCGTGGGAATACCTCAAACGCCGGCTCAAGGAACTGAACCTGGTCGGCCCGGAACCGCTGGTTTATCGGACCAAGGCTAATTGCTTGAGGGTCTGCATTCGGGGTCCAATAGCGCTGGTTTATCCGGAAGGCGTGTGGTACCACTCGTGCACTGCTGAAGTTTTGGAGCGCATCATTCAGGAACACCTAATCGGCGGCCGCGTCGTTGAAGAATTTGTCTTCGCTCGCAACTCAACGTGTGAGCGAGCTAAGTAACAATCCCCGTCCAACACGGGCGACAGGCGAAGCCGCGCACGGTATCGCCTTCATTTAATCGCCATTAACGAGCTTATCAGCCTTCGCAGCGAGGATAAAATCGCTTTCGGTCAGACCGTTGATTTTGTGTGTCCATACCTGGAGCTTAACTTTGCCCCAGGTGAGATAAATATCAGGATGATGCCCCTGGGACTCCGCGAGTTCGCCGACTCGATTCGTGAACGCCAGTGCTTGGCGGAAGTCAGGGAATTTGTACTCTTTTTCGAGGTGGTGGCCATCGACTATTCTCCAGGCCCCGCCCAGTTCACGCTCCATTCTTTTCAATTCTGCCCCCTCTAGGCGAGGCACACCGCCTTTGCAGGGGACACATTCTTTTTCTGCCAACGTCGACATATGATACTTCCTTTCTTTAGGCACCGAACCTTAGCGGCACGGCAAAACTGTAAACCTAGCGATTCCTATTCGCAACCGCACGTGAGGCCTTTCATAATGCATTGCTTTAAATCCACTTGACCTCTGGTTAAACCCCATTGGAAGTCGGTCCGAGACCCTACATGAACTCGGGTCTCTTCCCTCCGCCGTGCGCCAAAAGTAACTGTTACCCGAGGAGGGGTATCGTTGTGCCAAAAGGGTGTTACCCAGTGGCTCTTGTTTTTGGTTAACTGTTTGCTGGATCCGAAGCGAGCTAAAACGAGCAGGGGGGCGGCTGGCGAGCC
>CAZUVM010000042.1:0-28475 GCA_964623885.1 uncultured Verrucomicrobiota bacterium
ACTCCTCAAGAATCCCCTCGGACGAGCGGAAAAACGTTAGTTATCAAAACGAATCGACCAGTCGAACTGGACCGAGGGTCGCTCGCCGAAAACATAATACAACTCCACATTTTTGAGCTGGTAACGTTTGATGGCGGCTTGCGCGTCGAGGACGTCGAAATGTTGCGCACAGCGCCAGTCAGTGGTCCACTGACCCTCGGCGAAGAAAAGGCCGGTATCGATTTTGCGCAGGAGTTTGACTATTTAACGTCGGAAACTTAACCCGAACTGCTAAGCACAATCAAGTTAAAAATTAGTAATATAAATACAATACTTAAGGTAGATTAGGAATATGAAATGGAAACCCTGACTAGGGAAACGTAAAAACGTGAAACCTTCAGCCAGGTACTTTTTCGTCGAGGGTACGGCGGACGGTTTCGAGCAGGTCGCGTGCGGTGCAAGGTTTTTGGAGGAAATGGGCGCCGGTTTTCTGCAGAAAACGCGTGGTATTGCCGGCGCTCTCGCCGCTGTAGCCGCTCATGAGGAGGACTTTCAGGGCCGGTTTTTGGTCATGCAAATCCGCGGCCAGCTCGCGGCCGTTGACGCCGTCGGGCATGACGATGTCCGTGAGCAGCAGGGCGATTTCTTCACGGTGCTCGGCAAATAGATCGAACGCTTCTTTGGCGCGCGGGGCTTCATAGATCTTATAGCCGGCACTTTCAAGGATACGCCGGGTGATGCGACGCACCGCGGCTTCGTCTTCAACCAGGAGGATGGATTCGGTGCCGCCGCGCCGGGCGGATTCGGCCTGGGCAGCGGCGGCTTTGGAAGCGGGAGGAGGCACAGTCGGCAAATAGATGCGGAAGGTGGAGCCGGCGCCGGGGCGGCTGTCAACCTCGATCCAGCCCTGGTGTTGTTTCACGATGCCGTAGACGGTGGCGAGACCGAGGCCGGTGCCTTTGCCCGCTTGTTTAGTGGTAAAGAAGGGTTCAAACAGACGCGGCAGGTGCTCGGGGGCAATCCCCGTGCCATTATCGCGGACGCTGAGGCAGACGAACTCGCCGGCGCGGCCTTCAGAGTTGATGTGAAGGTCAGAATCCCGCAGCAAGGCGCGTTCGGTACTGATATCAAGGTCGCCGCCATGAGGCATAGCGTCGCGCGCATTGACCACGAGATTGACTAGGACCTGCTCCATCATGCCGGCGTCGGCCTCGAGGTAAGGCAAGCCGGCGGAGTAATGACAACGGAGATTGATGTGCTCGCCGATCAGGCGCTTGAGCATCTTGGCGAGATTCACGATCACCTCGTCAAGGATGAGTGGCTCGGCCTGCATCACCTGTTTGCGGCCAAAGGCGAGAAGCTGGCGGGTGAGATTGCCGGCGCGTTCGGCCGCGGCGGTGATCTGGCGCAGCGATTCCTTAACTGGCTCGGAGAGCGTGTCTTCGTCGAGCTGCAACAGCTCGGCGTTGCCGCGCATCACCAGGAGGAGGTTGTTGAAATCGTGCGCCACGCCGCCGGCGAGTTGGCCGATGGCTTCCATTTTCTGAGCCTGCCGCAACTGCGTTTCCAACTGGACCTGGCGGGTGACGTCGTGCTTGACGGCGACGAAGTTAGTGATTTTGCCGCCGGGATCACGCATGGGAGTGATGGTGGCGTCCTCTTCGAGGAGAGTGCCGTCCTTGCGTTTATTAATCAGGCGCCCGTGCCAGGAATTTCCGGCGGCCAGGGTCTGCCACATCTGCTGGTAAAACGCGGCATCATGCTTGCTGCTTTTGAGGAGGCGCGGGTTTTGGCCAAGCGCTTCGTGGCGCGTGTAGCCGGTGACCTGCTCGAAGGCGGGGTTAACGTATTGAATCGTGCCGGTCACGTCCGTAATCAGAATGCTCTCGGCGGCCTGCTCGACCGCGATGGCCAGGCGGCGTTGGGCTTCTTCGAGTGCTTTATGCTCGGTGACATCGACCCAGGAACCAACTACTTCCATCGGCTCGCCGTGGCTGTCGCACACGAGACGCTGCTCGTCGTGCAGCCACCGATACTGGCCGTTTTTGTGGCGCATCCGGTAGACGCGAGTGAGTCTTTTGTGTTTCAGAATGGCCGTGAGCCATTCCTGCATTGTTCCCCGGTCGGAGGGGTGCACCTGTTGTGGCCACCATTCCGGACGGCACGCCGCTTCCGGGCTGAACCCCAGCAATTCCTGCAGGTAATGGCTGTACCAGGCCGGCACAAAAGTCGTTCCCACGTGCTTCAACGAGTAGATTACCGCTGGGCTTTCCGCGAGAAAATGGGCGAGGCGGTTTTGGGTGGCCTCGAGCACTTCCTGAGCGCGAATGCGGTTCAACGCCCCGCCGCAAACATCTGCCAGCGCCTGGAAGGTCTTTAAGCTTGCGTCGTTGTACGCCTGCAGCGAGTAACTCTGGATTGTCAGCAAACCGGTGATCTCGGTCCCGTTGCGGATTGGCACATAGAGGATAGAGGCCGAACGGCGTGACGTATCGCCGAACGGGAGGTCCCCCGGCTGGAACCGCGATTGCGCGTCGCGCAGTATGAGTTGGCCGCCGCGCTCGAGGGTGCGCCGACCCAAACCGGTCGGCTTTTGGATGGCAACTTCGGGGACGCACTTAGTGCGCTTGCCATTGATTATGTCCAGCGTCAACAGATGCGTTAACAGATCGGTTTCGGGCGAATAGAGGTCGCAGTTGCAGCTATCCCAGCCCAACAACTGATCGGCGATGTCGACAATGATCTGTGCAGCGGCTTCCGCCGTTTGGGCCGCGCTCAACTGCTGGCCCAGGTTCAGGAACGCCGCTCCCACGCGCTCGGCCTGCCGCCGTTCCGTTATATCGCGGAAGATGGTCAAAACCAGCCGGCCACGCTGGCCCATTTCAACGAACGAGCTGGTAATGTCCAAATCAAGGTCCTCACCGTTCCACAATTGGGCGCGCGTGGTGCGTCGGGGGATGATCTTGCCGGAGTCGAAGCGCTTAAGATAATCGTCCAGCCGCCCCTCTATGCCCTTTTCCGCGTAAGTGACCGAGAAAACTTGCCCGAGAAGGCGCTCCCGCGGGAGTTTCACCAGCCGGCAATAGGCTTCGTTCACGGCGATGATCCGGCCGCGATGATCGGTTAGCCGCATGCCATCGATGGAATGCTCCCAGACGGCGCGCAACTGCTCTTCCGATGCGCGCAGTTCTTGCTCGGCCAATTGCCGATCAGTAATGTCGCGCGCGACGCCCAGGACCAGCGTTTCGCCGTTCATCTCGATGGGGTATGAGCGAATCTCGACTGTGACCCGGGTTCCGTTTTTACGGTGCAAGGTGTAGGCATCCGGCCCGGTGACCTGGCCCTGGGCCAGCCGGGCGAGGTCGGCTGCCGCGCGCGCCCGATCCGCTTCGTCCAGTAGATTCAACTCGAGCATGTTTTTCCCAATGAGCTCCTCCCGCGGGTAACCCGACAGTTCCTCCGCTGCCCGGTTTCCATCTACAAACCGTCCGGTCAGGTCGTGCAGGTAAAAGCCATCGGCGGCATATTCGAACAGCCGTTCGGCTCGTTCGTGAGTGGACATGACCGCATCGCCGGCTAGGCGTTGGAACTCCCGCAATTGCGATTTGTGCTTCGCGCCCTCTGCCAGCAATGGCTTGGGCTTCGCCACAGGTGGCGGGGCGGAGGCTTTCGCTCGCGAGGCGCGGGTGTAGGCGGTAGTCATGGGCCAAAAATGCAAAAAATCCGCGTTTCCGATGGTTCAAAACAGCAATTGGCATGCCGAATCGGCTGAAACTAAGGGCTTAGCAGGCTTGGCTTGCGTTGGATTGATGGACGAATGACACGCGACCAGGCAGATGGAGTAATCCGTTGTGCGCACGCTGCCCAGGAACGCTGCTGGGCTCAGCAGGCTTCAAATCTGGTAAACCAGTGGGACGGGCAGTTCCAACAGATCAAAGGCGAAACCGCACAACAAGCGCGGCAAGTGGGCGAGCAAGCGGCGACCGGAATTTCCAAGACGTCACTGGCGGGTTTTGTTGCCATGCTGCTGGGCCTGCTGGTGGCCGCGTGGGGTGGTTGGGCCGGCGCGGCTTCGCTGCCGCTGTATCGCACGGTCACAACGGCTCCGGCTCCGTGATCAAGACTTCGGCTTGACCTGAAGTGTCGAGATCACTTCGCGCACGCCGTCGGTTTCCATGGCGAGGAGCATAGCTTTGCTGATCGCCTCGGTCGACGGCACGGTGCCGGAGAGCGTCACCACACCGGCGGTCGTATTGACCGAAATGCTCATGGCAGAAAGATCGTGATCTTTCAACAGCTTCGCTTTAATCGCGGTGGTGGTGCGAGCATCGGCGGTGGCATCGGCAATGGCATGACCCGTTTCTCGCGCTGTGCGGCGGATGATTTCGCCCGTATGCGCCAACTCGTCCTTGATATCGTTGGTGCGCAGATCCAGGACGCGCAATTTAGTTTCGAGAGTATCCCGAGCAGACTTGGCCGCGCTTTCGATTTGATCGCCTGCGGCATGCACGCGGGCCTGGCCGTCGCGTGTGCTCAAATACCACCAGCCGGCCGCACCGACGATTATTCCGACAATCAACGCCAGGAAAACTCGCATAACGCAGATTAGGCGGCGGAGAGTTAAAGTCAAACCGGGTCGATCGATCCAAATGACGTCTTAGTGGCGGCGGAGGATCAGGCGGTGGTCTATGCGCCGGGTTTGGTTGTATTCGAGCGGCGGCAAATCCGTCACGGTAGGCGACTCGGTTTCGTTCAGGATGCCTTTGGCCATCGCCTGAAGAGCGCGCCAGCGTGCCCAGTCGAGGTCCGGAGCGTGAGTAATCTGGCGCAAAAGACTGCGCCATTCGATAATCGCCCGATCAATATCGCCTGGCCCAAGCAGATCGGTAACCCAGCCGTGCTTATTGGCTGGATTGCGGTGAACTGAGGCGACGACCTGTTCCGCGCCAGCGCCGTACTTCGGTGGGACGCCGTTCTCGAGATAACCTGGGACTGATTGCAATCCATACTTCTCGTGGCACACGCTGGCCAGGTGTCCGCCCCACCGGTTGTCATCCCCGCAGAAGCGAAAGCCGGCGTCGAGGTTGGCCAGGTCGTAGACCAGCTCGTCCAAAGCATAAGTTGAATCCTCGAGCGCGGCGGCCACGGCCAGTCCGTCGCCTTGGGAAAAGAAGCTTACCACACGGCCGCGGAGCGTCGGAGCGCCACTGGCGTCGACCAGGCCAAGCCGGCGCCACAGCATGGCGGTGCCGGTCACCGTGGGCAGGTTTTTGCAAACTTCAACCAGTGTGCATTGGGCGCAATCGTAAGGGAGAACTTCGCGCTGGATGGGGTGCCAGATTGCGACCCCTCGGGAGTCCACGGGGACGCGCAAAGGCAGTTCAGCCAGGCTAAGCTCGGCAAGGATCTTGTGGCCTTTGCTTACAAAGCGAAGGACCGGGGTTGCTTTTTTGGCCAAGGCTTTCTCCACCAGTGGAGCAATCTTTTGTTGCCAAACCGGAAAAGGCGCCTGGCGACCACTCCAGTTGGTTAGTCGGCGAATCCATTTTGAAATGATAATGCGATCATCGTGCAAGCGCTCCGCGACAGTGACCGTGCGTCCAAAAATTCTGCGCCCTTTGCTTTCGCCAACAACTGAGAGAGTGCCGGTGCCAAGTTTTTCCAATGCGGCAGGGATAGAGAGAATTGGAATGAAGCCGGCCGGGGCAGGGTGCGACTTATGATCGCCAGAGTCGGTTGGTATGGTGCCAGTTTCGATTGGCAAAGTCGCGTCTGCATGTTCCAACGCTGACCAGGGGCGATCCTCGTCAACCGCAGTGCCCTGGTTGATGGTTTGGGAAGGCGATCCAGGCGGCTCGGTTTTCGGAGTCGGCGCAGCGCGAATTGAGTTCTCTGGCGCCACGATACCGGCAGCAGGTACCTCACGTAATTCATCCACCGTTTCCCACTCGCCGCGGCTGTTGCGCAGTTCGCGCACCCGTTTGCGGACGTGCCGCGCCCGTTCGGCGTCGGTGCGCAGGCCGCAGGGAACATCGGGATGGCGCAGGGATTCCTCAACTCCCAGGAAGATCGGTTTGGTAGTGAACAAGCGCTCCTGGACGCGCACGGCTTCGGTAAACGGGTCGAGGCCCCGTTGGACCGCCGAGGCCATCACACCCAGAAGCGCGCTCCAGTCCACGGCCACGCTGCGTTGGAGATGGCCGGCGTTGGCGTCCAGCAATCGAATCTCGTTGGCCGTAATGAGGACATAGCCGGTTTCGTCCAAGCCGCGCCGACCAGCACGTCCAAACATCTGTAGAATCTCGTCCGGACGCAGCAGTTGCTCGGTTTCATCGCGCCGATACGACTCAGCAGCCAGGGCCACGCTCCGAAGGGAGAAATTAATGCCGGCAGCCAAACCCATGGTAGCGACCACAACCCGAAGCTGGCCGGCCTTGGCCAGCGGCTCGATGACGCCGGCGCGAGCGGCATAGCTGAGGCCGCTATGGTGAAAGGCCACCCGGGTTTTGAGCAACTTAGCGAGATGTTCGCCGACCGCTAGTTTCTGTTCAGTGCTAAGCGCGAGCGGGTTGGGTATCGGGAGTTGGCGAGCGAGTTCTGCAGCCATAGCTTCGGTCGCCTGGCGACGGGGGGCGAAGATCAGCACGGGGCCCAAATCCTCGGCCAGGGCTTTGGCAACGATTCGAGGCCAATAGCCACGAATCTCGCTTGGAAGATGGTAACTGAGGTTGTTAGCGTGGACTTCCTCGAGCGGGACGGGGCGCTCGTCGTGGCGAATTACAATCGCTTTGCGGCCGAGCCGGCGGAGCCACTTGGCGACGTCTTGCGGGTTGGCTACGCTGCCGCTGAGCAACAACAATTGCGTTTGCGGCGGTGCGAGCGCCAGGGCGAGCTCGTAATTCAGGCCGCGATCGGCGTCGCCAAGCATTTGATATTCGTCGACTACGAGCAGGGCCGGCCCTTCGCCCTGGATAAGCCGGTTCTTCTGAGTCTCCAGCGTCGCCACCAGCACGGGTGCATTGAGGTTTTCCGCCAGGTCACCCGTGGCGATACCCACGTCCCAGCCGCGTGCTCGCCACTCGGCCAGCTTATCGTTGGCCAATGCGCGGGTGGGCACGGTGTAAATTGCCTGGCCGCGATTCTTGCCCTGATTGGACCACAGTTCGAAAATGAGAGTCTTACCGGCGCCGGTCGGCGCCTGCACAACCACGTCCTTGCCTTCGCGCAAAGCAGTCACGGCCTGCTGCTGCCACAGGTCAGGAACGGTGACCTGGTTCAGCGCGGGAAGCTCAGCTAGCGGTGAGTTAAACGAGGACACCAAAAAGGTTAAATGACTTAAAGATTGAGAATTGAATTTGGCAGTGTCAGGGAACAACGGCAATGCGCTTCACATGCCATAACATAGCCGATTCCTCCCGAGGCGGAAATCGGGAAAACCAGTGCTTTAGGGATTACGGGCTTCCGTCCAGCGGACGGCATAGCGCACCAGCTCCGTGCTGTTGGCGACTTCGAGCTTTTTGCGAATATTCGTGCGGTGGACTTCAACCGTCTTAACACTCAAGCGAAGGCGCTCGGCGATTTGGCGAGTGCCTTGGCCCTGGCCGATCAGTTGAAACACCTCGAACTCGCGATCGGAGAGTTTTTCGACTGAGGACTGAGCGCTTTCGGCGCGACGTCCCGAAAACAGTTCCAGGATCTTGGCGGACATTTTCTCGCTGACATAAACCTGGCCGGCAAGCACCTGGCGGATGGCTTGCATGAGTTTCTTGCCGCCTTCCTGTTTCATAATGTAACCACGTCCGCCGGCGCGCAGCACACGCTCGGCATAAATGGATTCGTCGTGCATAGAGACGACCAGGATGGGTAGTTGCGGGTGAAGTGTGTGCAGGTCTTTGATCAACTCCAGACCGCTTCGGTCCGGCAGCGAGATGTCCAACAAGAGCAAGTCCGGTATTTGCGCATTCACCGCGTCGAGCGCTTGAGCGGCTGATTCCGCCTGGCTGGACACTTGCAAGTCGGGCTCGTGGCCGACCAATTGGGCCAGTCCCTCGCGCATCATCGGGTGGTCGTCGACGAGCACAATTCTCTTTTTTGCTGACGTCGCCTTTTTCACGGTTTTCGGAAAAACTATCGAAGGAGCCGAAGCGAACGAAGGAAATTATTCAAGGCGCCTTTGCCGGCACTGAGCAGATTACCGTCGCTCCTCCGTGACTCCCATTGTCCATGGTCAGGCTCCCGCCAATCATGCCTGCCCGGTAATGCATGATGCGCAGGCCCATGCCAGTTTGCGGGGGCGGGAGTTGTCCAAAACCGCGGCCGTTATCAACGATCTTCAGCATGACGCCGGTATCGGTATTCTGGAGCTGGATCAGCACGTCAGTCCCTTTGCCGTGTTTGATAGCGTTGGTGACCGCTTCCTGCGCGATTCGGTAGAGGTGCGTTGCTACTGATAACGGTTGCGTTACTGCGCGGCCTGGACATTCGACGCGACAGGTAATGCCAAACAGTTTCTCGGTGGTAGCTCCCAATTCGACCAATGCGGAAGCCAGACCCTCGGATTCCAGCGTCGCGGGCGACAGCCCGCGCGCCAGCGAGCGGGTTTGACCGATGGCATCCCGAACATGCCGGGCGACATCGGCGGCGCGCGCGGCATCAGCTCTGGAGCGTTTGGCCAGTTTCTGTTCGAGGACCTGGCTCATGAGTTCAATTCCGGCCAGATGCTGGCAGAGGTCATCATGAAGGTCCTGGCCGATGCGCCGTCGTTCGAGATCGCTGATTTCGAGAATTTCTTTTTCGAGCCGTTTGCGTTCGGTGATATCCCGGAAGATGATCAGCCAATGCGTATTGGCGCCTGATTTGTCTTTGATTGGACCCATGCGCCATTCGCCCCAGCGCTCGCCCTGAGGAGATTGATAGGAGGAAATCTCGTCGATGAAAGACGCGGTTGCGGGCAGACCTGACCGTAAGCGGCGATGGACATTGCTCAGAACGGCCATGCTGCTGAGCGGGCGGCCGATGACATCCTCACTGCGGTAGCCGGTCGTTTGAGCGAAGGCAGGGTTGATGTAGATCACGCTGGGATCGGGCAATGCCGCGTCGGTGATGAGCACAGCGCTGAAGCCTTGATCAACCACGCTGCGCACCAGGTGGACCTGTTCTTCCGCCTGCGCCAGCCGGCGCTCATTTTCAATTTGCTCCAGTGCCCGCCTGACCACTGCCGGCATGAAATCGAGAAAATTGGCATCCTTGACCAGGTAATCGCGCGCGCCGCGTTTCATCATTTCCACGGCCACACGCTCGTCACCCTGGCCCGTAATGATGATGAACGGCGGACAACGACCGGCGGCAGTCAGTTCGGCAACGAGATCTTTAGCGTCGAGATCAGGAAGTTTTAGATCCAGCAGAGCCAAATCGGGCGAGTGTTGTGTTAGCCAGGCTCGCGCTTCGGCAGCGGATCCGGCGCCGGCGGTGCTTACGCCCTCGCGCTGAAGGGCTCTTTCAACGAGCCGGACCAGCCCGAGATCATCATCTACAACGAAGACTGTTCGATGCGCTACGGCCTCACCCATTGCCAAAGTCTCGTCATTTCTGGCCGTTAATTTCCGGCACTTCGACCAGCGAGATATACAATCCCAGACTCTTAATGGCTTCGGCGAATTTTTCATAATCCACCGGTTTGACAATGTAGCTGGCGCAGCCAATGGCATGACAGCGTTCCACTTCGCGCGGGTCATCGGTGGTGGTAAGCATAATGACTGGGATTTTACGCAATTCGGAATCTTGCTTGAGCTGGCGGAGCACTTCAACGCCATCGACCTGGGGCATGCGGATGTCGAGCAGCAACAAATATGGCCGTTCAGCATCGCGAAGCGGCCCGGAGCCTCGCCGGAACAGGTAATCCAGGACTGCCTGACCATTGTCGAAGCGCTGGATGCGGTTGTGAAGTCCGGCGCGGGTCAGGTTTTTCTCGATCAGGCGCGCATGTCCGGCGTCGTCTTCCGCAATCAAAATGACTACCTCGCGTGGATCCGGCATACGTGCACGATTATTTATTCCTATTGCTTTGTTCTCGGCGAAGCGGCGCCGGGCTCGGCAGCGAGACAAAAAAGACACTGCCGTTACCCGGCTGCGACTTGACCCAGATGCGCCCATTGTGCCGTTCGAGTATGCGCTGCGCAATCGTCAATCCGAGTCCTTCGCCCTGGCTGGCGGCCGGGTTGAGCCGATGAAAGATTTCGAAGATCTTGCCCTGATGTTCGCGCGCGATTCCGATGCCGTTGTCGCGCACTTCGAAAACGGCGCGTCCATCTTCCACCCGGCCGGAGACAGAAATGACACCCGGCCGCCTGGGATCGAGATATTTCAGCGCGTTGTCCAGCAAGTTCGAAAACACCTGATTAATCTGGGTGGCGTCGCCAATGCAGTCCGGGAGGGATCCAATCTGGACGGCTGCGGCCGTTTGTTTGATTTGGAACTCCATGGCTCGCACGATGCCCGCGAGCATGTCATTCATGTTCAGGCATTCGGGACGCAAAGCGGCGCGGCCCAGGCGCGAATAGCGCAGAAAGCCGGAAAGCAAGATATCGATTTTGACGACGCCGGCCTGAATAAAGTCCAATGCTTCCGGGATATCCTCGCCTAGCAGGGTGGTGGCTTCTTTATCGAGTGCGGTCGCGGTTTCACCCGTAAGCCGTGCTTTTAGTCGAGTGCAGGCCCGAGTCAGCTCCTGGCTGAAACCCTGAATATTGACCAGCGGCGAGCGAAGATCGTGGGAAGCCACATACACGATGGTTTCAAGTTCTTTGTTCTTTTCGGCCAGCGACTGCGCCATTTCTGCGAGGTGCGCCTCGGCCTTTTTGCGCTCACTGATATCACGAACAAACCCGGTGAACAGACGGCGGCCGGCCAGCCGCACTTCACTGACGGCGAGATCCATCGGAAAAACAGAACCATCCTTGCGCTGGCCAACAACTTCTCGTCCGATGCCGATGATTTTGGCATGACCCGTCTGCACATAATTAACCATGTAGGTGTCGTGTTCTTCACGATAAGGCGATGGCATCAGCATTTTGACGTTGTTGCCGACCACTTCGCGCGCGTCGTACCCGAATGTCTTTTCCGCGGCGGGGTTCATCGACTCAACCGTCCCGCGCTCATCAATTGTGATGATCCCTTCCACCGCAGTTTGGAGGATGGCGCGCAGGCGTTCCTCGGTATCGTGCCATTCCCTGCCTGCATCTTTATTTCCCTGGTGACGTGGCGGGCCCGGCAAATGTTCAATTTCGGTGTGTTGAGCTCGAGAATGAGCAACCGGACAGCCGGCAGGCTTGTCGAGCGCTTGCAACCGCGCGATCAGTTCCGCGCGGCTCATCTTGCTATAATCAGTCATCCGGGAGCGACGGTGATTATTCGCGACATTTGACAAAAAAGAAAAGGGGAAATCCTGAGCCGCAGGTAATCCGGAGGGGGCGTCTCGCCGAGGCGGCGAGAGGAATGAAGCGGTTTCTAAACCAACACCTGCAAAGCTCGCGCTCCAATTCCGCAGTTGATGTGCGCCGGTGCCGTTAACCGATCCCGAGCAGCTGCGCGCGGTATTCGGTGGGGGATTGCCCGAGGATTTTCTTGAATACGCGGTTAAAATGAGTGAGCGATTGGAATCCGACCTCGAACGCGATTTCGCTCACTCGGAGGTTTGGATTGAGCAGCAGGTTCTTCGATTTCTCGATCCGGACGCGGGACAGGTAATCCGTGAAGTTGATGCCAGTGACCTTCTTGAACATTTTGCAGAAATAGAAGGTGCTGGTATTGCAGGCGCGAGCCACGTGGCCCAGGCGCAGATTCTCGGTCTGGTGTTCCTGGATATACTCCTTGGCCTTGATAATTACGGGCGGCTCCGCGTTTTCTTGCTGGACCACGACCTGGTTGCTGAGCATTGACAAATGCTGAGCAAAAATGGTCAAGAGTTTCACGACGGCTTCGTGCTGCTTTGCCGGCACGACGCGGGTCGCGAAATACGCTTCACGCAGCGTTTCAGGGCTGACGCTGACGCCCCATTCAGCGACTTGTTTGGCGGCACGTTCGAATTGGCCCTGGCTGGGTTTTTTTCGAAAAACCTGACCGGTCTGCAGGAAGCCAATCACCCGGTCACCCAGGCGCACAGGAACGGCGCTCTCACACATCCCGTTATGGCAACCAATCGTCTGGGCTTCCTCAACCGCCAGTTCAGAGAGCCGTTCCTGGACGGACAGGCAAGAGGCGCAGGCGCGGCTTTTCTCGGCAATTATGGAGCAAAACGGGCCTTCGTTGCGCTTGCCATGGTAAGGCAATTGCCAGGTCTCGACAGGCCGCAAGGCGACCGGTAATCCGGTAGCTTCGGTAAACGCCCGCTCGTATTCCTGAAACAAGCGGGAGTTAAGCAGCGCTTCGATAAGGCCGCGGTAGTTGGACCCGGCGCCATTGGCGTTCCGCCCTTTGAAATCCGCACGGCGGACCCGGCCGGGGGCCCCGTCTCCATTGCGAGGTGAGCGGCGAGGCGCCGGCTCATTAATGGAGCTTCTGACCTCTGAAGAGCGCCTAACATCTGTTGTCTGCATGACAACAAATTAGGAGAAATGTCCCCCAAACTCAATTAGGAGCTAGGCTTATGCTTGGCTAAGGGAAATGACTACCGATAATAAGGGTCCTATGCCAGCTGCTGTCCATTAGATGCATTGCCACATTTCAGAAGTTCCTGCCGCTTAGGTAGTTCACTGCACCTGGACGCGGCGGGGAGCTTGCCCTATGAAAGCGGTTCAACTGCTATCGGCGGCATTGGTGTTCAGCGGCCCGGATAACGAATCTGGACCGCATAAAGTGATGTCCGGGCCGTGATGAAAAGGGTCCGGCGGTCAGTCCCGCCGAACACAAGCTGAGTGGGGCGGTCGGGAACCTGGATTGTATCCACGAGCTTGCCATGGGAATTGTATACATGTATTTGGCCGGCAGCGATGTACACGTTGCTTTTGGAATCGACAGCGACGCCTTCACCGCCCTGCTCGGCGAAGAGTTGAAAATCCTTTAGGCTGCCATCGCTATTGAGCGTGGCTCCCCAGGTCGTGAGTTCGGCCTCGTCGGTAACATAAAAGCGTTGCCCTGGGGTGATTGGCGCGAGCCCGAACGAGCGGATTTGGGGACTTGATTTCACGCCCCAACTCGTGGTGCCGTTGAGAAAATCCGAGCCGACTGGGAGGACGACTCTGCCGTCAGGCGAGACGAAGTGAGTGGCTGGATGCGAGAGCGATTCGCGATTCATGCGCCAGTCGCTGACGGGCAGGAAGAAGGTTTTGCCAGGTCGATCCACCACAGGCGATTGTGCCAAAGGAGCGGTGACACCCTTCGGATTGAGACTGTACACCTTTCCGTTTCCGGCATAGGAAATGACCAGGACGTTGCCGTCCTGGTCGGCGGCCAAATTCACCGGTTCCGGTGGAGCATTGCTGATGGTGACTACCTGGCATGCAGCGGGATCCCAGCAATAAATGTGCGCCGGATGGGCATCCACGAAGTAAAACTCACCGTGCGGGCCCGTCGCGCCACCTGAGATATTGTAGAAGCCATTGACGAGTTTCCGTACTTGAGCTCCGGAAGCGACGACAGGTGATCGGCGAACAGCATTGAGTTGAGGCGATTGGACAGAGAGGTTCAGCCAGGCGAACTCGCGCTGACGTAGCTCCACCTTGTGTGTCTCATCGAACACGGCGGAGTCATAGCTTACCTTGCTGTTGCTGTAGCAATGGAGGTTGCGAAAATGAATGTCGCTCGAATTGGAGATTTTGACTGCCCAGGGGAAAGGTTGGAACATGCTTATGACTCGATAAAGATGGAGGTTGGCCACGGTGATGTCGTGGCATGAGTCGAGTTCCAGCGGCAGATCCTGGCCGCTTTCGCCACGTTCCGCTTCGGTTTGCAGGGCGTAGAAGCGCCAATGCGCCACGTTCCGCATTTGCACTTCGTGGCTGGCGTGATGCTCGCTGGACATTTGATAGACGCGGCCCGCAGTGGTGGTATCTGACACGAGCATGCCCGCTGCAGCGAAAGTTGAGGGAGTCCATATATCGAGAAACGTTCCGCCGCCACCGTCGGTGACCCATAGGCTGGAATGCTGGCTGTTCCAGCGGCGATTGGGATTAGGGTCGGCCGAGTGTTCGGGGTTGTAGGGGCGCTCGCGCGAGCCATCCGGCCTGGGCGTCCCGTGGCCTCCGAGAAACCGGACGTCATTCATTAACGAGTTGGAGCCGGCTTTCCAAAGCGCGGCGACGGCCCGTGGATTCGCGCCACTAGTGTAGAGGCCAATGCCAATGACTATGTTGCTGCCGCCTTTCGGCGTCTCGACCAAAGGTATGGGAGAGCCGGCGCCTTGATAGACGGGCGTATCATCGGGAAGAATGATTTGTGTAGCTCCCGGGTGAAGGCCAATCAGGACGGTGTCCGGCTGCAGCTTGAGAGTGTCGCGGACGATATAGAAGCCGGAGGGCAAGTAGATGGCCCGATGGGTGGCGATCGCTTTTTGAAATACTTCCGTGTCGTCGTTCGAGCCGTCGCCCTTGGCGCCGAGGTCGCGCAGGTTCACCCAGGAATCACGCGAGGGGAGGTCAGGAAGATCAGAGGGCGCAGGCTGGGGCAGTTGGGCCAGGGGAACGGCATCGAATAGATTTTTGATCTCAGGAATGGCACTAATGTCAGAGAAATGCAGCCCATGCGAGAAAGTCCTCACAGTGTAACAGGCTGCCGGGGCGCTAAACTTTCTGCCACTGTCTCGCAACGCGGCGAAGGTGGGCACGACGCGGCAAGTGATTCCTTCCATGTTGATTTCATTGCGCGGATTGCTTTCGAGACCGAAAACGAAGGCCGGACCGGAGATTTCCTCAAGACGCGCGTCTTTGACCCAGAGTTCGTCTGCCATATCTGGCTCGATCGCGACGGCGGTGGGAACGCGCAGAAAGCGCGGCCGGATAAGGGTAAGGCCGGCTTCATGCTCGCGAATGGCTGTCTCGCGCTGCTCTTCGAATGTGCAATCGATGACCGTGAGTTGCCAGCCCGGGGAAGGCTTCGAGGTCCAAATGCCATAACTGCCACCGACAAAATGCACGTCTTCGATGACGTTGCCGGATTCGTGAACGCCGGCTAGAGCAGAACCGAGATGGAAGTCAATGTGGGCAAGAAAACAATGCTGGGCGTAGCGCGAGCGCACTGCGACCGCTCCCGAGTTCCCCTCCGCGATTTCGACATCAACGTTGGCGAGCGCGGAGTAGAAGGTGCCCGGGTTCGCGTCAGGCACAGCGTTTTGGTTTGCACTTGCTCCACGGCTTCGACCAAACCCCGGCCGGGCCCCCGCAAAAAAGAACATCACCTTTTCGTGAGCGGGATCCTGAAATCCGGGAGTGTTCGCCGGCAGGTGAATGATCGGACGCGTGGCGCCCCAGCCAATGACGCGGATACTGGGCCAGATGTGAAGCGTATTCGTAAGGTTGTAATTTCCCGGGCCAACAAACACGATGCCCTGGCCGGTGGTCTGCTGCGCGCGATCGATGGCTTGCTGGAGAGATGCCGTATCATCGTCACCGGATGGGCCAGTGACATACACCGCATGAGGATCTTCCAAACGCTGCGTGTAAAAGGATGCGGCGGTAGCCGCAAACGTTGCGCTAACGACTATTCCGATTATCACCACGCTGAACCGAATGTTGGAAGAGAAGGCTAAAAGTTCTCCGATTCTGAGGTCACGCATGGAGCGGATTCTACCGAGTCGATGTGACTCGTCAAACATGCTGCCTGTCTCGCGAAGGACTTTACCAGGACAAGGTTCAGACTGCGGTTTGGCCCCGTCGTGGCTTGGTAGCAC
Organism: uncultured Verrucomicrobiota bacterium; assembly: GCA_964623885.1. GTDB lineage: Bacteria > Verrucomicrobiota > Verrucomicrobiia > Limisphaerales > UBA8199 > CAZUVM01. The sequence continues at coordinate 15,860 of CAZUVM010000042.1, forward strand.
GCGGAGATTTCCCGGTTTACTGTGCGAGCTTTGGGACAACCCGCTCCGCCAGTTCCTGCGCGGCTTCCTGGAGGGAGGTTTTGGCTGCGGTTTGCTCAGTCACATCAACAGCGACACTCGTTTGCCGGTCGACCGCGAGAATTTCCCCGCTGCGTTTTTGTGCTTTGAGTTCGACGCGGGCTTTGCAGGAGATGAGGTTGCCTTTGCGCAGGCCGTAGGCGCTAAAGGCATCCCCGGTGATTTCAACATCAGGACGATCTTTGGATTTATCATCGACTATCGTGAAACCGCATTGCTGCAGGATGAGGCCGAGCTCGGTTTCGGCAGCGGGATCGATGACAGGTTGGCCGAAGTGGCGCTCGCCGATTTTCACGGACACGGTCGGCAGCTTTTTGCCGGCGATGGATTTCTTGATCCGGGCAATGCGGTCATCACGAGATTCGACTTTGGCGATAAGGGTGTCGCCTTTTTGGGTCACCGTCGCGGCAACTTTCTTCGCCAGTTCGGCAGACAAATCGGTAATCGGCATGGAGGTGCCGCCTTTGACCAACTCACCATAGACACGGCTAGTCTCGGTGCCGATGATCTTGGCGACCAGGACCAACTCTTTGTCGGCACGGAACACGCGGCCGGTGACAAGGACTTTCGCGCCAGTCAGGTGCCCGACTTTGGCCGCGGTGTCAGGTGATACGGTGCCGGACAGGCCAAGTTCCTGTTCGCTAAGCACTTTTTCGAGCTCAGCGCGTTCCACGGTCATAAGCTGCGGTTCGGCCGAAAGGTTCGCGTTGAGCAGAGTGGCGACTTTCGGACCGAGATCGCGGATGCCTTCGTCGTGGGATTCGAAATCAAAGACGGCGACGGTCAGAATGTCGGTTGCAAAGGCAGTCGTGCCGGCAAAAGCCAGCACGAGGAGGAATGAGATTAATTTGCACAGTTTCATAGTGGTTCCTGTTAGTTTGTAGACTGGGTCAATTCGAAATGCGGAGGCGGTTCAGGCCGCACGGCGAGCCGAGCCAAATGAAGAAGATTTAGTTGAGACTGAGGTTTCCCCTCAAGGTCCGCGATGAGGTACGGCTGGGCCACGACGACGGCGCCTTTACGTCCAGCCTGGAGGTAAAAGGAAGGCTTGAGCGGTTCATCCCGCGCAGCAGGCGGCTGGAGCCAAACAATGCCGACGCCTTTAGCAGCGGCACTCTTGATCCGGGGCAGTAGGTCATCCGGCATATTCGTCTTAGAGGCAAATGGACCAATGATGGCGAGTTTGCCAGTGAAATTAAGCAAACCGCTTTCTTGCAAGTCCACGATTTCCACTCCGAGCGGTTTCAGAGTGGGCAAGAGTTGTTGCTGCGGGTCAAGAAGCCCGACAGGCTGGCCGCCAGCCAACACGTGCAGCTCCGTCAGGAGATTGGTCGGATACAGTATGACTTCAGTGATCCCCAAAACCTGGTTCGTGCTTGCGATCCACTGGACCAGGAAACGAGTCGCACCACGGACTGCAGGGAATTCAAGTCGGGCAAACTCGAGAACCGTTTGGCCGGGAAGTACCTCGAGCTTTTTCCAAAACCAGTCGCCCAGAACAATGGCTGTTGCCGAACTAGCTTGCAACAGACGGGCGCGAACTTCCAGCATGACGGGAGAGGGGTTGGTGTTTGTCCATCGCACAGGGACTTGGCGCGAGCCGTTACCGAAAAGTTGAATCGGGTCGGAGTCGGGAAGGAGTCGGAGTTGACCATACGCCGGAAAGAGAACCCCCAATGCAAGGAAGAGCGCGAACAGGCAATAGAGAAAGCAGTATGAGAAACGTGCGTACCAGATTCCCCTCACCCCGGCCCTCATCCGTGGGGAGAGGGAGAATCTTCGCCCGTCAGTCGGCGAAACCACGCGAGTAATTCTTCGGACCAACTCACTTTGCTGTTCCCTCCCCCTGTCGGGGAGGGTCAGGGTGAGGGGAGTTTTCGGCAGCAGGCGCTCAATTCCCGCGCTGCTATGCCGATTGGTGTTGGTCGACCCAGCGCTCATGATGCAACTGGCAGCAGCCTGGCCTCGACCCGGTACGGGGCAGGGTGCTCCCGGTTCGGATCGGGCCAGATCCACTGCTTACCCACGACCAGCACTTCTCCCTGGCGGTCGAGCAGCACGTCGAGGACGTTGCCATCGATGTGAATTTGCTGCCCGCTAAAAGTGACAAAGCGGCGGCAACCCTGCGGCCCGCACACCGAAACATAAAGCGGAGGAGAAGCGGGCAGGTCGGCGTGCTCCGCGAGTTTCAAGTGGGTTCCCTTTGCGTCAAACTCGATCGCTTCGACTTGATTGGGGAAGAGCGTCTGGACTTCGTCGAAGAATTTCTGAGCCAGGGCCAATTGCGCGGCTTCGGCGGATCCTCCATGACCGCGGCGCAAGCCGAGCGCAAAGCCGATCACAATACAAATCATCGCCAGGCCGCCGACGAATACGCCACGCCACAAAAGCGACGCGAAAGGAAGCCGTCGATGGTCCGCGAGAATTTCCTGTGAAACGCGGCGAGGGGCATTTGCGCTGCGGTGCTGGCGTGTGATCCCTTCCATGATACGGCCCGGAAATTGATCCCAGAATGCAGCCGGACGTTCCGGCACCGGAGTTTTTTTCAAGAGATTGTCCAGCTCACGGTTGTTCATAGCTGCTTGAACGCAGAGGTCTTTTTGAGAATGGCCTTCAGTTTTCGCCGCGCCGCAAACAGTCGCCACGAGACGGTGGTTTCCGAGCAATGCAACACCTGGGCGGCCTCGGCGTGGGTCAATCCGTCGTAAATCGTGAGCACGACTGCAGCACGTTGTTTGGGATGCAGTTTCAGCAGCGCTTCCTGGACTTCACGGGTGCTTGCGGGTTCGGCCTGCGACATAGTGGTTTCCTGTTCGCCCCACTCGCGGAGCAAGCGCTCGCGTCGCTGTGCGCTTTTTTGCCAATTGAGACAGAGATTCAACGCGATGCGATAGAGCCAGGAAGAAAAACGCGACTCGGCGCGGAACTCGGACAGGTGGCGGTAGGCCTGAATGAACGTTTCCTGGGCCAAATCCTCGGCCTCGGCCAGCGAGCCAGTCATGCGATAACAAAGCGCGTAGATCATGCGTTGATGCCCCCGAATGAGAGCTTCAAATGCGTCCGGCGTGCCTTCCAGGCTCTGAGCTACCCGGACTTTGTCGTCATCCATAGCGACCATCGGCAGCGTCGATTCTATTTATTGAGACAATTGGGAGCGAGGAATCCTTGGTACAAGACTTGCAACCTGAAACTACTGTATATTGTTATCCTTCAGGCATTTAGTTCTCAGCCCCATAAATTTCTGCCGGACTAGGAGAATTACCGACTTGAACAAAGGCGCGGTGACATGGTCTATTAAGAGTCCGAATCAACCAAACAAGAACGTCTATGAAACAAACGAAATTGCTGCTCACCAGTATCGCGGGGCTTGTGCTGCTTGCATTAGCGACCTCTACCTATGCCGCGGATCAGGGCTCCGAACAGGAGCGAACCATTCACGGCGAGGCCAAATGCGCCAAATGTACCCTGAAGGAATCCGACAAATGCCAGACGGTCATTGAAGCGAAAAACAATTCCGGCCAGATGGTGAAGTATTATGTAATGAACAACGACGTCGCCAAAAAATTTCACGAGCAGATTTGTGAGAATCCAAAGAAAGTCACGGCGGTGGGGACGGTCAAGCGTGTGGATGGCAAGCGCGAGTTGACGCTAACCAAGATCGAGCCAGCAAAAGAGAAAGAAGCCACTAAGTAGGGAACGGCTCAGGTTGTACTTGCTACTTCGCGCCCGCTCCGGGGGACTTCTTGGGGCGGGCAATTTTTTTCCTTCTCTTAATCGTAATCGTAATCGACCACACCGATTACCGCTCAATGTTTCTCGAACCTTTGCGTCTTTGCGTGAAAAAATGTTCTGGATCGATCGCCTGGGGCAGAGCAGGGTTTCATCTGCGTTCATCTGTGGTTAAACTGAATTTGCAGATGGCGCGGAGATAGTGTTGAAAGGACGGCACAAAGCAAAACGAACACGAAAAGCACCGAGTAGATCTGGAAAGGAAAATCGTAGCGCGCATGCGCGAGACACCCAGCCAGGCTCAGCCATCCAAGAACGACGAAGCGCCGGCTGCCATGAATGCCGCCCGGACTGAACCAGCGGGCGATTACCAACAGAAACACGAAAGCTATCAACGCGCTGCCGATCCAGCCAAAGGTGATGCGAGTTTCGAGCCAGTCGTTATGTAGTTGCGGCGGCCAATAGACGTCCGGCCTGGGATACAGATAGGACACGGTCTCAAATGTGCCGGGGCCGGTGCCGAAAAGCGGGTAGTCATCGGCAATAGGCCTCGCGGCGTCATATAATGATTGGCGTGTCGCGATGCCATCATCGAGTTGCGCCAGCCGCGGCGCCAACGCGCGCCATCCGAGCGATGCCCCCAGCAGCAGCACGGCGCTGAAGAAAAGCGCCAGCCCGCGGAGTGCGACCGATCCTGCGCAGTGACCATAACGTTCGCGGATACAGAATGCCGGGACCGCGAGAACGAACGCGGCGATCGCAGCCATTGTCGCGGCCACGAAAGCGCCGCCGCGGCTGGTCGAAATAATCGGACACGCAGCCATGATCACCGCGCCAATCAGCAGCAGGTGATGGCGGCTGCGAGTGCTGCCCACGCGATGATAAGTCCACCAGAATCCGAGACACACCGGCCAGAGCAGGTTGAAATATTGCGCGGCATTCGAGCGATAGGCAAAGGGGCCGAATTGAGTCTCGGCGGTCTGGTGAATGCGCGGTTGAACCAGGAACAGCAGTTTAGGCGAAGCTTCAACTCGTTGAACGATGGCTTCGACTCCGAGCAGCGCGCCATTGATAGCCATTACCCAGAGCAAACGGCGCAACCTAACCGGAAATGGCGCAACCGCGTCCGACTCAATCGACTCGACCTGGCGCGGGCCTGCGAGTTGTTCCTCATCGGACTTGCCCAGGATCCAATCACGCGCCGACCAAAAGGCGCAAGCCAGTGCCAGGCATATCCAGAACGCGTTCCAGGTTGCCGCGCTATCGAGCGAATGGGGAAGCCACGAAATCGATTTGTGGTATTCGAAAGTGACGGTCGAGCCGTCGAACCTGGCAGTGGCCCGCGCATTGAGCGCCGCGATCAGGATGTACGCCAAAACCGCTGTTGTGCCTGCAGCGAGAGCAATCGTAAGCCGGTCAGTTCCGGACGCGCAATGGCCGGCGCCCGGGCCGGCATCGTCCCATCGCGATGGCCGATAACCTTTCCACCAACGCAGCGCCAGCTTGATGCTCAGGAGCAAGCCCAGGCAATATCCGGCGATGTTCATCGTCCAGACGGACCAGGGTTGCGTCGTGCCGAAAGCCCAGGGACTGAACACGACCATGGCATAAAGCAACCACTGCGTCAGTTCCTCGCAGGCGCGATAGAGTTGAATATCGGCAGCGCGGAGCCGGAAACGCGTCCCTGGAAAAGCCGGAGGCGGTTGCCATTCTGAGTGGGGCCGACCCCGCGCTGCTTCGCGGACAGCCATTGCGCTGAAGCTACTGAGGATGCCGGCGCGAACGAAGAGAATTCGCGAGAGGTTCCCGCTCGCAACCACCAAAATCGCGCGGTTGGATCTTGTAGGCGACGGCGTAAGGAGTCGATTTCCCCACCAACCTATCCATGCGCTTCCGGGCGTGATTAAAAGTGGGTGCGATGCCAGGCCTGCTCCCGGTTCGCCCTCTCATTAACACCCCCATTTATTTTTATGAGGGTGGGCCGGACACCGAGAGCAAATCAACCGTTTCAACGGTTTACTTTCCGTTACCCACTTTTAATCGCACCGTGCGCTTCCACCTGGCGCGTTCCAGTATCCGGCCAATATCTCATCATTCCCATTGTCACCCTACCTTGCCGAGCATACCATTCTCCGCCACCGAACAACGGTCGCTTGAAAACCAATATTATCCTCATCGATTTCGAGAACATTCAGCCCAAAGACCTGGCTCAGCTCCAGGGACGCCCCTTCCAGACCAAAGTCTTCTGCGGCGCCCACCAGGCCAAGGTCCCTCTCGAGCTGGCTGCTGAACTCCAGCCGCTCGGTCCCGACGCCGAATACATTCGCATACAGGGTACAGGCCCTAACGCTCTCGATTTCCACATTGCCTATTACATCGGCCGTCTCTCCACTCAGCTCCCGGACGCTTTCTTTTACATCATCTCCAAAGACAAAGGTTTCGACCCGCTCATCCAGTACCTCAAAACCCAAAACATCACCTGCCGCCGGATCACATCGCTCGCTGACATTCCTGAGCTTTCTGCACCGCCTGTAGCCTCGGCCTCGGACCTGACCCGAAAGATCGCCGACAGGCTGCTCAAGCTGAGAAACGCCAGGCCGCGCACCCTCAAGACCCTGACCGCCCACATTAAGGCACAACTGCGCAATCAAGGCACCACTGCCGCCGTGAACGAGGTCATCGCCCGTCTCACCCAAGCCGGCATCAAGACGCTCCCCGACGGCAAGGTGACCTACCCGTCTGCGTAACCGCGTCCTGCAGGTCGGGAGCGATGAGCCAGGGAACTGGTTAGTACTCTTCCGACTCTCAGCCATTTGACAAATAGCTAGACATTGCTACTGTAGTCGGAGTATCCGCTGCCACTCGAGCGGGACCACAAGGACCACCACGCGGAAGCCTCACATGCTTCGCCGCTTCCGTGCGATCAAAACTCACAAACACGGAAACTATGAAACCTACTCGTTCTCATACCGAAACAAGTCCTATTGCTTACCTCGGCTCGATAATTATAAAACTCACCGGCCTTATCACCAACCGCAGTGCACTGCCATTGTCCATCTTGCTTTTGTCATGTTCCATCAGCTTCGCCGCGAGCGGTGACCCTGGTTGGATCAGTTGGGCCAGACCTATAATGTCCTGGCAACCGCCGAACTTCACTTACAACTTCCAACCGTTCGTATCGTCTCCCGCGCTTGCGGAAGACGGAACTATCTACCTGGCGACGCAAGGAGGCATAGCCGGAACTCCGCAACAGAATGTCCATGTAACTGTTGCCTTCCGCCCAGGAGGGTGGAACGGCGGATATTGTTTTGGTCGTGCCGAACAAATATGGAACCAGGAACGGCCGGACAACAGCCCGTCGTCACCTTCAATCGGTGCGGACGGCACCGTCTTTGTTGGTGCCAACGCCCCCAGCGTCTACTCTTACAGCCCAGGGCTGCTGGATCGGAACTGGACGGCGTATACGCCGGGCGACACGGCTAGTCCGCCTTGGCAGTGGTACTCCGATGTTTGTTCAACGCCCGCAATCGCGCCTGACGGAACGCTTTATCTCGGTATCGATGACTCTTACGACGTACCGTCGTACGTCTATGCACTTTACCAGTCCGGCGGCGGCTTCGCTTGGGATAACCCACTGAACACCGCCGGCGAGTTGGGCAACGGTGACACCGACTCCTCACTGGCTATCGCTAACGACGGAACCGTCTACAATCTGGGCGAGCACAACGGTCTATTAACCGCTTTCAATACCGTTGGGAGAAACTGCGTAGTTAAATGGCAGTCGCTCGTTCCAAGTGACATTGCCCCTTTGGGTCTGCCAGTTCACTTTAACGCTTCCCCTGCAATCGATACAGACGGCACTGTTTACGTTGGCGGGGAGATTGGCGTTACAGCCTTCTGCCCAACGACGGGTGCCCCATTGTGGAATTTCGTGCCGCATGCCAGGCCGACCTTGCGGTGCTTCCAGTCCTCTCCCATCTTAGGCTACAACAACACACTGTTTATTGGAGGAGAGGACGGCCTGTTGTACGCCCTCGACACCAGCCCTACATCCTGCAACAACCGCCTCAAATGGACGTGGTGCCCTCCGGATTGGATTGGACACCAACTGCACCCCATAATTTCCACTGCTGCGCTTTCCGAGAACAATATGCTATATGTCACGATGCAAGGGCCGGACGACGATCAGACTGCATGGCTTTTTGCGCTCGACGCCGCCAATAACCCGCCCACAGAAGATTGGAGAGTCAATCTTAAGATCCCCTTTGGGAACCCCGCACAATACTGGGGCGTCTACACGTCCAGCTCGCCATTAATCGCGCCCAATGGAACTATCTATGTAGCCGATTCCACCAACATCTTTGCCATCACCGATCATGCGGGCCAGCTCTATCAGCCGGCGAACACTGCTTGGCCTATGTACCAACACGACGCACGCCGGACCGGGTGCAAATCTTCCTTTCAAAATGGTATTTGCTCTCATGTCGATCAAACTTCCCTGGCGGCATATTGGAATCTCGATACGGATGCAACCGATGTTGTTGGGGGGCATAATGGCACACTACAGGGAAGCTACTCCTTTATAATGGGAGAGGTTCAAGGTGCGGTTGACTTTTCCGGAAGCCCTTCCGCGCACGCGGGATTCTCGGTTCCGGACAGTCCGGCTCTGAATTTCGGTCCTGGCCAGGACTTCGCAATCACCGCTTGGATAGCCCCGGTCCCGGCTAACACCGCCTATGGCGTTGAAGAAATTGTGAGCAAACGAATCGTCAACGGGGGGAGCACTGAGGGATATGAATTTTGTTTAGTCAATGGCCAGGTCGTGTTTCAGATGTCGGACACCCTTTCCCCACCACTTAGCGCAGGTTGGACCGGGCCTCAACTCTTCGACAATAGTTGGCATCACGTGGCCGTGTGCGTTAACCACTCCGCTTCTCCCAGTGGAGCGATTTACGTGGATGGACAGCTTGTTACCACTTTCTACACCGACTCCGAGCCTGGCGACCTAACCACGACCGCTCCACTGCTCGTGGCCCTGCATCCGGACCCAACTCTTTACGGAGATTACTCGGGAGGCATAGACGAACTACGCTTGTGGCGGCGCGCGCTTAGTCCATCTGAAATATATTCCTTCTACATCCACGGGTCACATGGGAACTGCGATCTTTAAGCTGAACTCACACGAGCCTCCTCGCCCTTCGCACAACCTTTGCCACCTCTCGGCTGTTGGCCAGACCGGCTCGGTCGGAGAGGGAGCGAGGTGGCTCCTTTTCACGTTTCACGCACCTGTCCGCCGTAGCTTTAGCGAAGGCGGATCACGTATCACGCATCACGTTTCACTCCGCACTCCGAAGTCCGCGTTCTGGCAATCCAGAATCCAGCTTGCCGCCCGGAAATCCCGTCAGGGATGACCCAAAAATAGCAGCCCAGGATCAGCGAGGCCGCCCGCGGCCAAGCGCCACCCTGGGTACACGCACCCGAAAAAATCTCCCTCACCCCGCTATTGGCCTCACCGGCACGGTGTGGGGAGAGGGACGGGGTGAGGGGGATTAGGCCAGTTTCGGAATAAAACTAGCTGCCACAGCTTTGATGATGTGGGATCGCACCCGGCCCGATCCCCAATTTGAGATCTCTGGATTTGAGATTTGAGAGGGGACGAAGGGCGCCGCGCCCGCGCCGATGCTCCTGATGGGTGAAAAAGGACTTCGCTGGCATTTTAGATGCTGCTTTTTGGGTGCGAATATGACTGCTGTGGGTCGCGCACATCACTTTTGGCTGTTGCTTTTGCGCCGTCCAAGCGGACCGCTCTATAGTTGGCTCACGGTTTTGCCCAAGCCCGGTCACCTGTGGCAGACCATCCGACGACTGGTTTTGCCGCGATGAATGTGAAAGCCGATTTCGACGGTTGCTCGAGGCGGCGGCCAAGAAATCCGATCATTTCGAGATGCCCGGCGCCACGTCGCGCTGGGGCGAGGCGGCGGGGATGCCGCACAGAACCGCGGTCGAACTGGCCGAGCAGATTTTTGCTTTGTGGCAGGAGATTCTCCGGGACTGGGAGAACAGCGTGTCGATGGGCGAGGGAATTTAGCTGCGGTACTCGATAATGATGCAGGATGCGTGATACGTGAAACGTAATGCGCGCTGTGCGGTTTGGAGTATGCTTCTGCAAGCGGCGTGGGAACTGAACCGGAAAGCGTAAATCGCAGAGACAGTCGTCTGCCCGGAATTGTGCGTAATTTCGAGACTTAAAGTTCCTTCGCCAGCAAATCGAGGCCGGCTTGCGAGACCTTCACGTCATCCTCAGATTTACCCCCGCTAAAAGCCGCAATCAGGTACCCGGTTTTCCCTTTTTGAATGACTCCACCTTGCCAGCCAAATTCACCTTTCATCGGCTTTCGAACTCCACTTCCGCTTGCTTTCAATGTATCCGCCATTTCCGCTGCTTTTGAATAGGCGATGGCAAGCAGGTTCGATCCCTGGTCCTTTTCTGACACGGGTGTCTTGAGCGTGCCGACCACAACCATTTTTGAAGACCAGGAGCTCACCGTTTCGCCTTCCGCGTATGCGATCACCGCAACGCCTTTGATTTTGAGTTCTTCCGCTCGTGCTTTCATTGCGGCGAGAGCCGCGTTGGCCAAATCGTCGAATCGCCTGGCTGAATTCGTGGGCTCCTCGCCCAACAATGGTGACACCACAAAGAGGGATGCCAAGATCAGCAGCAAGCTGTTAAAAGCAGCAGGAACTGAGTTTCGGGAGATGGGTTTCATGGTATTCGATCGCCGTTGATTATTGACCGGCAAACGTGAGGCAGAGCAAGCAAAAGCATGAGTGGCGATTTGCCAAGACCGTGCTACTTCAGCATCCCAATCGTCCGCAGCCATTTCTCCGCCAGGTCCGGCCAGGCGCCAATCGGAAGGTCTTTGTGCCGGAGCCCGAACCCATGCCGGCCTTCCCTATACAAATGCATCTCCGCCGGAACCTTTGCCTGGTTCAACGCCGCGAAGTACACCAGTGAGTTGTTGACGTTATCTACCGGGTCATTCTCGGCCTGCACGATAAACGTGGGCGGCGTATTGGCGGAAACCGGAACATTCGGATTCAACTCAAAACCTTTCTCTTCCGTCCAGAGATGTCCCGGATAAAGCGCTATCCCAAAATCCGGGCGGCAGCTTTCCTGGTCCGCCGCATCCACCGGCGCATACGACCGCCGGTCAAAATGCGTGCTCGTCGCCGTTACCATATGCCCTCCGGCGGAAAAGCCGATCACCCCGATCTTGCGGGGATTGATATGCCAGTCGGCGGCGTGAAAGCGCGCGAGACTCAGCGTCCGTTGCGCATCCTCCAGCGCCCGCCGCGACTCCCCAAACAGCCCCGGTTCCCGGCTCGGCACGCGGTATTTCAACAGTACCGCGGTAATGCCCTTGGACGTCAGCCAATCACAGATTTCCGTGCCTTCGAGATTGATGGCCAGCTCGTTGTATCCTCCGCCAGGAAACACAACGATCGCTACACCGGTATTCTTTCCATTGGGCGAGTAAACCGTCATCGTCGGGTGGCTGACATTAACCACGAACACGACGGGCGGCGGCGGCAGGTTCGTTCTAACAGCCTCCGGTCCGGCGGCCGGCCGCGCATCCGGAACCGCCCCCGGCCATATCGGCACCTGCGTATGTCCCGGCGTGGGCTGCCAGACATTCGGCTGCGCGTTTAAACGGTCTAGCGCGATGACAACACAGACAGTAACAATTAGTGGCTTCATCGGTGAGGGTGCATATTAGAACCTCACTTGTCGCGAATTAGTTCGTAGACGTTCAGGTAATGCTGGCCGGGGTGGTTCCAGGAGAAATCGTAGCGCATGCCGTTGACCGCGAGCTCGCGGAAATGCTGCGGGTAGGTGTACCACATGCCGATGGCGCGGTGCAGGGCAGATTCCAGGCCCTGGTTATTGAAATCGTTAAACACATAACCATTCCGCTCGTGATACGGGCGTTGGGCGTGGTTGGCGTCGAAGACGGTATCCGCGAGGCCGCCAGTGGCGCGCACGACCGGAACGGTGCCGTAACGCAAGCCGATGAGTTGAGTCAGGCCGCAGGGCTCGAACAGGCTCGGGACCAGGATCATATCGGAGCCGGCATAGATCAGGTGCGAGAGTTCTTCGTTGAATCCGAGTTCGAGGTGACAGTCGGGATTCTCGTTGTATCGCTGTTTCAGTGTCCAAAATAAATGGCCGATCCGGCCATCCGGGCTGGTGCCGAGCAGGACAAATTGGCAGCCGCGGTTGAGACAATAGTGAATGGCGTGGGTGATCAGCGGGACACCTTTTTGATGATCGAGCCGCCCGATGTAAGTCACAATGGGCTTATAACCGTCCTGGAGCCAAAACCGCTGCCGGAGCGCGCGTTTATTTTCGTATTTGCCGTCCAGAGCATCGACGCTGTAGCGGTGCGGGATGTGGGAATCCAATTCGGGATTCCAGACTTCATAATCGACGCCGTTCAAAATGCCGCCGAGTTTGTTGCGGTGGGTGTGCAGCGTGCGGCCCAGGCCGTAGTCCTGCGAGCCATGCAGGATTTCCCAACAGTAATGCGGTGAAACGGTGGTGACAAAGTTCGAGTAAACAATGCCGCCTTTCATCAGGTTGATGGCGTTGTGATTGAAATTGTCCTGGAGCCGGTCCTGGTGAAAGAAATACGGCTGCCGGTTCAAGCCGGTGGCGCGCAGGATATGTTCGCCGGTGACGCCCTGGTGCTGAAGATTGTGCAAGGTGTAGCACACACGCGGATGCGTCATGCCGATGAACTTGTACATT